>DATHRY010000208.1:0-5959 GCA_035464715.1 Longimicrobiales bacterium
CTGGCAGCGCCATCAGTTCGGGCAGGAGCCCCGGATGCGGAGGGTCGTGGAGACGGTGACCCTGGACTTCGGCACCGACGGGGCCCTGCCGACGGCACGGTCCGTGGTCGACGACGACCTGGTCCACGGGTTCGGCGTGTACGGACCCGGGATCGACTGGACCGTCGAGGCCGGCTTCTGCTACGAGGAGCTGGGCGTGGAGGTGTGCCTCGGAGAGGTGAAGGCCGGCTTCGCCTTCGATTGGGGATTCGGGATCCGCCTCCCCATGAACGTGAGCCTGACGGCGGCCGACGCGGTGGACGAAGGCGTCACCTTCGCCGCGAGCAGCCTCGCCGACGGGGCGAACTGGTCCGCCGCGGACTACACCGCCGCGGGGCTCGCGCCCGAGTCCGGGACCGAGTTCAACATGCGCGCCGAGTTCTTCCTTGGTGCCGTGGCCAAGATCGCCGGCGTGACGGTCCTGGACATCGGTCCCCCGAAGATCGACGAGAACAAGTCCAAGAGCTTCAAGACCCCCTTCGGCCCGGGAGCGGTGTTCTCGCTGCCCTCCATCGACATCCCCCTCTTTTCGAAGACGGCGGCGGGTCTCACCGGGGAGTTCGGGGCGGCGCTGACGCCCAAGGCGGGCTCCGACAAGTTCCGGGGCAACTGGACGGCGTCGGGCGGACTCATGGGGAGCGGCGCGCTCCTCTGGACCGACCCTGCCATCTCCCGTCCTCTTCCGTCCATCGTCGCCGTCGACGGCCCGGACGACGGCATCCTCCGGATCCAGAACACCAAGTACGTCTTCTCCCAGTACAAGATCGGATTGGTGGCCTACTTCTCTCTCGACGTGTTCGGGCAGTACACCAAGCGCTACGACATCCCGATCACCGACTTCAACCTCACCAACCTGATTCCGGACATCTCCGTGCCGATCCATGCCGGGGCGAGCCCGACCACCATGAGCTCCGGGGTCACCGTCCGGAACGTGGCGCCCACCGCCGTGATCGACGTCGCGACCGCACAGGAGATCAATGGGATGGGCGTCTTCTTCGCCGACGTGGGCGAAGCGATCGCCTTCCAGGGCGCATCCTACGACCCGGGTCTCGACGACCTCCTGGCGGAGTGGAGCTGGGGCGATCTCACGCCGGGTACCTCGACGGCGTACCCCTTGCCGGTGGCGGCCACGGTGGGTCCCAACGACATCACCGACGGCCAGCTTCACGCCTTCAGCCAGGCCTGCATCTATCCGGTGACCTTCACATCCACCGACAGTGACGGGGCCAGCAATCAGGACGGCGCCTACGCCATCATCCGTTCGGCGGCGGCCAATGCGGCCAGCCTCGCCGGCTACTGGAGGCAGCAGCTGAGCGGGAACGGGAACGTCGATTTCGGCGAGGACGAGCTGGGCTGCATGCTCGCCATCGTCGGGGCCATGAGCACCGTCTTCCACGAGGAGCGGGACGCATCCACCGTGGCCGCCGCCCTGGACGTGATCGACGTGGCCGGGAACGGGGGCACCGAGCACGAGAAGCTGGACCGGGAGCTCCTGGCCGCGTGGATGAACTTCGCCAACGGGGTATTCGATCTCGCAGACCTGGTGGACACCGATTTCGACGGGGTGCCCGACACGACCTTCGGAGCGGCCCTCACCGTCCTGGAGGCCGTCCGCTTGGATCCCCTCTCCATTGAGGACGATCTCAACGCGGCCCGGGACGTGGTGCACGAAATCAGCGCCCAGGCAACCTGAGAGGGGCTGGACGGGGAGCCCGGAGGCTCCCCGACGCAGTGGATGGACATGGGGGCGCCGGGCAGATTGCCGGCGCCCCTTATCCGTCGGGCCCCCTCTGCCGCCCGGTCTCGCGGTCTCGTGCGTCGGGCTCCGACTCTACTCCCCCGGCTCGATCGGCACCCGCACCTCGGTCTCTTCCCACTGGAGGACCATGTGGGCTCCCGAGCCCGCCGGCTCGAAGGCGATGGTGAACTGGTCCACCGGCTCGGAGAGTGTCCCGGACCGGATCCGGGCGACCACCAGGTCCTGCGCCGGATCGTAGGTCTCCTGGAAGGTGCCGTCGTCGCCCATGCGGCCGGTGCCGTCCATGCCCAGTCCGGGATGGATCCGGATCTCCCACACGTCGGCTCCTGGCACGGTGAAGATCGAGTAGGTCCCGGCAGCCAGGGGCTGGCCGGCGAATCGCACCGGGCCGGTCACCGTGATCTCGGTGGCCTCGTTCGCCCCGGTCCGCCAGGTCTGGCCGAAGGGGACGAGGAACTCTCCGTCCGCGGGATTCCCGAAGATGGCGCGCCCCCGCATGTAGGGCCGTCCGTACGTGACCTTCACGTAGGTGTCGCCCACGAAGGTCTTGGCGATCCCCACGGGGCTGGGGAGTCGGGACGGGTGGAGGTCCTGAGCCAGGACGGATTCGGCCGTGACCAGGGTGCCCAGGAGCAGGGGTACCGCGAGGTGGAGGAGGGAGCGGGTCACGATGAGACTCCTTCTGAGAGGGGATCGACCTTGAGGGCGCGGGGACGTCCCCGAAGCCCGACGTACGGGCGACCGGGGGCCGTACCGGACGCCCCCGAATCTAGGCGCGTCGCCTGTGCCCCGCACGAGTCGCTGGCGTACCACCGGGCCGCGCGCTAGCGTCGTCGGTATGCGCCCTCCCATCGTGAGCCCCCGTTGAGCCTCCTCTCGGAACTCAAACGCAGGAACGTCTTCCGGGTCGCGGTGGCCTACGCGGTAGTGGCCTGGGTCGTCATCCAGGTGGTGGACATCCTGGCTCCCCGGATGGCCCTTCCCGAGTGGGTGCCGGGCTTCGTGATCCTCATGCTCGTCATCGGCTTCCCCATCGCCCTCGTCTTCGCCTGGGCGTACGAGATCACGCCGGAGGGCCTCAAGAAGACGAAGGAGGTCGACACCACCGTCTCCGTCACGGCGAACACCGGCCGGAAGATCGATCGGATGATCATCGCGGCCCTCGCCCTGGCGGTGACCGTGTTGCTGGTCGACCGCTTCGCCGGACGGGCGGTCGTCGCGGAGCCTCCGGGACCGCAGCCCGCGATGCTCGGGGCCTCCATCGCCGTCCTCCCCTTCGTGAACCTCTCCTCGGACCCGGAACAGGAGTTCTTCTCGGACGGCATCTCCGAGGAGCTCCTCAACCTGTTGGCCCAGATCCCCGACCTGAGGGTCGCCGCCCGGACGTCCAGCTTCCAGTTCAAGGGAGAGAATCAGGACGTCACGGAGATCGGGCGGCAGCTCAACGTCGCCCACGTCCTGGAGGGGAGCGTCCGGCGTTCGGGCGGCGACGTTCGGATCACGGCGCAGCTCATCGACGCGGACAACGGGTACCATCTCTGGTCCGACACCTACACCCGGGAGTTGGAGGACATCTTCCGGCTCCAGGACGAGATCTCCGGGGCGATCGTCGGAGCGCTCCGGGAGGAGCTCGGTCTCGATCTCCGGAGCGGGATGGCCCGGGACGTCTCCACCTCGAACGAGGAGGCCTACGAGGCCTTCCTGAGAGGTCGTCACCTGGTGGTCCAACGGACCCGCCCTACGATCGAGGCCGCCATCGAGGAGTTCCGCACGGCCGTGACCCTGGACCCGGAGTACGCCCTGGCCCACGCCGAGCTGGCGCTGGCCATCAACTTCCTCGACTACCAGCAGTACGGAGACCTGTCCCGGCCCGAGATCCTCGAGCGGGGCGGGCCCCACGTGGAACGGGCGCTCGAGCTGGACCCGGGGCTGGCCGAAGCCCACGCCGCCCAGGGGCACTACCAGATCGCCGCCCAGCAGCCGACCCGGGCACTGACGAGCCTGGACCGGGCCGTGGAGATCAACCCCAACTACGCGGCGGCCCACAACTGGCGAGCCAACATCCTCTTCGACGAGCTGGGGCGGTATCGGGAGGCACTGGAGGAATACGAAGTCGCCCTGACCCTGGACCCGCTCTCCGTCCCCGCGCAGGCGAATGTGCTCCGCAGTCTGTACACCCGCAGGCAGGTAGCGGAGGCCGAGGCCCTCTTCGGGAAGCTCCGCCGGATCGCCCCCGGGCTGGCCCTCTTCCTCAAACACGAGGAAGTCGCCCAGCACGGCCGCTTCGCCGAGGCGGCGGGCATCCTGGTCGAGGCGCTGAGGGAAGAGCCCGGCGCGGCCCGGTTCACCTACGCCCTGGGCCGGTTGCTCGGCCGCCTGGATCTGCTCGACGAGGCGGTCCGGCTGGTCCCGGAGCAGAATTCGTTCTTCTTTGCGGCCGCGGGTGACCCACGGGCCTGGCTCGACGCCACGGACCGCGACCTGGCCAACGAGCCGGACAACCTGGCCTTGCTGGCGTTGCGGGGCACCGCCCTCGCGGCCATGGGCGATCTAGAGCCGGCCTCGACCGTTCTCGAGGCGGTATGGGACGAGGTGGGACACAGGGTGGGACAGGTCGGGCCGTTCTCGGCCCTGCCCGCCGCGGCGCTCCTCCACGTGCGCACGGAACGAGGTGAGGATCCCGAGCCGGTGCGGGCCGCCATCCTGGAGAACTCGGATCAGTTGGCGGCGGCGGGCTATCGCCTGGCGTGGCGCGCCGGGTTCGCGGCTTCGGCGGAGTACGCGGCCGGCCGTGAACGGGAGGCCTTCGCCGCAATCGAGGAGGGTGGGATCGGGGTGGAGGTGCCGGAGGGTCTCGCCTTCTTCCAGAGCCTCTACGAGGACCCGGCGTGGTCCGCGCTCCGGGAGGCCCGGGAGGCCGCCCTGGACCGGGAGCGGGCTGCGCTCCTCGAGCAGGCGTGCGGAGGGGCCTGGTCCGACGTGTGGCGGCCGCTTCCGCAGAACTGCGAGGGTCGCTGAAGGGACGACGCTGAAGGCCGACCTCGCGGGCCCCGCGAGGACTCGGAGCGCCTCGCCCGAGCCGGAGCCATCCCGTCACCCGGCGGCGACCTGCGATTTCCAGGACGCGTAGCTTCCGCAACGTGAGGGGCCGGGAGGGGTTACTGTATCCCGAACGTCCACCGCATCCGGAGCCGCCCCATGAAGACACACGTGACGTTGACCGCCGTCGCCCTCGCCCTCGCGGTGACCGGCTGTTCCGGGGACGGGGCCCCGGGGGCGGCCGCCCGCGACGCGACCCAGAGCGTGTGCGGGCCGGTGCCCGACGCTCTGACGCTTCCGAACGGATTCTGCGCCACGGTCTTCCACGAAGGGGTGGGGCCAGCCCGGCACGTCACGGTCTCCCCTGGCGGCGACGTCTGGGTGGCCCTGTCCGGGCCCGGCGAGGACGGCTTCACCATCGTGGGCCTGCGGGACTCCGACGGAGACGGAACGGCCGACGAGGAGCAGCGCTTCGGGTCCGTGGGCGGGAGTGGGGTCCTCCTTCGCGACGGGTGGCTCTACTTCGCGGCGAACGATCACGTGATGCGCTATCCCATGGCCGCCGGGGCGCTCACGCCGTCCGGAGATCCGGAGACGCTGGTCGAGGGCCTCCCCACGGGCGGACACGGCGCCAAGAGCCTGGCCTTCGCTCCCGACGGGCACCTGCTGGTGAACATCGGCTCGCGATCCAACGCCTGTCAGCAGGAGACCCGCACGGCGGGGTCCCCGGGGCAGGACCCCTGCCCGGAGCTTCCGGAGCGGGCGGGCGTGTGGGCCTTCGATGCGGACGCGGTGGGGCAGACGGGGGAGGACGGCGCGCGGTTCGCGACGGGGCTCCGGAACGCCTTCGCACTGGCGGCGCATCCCACCAGCGGCCAGGTGTACGCCGTGGTCCACGGCCGGGATCAGCTCCACACCCTCTGGCCCGAGCTCTTCACCGAAGAACAGTCGGCGGAGAAGCCCGCGGAGGAGTTCGTCGCCATCGACGAGGGGGACGACTTCGGATGGCCGTATTGCTTCTACGATCCAGACGGCCAACGAAAGGTCCTGGCCCCGGAGTATGGGGGCGACGGCATCCGGAAGGGGCGCTGCGAGCGGGCGAGAGATCCGCTGATCGGCTTC
>DATHRY010000209.1:0-1525 GCA_035464715.1 Longimicrobiales bacterium
CACCTACATGCTGGTCTGCAACTTCACCGACACCCCCGAGGCCCCGCCCCACTTCGAGCTGGGGATGGTCCGCGCGTTCACGGTGGAGGCGCCCGCGGCCTGACGTCGGTCCCCACAGACCGGCCCACCACGACGAAGAGCCCGGCCCCCGCTCGGGGGACCGGGCTCCGTCGTGTGCGCACCCCGCCCGGGCGGGCGCTAGACGCTACACGGCACCGTCAGGTTCCGGGCGATGCATTCGTTCCGGGGGATCGGGAAACTGGTCGGGACCACGTCCGACGGCCGGTCCAGGGGCAGCGCGTCCAGGCGGTCGAACCTCCGCATGTCCAGCCACCGGTGCCCCTCCAGGAGCAACGACCAGCGCCGCTCCCCCAGGAGCAGGTCCACGAACGCGTCGTCGCTTCCCGGGGCTCCGACGGTGGCCAGGCCACCGGACCGGCTCCGAACGTCGTTGATGGCCGTCAGCGCGTCGCCGGTGCCCCCGGTGAACCACTGGGCCTCGGCCCAGAGGAGGATGAGCTCCTCGTTCCGGATGATGGGCGTGGGGTCGCTCAGCGTGGCATAGTGGATGAAGCGCACGTCCGAGGTCACGCCCCGGGGATCGCTCTTCGGTGTCCCCAGAAGCTCCACCTTCGCGAGCACCCGGTCGTCCCGCTCGCCGCCGGGCTTGAGGGGCGCGTCGTCCCAGACCGTGGGATGGGCCACGATCTGGGGATCCGCCCCCTGGAAGAGCCCGTTGGTCACGTCACCGGACCCGGTGCCGTAGCTGTGGTAGACCCCAAGCGCGAAGTCCCCGTCCAGATCCAGGAACGAGGCCTCCAGGGCCGTGATCGCCGCCGAGTAGTTCCCCCGGTACACCTCCACCCGCGCCTTCAGGGCCCGGTTGAACTGGAGGAAGGAGGCCGGGTCGTCGAAGCCGGCATAGCCGTCGCTGAGCCGGAAGGCGAAGTCGCCCCCTGCGGCGTTCAGGTGGGTCGCCGCCTCGTCCAGCAGGTCGCTGACGGCCTGGAGCATCTCCGTCTCGGAGACGAAGGGAGCCGGCTCGGCGTCCAGGGGCCGGTTCACGTCCAGCGCCGCCCCGTTCACGCTCCGCAGGTTGATGACCAGGAGGAAGTCCAGGGCCTGGATCGTCTTGGCGAAGCCCCGGATGCCCTCCAGCTCGGCATCGGTGAACCCGGACACGCCATCGAGGCTGTTGAGCACGATGTTGGCGTTCCGGATGTTCGCGTACCGCGGCGCCCATCCGCTGCCCCCGAAGGCGCCGTTCCCGGCGTTCAGGGCCCCGGCGAGCATCTCGTCGAAGTAGCGGGGGTCGGAGTTGTCGAAGGTCAGCGCCTCGCGGCCCAGCGTCCCCAGGTGGTTCACGTAGCCCGCCTGGTTGCTGATGCTCGCGCGGCTGCCGATGAGCAGTCCCTGGGTGGCGTCCACCACGGCGGACCGGGTGGGCTCCCCCTCGAGCTGCTCGAGGCCCGGATTGTTGAGGTCCGGGATCAGGAAGTCGTCGGAGCAGCCCGTGGCGAGGAGA
>DATHRY010000210.1:0-13803 GCA_035464715.1 Longimicrobiales bacterium
GGGACCTCTGGGTTGGGCACGGCGGGCTCCCGGCGAGGGGTGAGCAATACGGAAACGTAGGCTTCGCGCGAGGTCCGGGACAGCCAACCGCCTCAGCGGCGCGGTGGTCACCACCTCGTCAGGAATGCGCCTCGACGGCCCTTGTGGCCAACTGTTCGGCGAGGAGTGACGAGGAGGCAAGCCGCCCCGGGATTCCGGGACGCCCCATCCAGTTCGTGTGGAAGTGGAGGCCCGGTGGCGGCTCCACCGTGTCGAGGTGGCGCCATGTCAGATCCCACATCCGCCTCTCCCCGAGGGCGACCGGCTCCGATCCGGCCTCGATGGAGGTGGGACCCACACTGGGGCCGGTCCTGCCTAGACTGGGCGTCGGCCGGAGTCTGACGACGATCCTGCGTTCGGTGCACCTCGACAGCCGGTCTCCGTTGTCCGGCTGGGTCCACGCGCTCCCACGGGCCGTGTGTTCCGGAATCCGACGGTCCACCGAGAGGCGTGGAGGGTCTCCACGATCCGGCGGCAGTGCTCCTCCACGTACCGGTCGTACCGATTGCCGGCGGCGAGATACTTCACCGGAGTCATCGCTTCAGCCCATGCCTCGGGCGAGCCGCCCCGCTCCGCTTCCGCAGGGCTTCGAGGACGCCCCGTTCGAGGCCGAAGAGGACACCGGCCGCTTCGAGCACCCTCCGACCCTCGGGGGTGTCCGGGTCCGCCTGGCGAAGCGCCATCGTCGGCCCGTGCAGAAGGCTCCGCGCCAAGGAGTGCGCGAAGCGCATCAGCACCCCTCGTTGCTCGGGCTCCAGGCTCCGCCCCTGGTTCTCCGCCTCGCGATACGCGAGCTCGAGCACGCGTTCCCGGACCGCCCGCACCACGGGGAACGAACGGCGTTCGCGGTACCACGCCACGTATCGATCCACCTCCTCGGCCACGATGGCTTCGGCCCGCGGTGCCTCGTTCTGGCGGGTGCGTCGCGCCGCCTCGACCTGCCGATGGACGGCGTCGAGGTCGAGGAGCTCGGATCCGTCCAGACCGGCCAGCTCCGGGTCGAGGCTCCGGGGGTGGCTGAGGTCGAGAAAGAACCGACGGCGCCCATCGGGATCCAGAAGCCCGGGGGTGACGAGCGGCGCGGGCGCCGTGGCCGCACCGACGATCAAGTCGGCCCAGCCGAGCAGCGCGTCCAACTCGTCCAGGCCGTGTCCCGAACCACCCAGCGGCTCCGCAACGGCCCGTGCCCGCCCAGGGGTACGGTTGGCCACGGCCAACCTCTCGACCCCCGCCTTCGCGAGGAGCCGCGCGACGAGTGTGCCCGTTTCGCCGGCGCCCACCACCAGCGCCCCCCGGCCAGCGAGACCACCGGTGCGCCGCCTGAGAAGCTCGAGGCCGGCGCTGGCCAGCGACGCCGTCCCCTGCCCGATCTCGGTCTCCGCTCGAACGCGCTTCCCCGTCCTGACGGCGTGCTGCACGAGCCGGTGCAGGAGAGGACCGAGGGTGGCGGAGTGCTCGGGAGCGGCGAGGAGCTCCCTCACCTGGCCGAGGATCTGGGACTCGCCCTGGACGACCGAATCGAGTCCGGCCGCGACCCGGAAGAGATGCTCGACCGCCCCCTCGTCCACGTGGAAATAGGTCTGCAGCCCGAGGTTCGCACCGCCCGTGGTGGGGATCTGCCGCGCGAGGCGCTCCAACACCCTCTGGGTCCGATCGGGGTCCGGGGAGACGCCGTACACCTCGACCCGTGCGCAGGTGACCAGGAGCACCGCTTCGTCCAGCGGACGTCCGCGGCCGGTGAGCCTCGTGAGCACCGGAGCGGCCACCTCCTTCCGCACGGGCAGCTGCTCGCGCACGAGGCCCGAGGCGACGGCGTGACTGGTCCCCAGGACGAAGATCCGCATTCCGGCGTCCGTCACCCGAGCGTCTCGATCCACGCGTCCGCGTCCACGTGCACACCGACGTGAAGCGGCGTGTCGGAGAGGGTGTACGGACGGGCCTCGGTACTCCGCAGGTCGTACACGAGCTTCGAGAACAAAGCGAGGTCGTCCGTCTCGTAGACCACCACGAATTCCTGGTCCTGAAGTCCGAACGAGTAGAGCAGGAGCTGTCCGACGGTCCGGAACTGCTTCCCGATGCCGATGTGCTCGTTCATCAGCCTCTGACGGACCTCGGGGGGAAGCGCGTACCACGCCGCCGTCTTGGTGAACGGATACACCACGAGGTAGGGGGACCGTTCTGCGTCGAACGGGTCGATCTTCTGCGCCGACCTGGCCGATCGGGAGTACTCGGACGGGCGCGTGAGTCCCCAGAGGACATGCACGGGGCGGAAGTAGTCGCGAGCGGGAGCGTCCGCCCGTGCGCGCCGGCGGAAGAAGCTCCCGGGCGCGGCGGTGTCGCCCATGCGGTGCGAGCACCACGCCATGACGTCGCTCCCGGACTCGACCGTGGACGTCAGGTAGAGGGCGACCCGGTCGCTCGCACCCTGCAGCCGTTCCACCCAGGCCCCCGCCTCGGCTCGACGGTCGTCGGGGTCGAGCTCCCAGAACCGGTCCCTCGCCCGGTACGTCGTGAAGTGGCCCAGGGTGACGTGCGAACCGGCCTCCGTCATGAGGGCGCACCCGCCACTTCGGGCCGGAGCCGATTCGTCACCTCGGCTACCGCACCGACCGGGACGATGAGGCCCTGGACACCGATCCGGTGCTCACACACCAGCGCGCGACGCGCGGCGCTCCGTCGGGGCCTGTCGAGCCTGCGATACAGAGTCACCTCCGGTGGTGGAGGAGGGGGCGAGCACGGCAGCCAAGATCGCGGGCGACGTGTGGGTGGGCAAATGGGGGGAATCGGGGTCACCCGACGCGGGTCCCGACGGGGGATGGTGGGGCCGTCGGGATGAGGTTGGCCCTTACGGGGGACCCGCCGGGGTGCATGCGGCCGTGGTCAGCCGCCCACGCGCTTCGGCAGCAACGCCTTCAAGATCTCCGCCGCACGGGCGGCTTCGGCGGCCACGGTCCGGTCCCCTCCCGCAGCCCTCGCGGCGTCGGCGCACGCGTCGATCGCCTCGGCGGTCGTCCAGTCGAACCCGAAGGCTCCGATCAGGGCGCTGAGCAGCTCGTCGGCATGGGCCAGACGGGTCGCGCGGCGTCCCTGATTCAGCTGCTCCCATCGCGCCTGCCGGTCGGGGTCGGTTCGGTCGCGCGACCTCTCGAGCTGGTAGAGGCCGCGCGCGAGCCGCTCGCGGATCTCCCGCCGGGTGGCCCCGGCGTCGGAGGAGTCGGCGCCGGGATCCGTCACGGTGGAGGGTCTCCGGGTCCTGCGACGAGACGAGTCGAGCCGGAGCCTTGATAGCGGTATCGGAAGGTCACGCACCCGGGCTCGGCGGCGGGGCAATAATAGCCGAGGAACTCCAGGGCCGCGAAGCGCCCGTCGGCGGTGCGGACGGCCCAGCTCCGCGGGAGCGGAGTGAGAAGGTGGCTCGTCCACGAGTAGGCGTACCACCGCTCCATGGCGGTCGCCGACGAGTCGGCGGTGCTCGGGAGGTACCCGTCGGCCGGCAGGGTCGTGACCGAGTCGAGGGGTGTCTCGCCCAGATCGAGCGCACCTCCCCGGCCCGCGAAGCCCGGCCCGCCGTTGACCACCACGTTGAATCTCCGGAACGCGATGTCCCACTCGGCGGGGGAAGGCTCCTCGACGGCGCTTCCTCGCGAGAAGTCGAAGTACGTCCAGGCGTCGGTCGATCGCGCGTCCACGGTGTAGACGATCGGTCCGACCAGGTCGTCCCCCGCTGGGCTCGCCGCGAGGCTGGAAGGCGTGAACGATGGCGGTGCCGGCCGGTCGAGCGACGAGGCCACCAGCGTCACGGCCACCAGGACGATCACGCCCACGAGGATCGCCGGGACGACACGGTCGGCCGTCATCGATGACACGAGGTCGGGAGCGGGCGGATCAGGGAGGCCTCCCGTGAGGGGTGCGAGCTCCGGCGGGCATCGCCACGGGGGGGATCAATCGGAGCCCGACCCCGGAGCTGTCAAGCTTGCGGCCCCTCGGAGCGTTCCGGATCTTGCCACCGGGAATGCGTCCACATGGCCCCGAGTCCTCGGATGACCCAACTCGATCGCCGCCACATCGGTGACCTCGTCATCGAGATCGACCGCGACCTGTGCGTCGGCTTCGGCGACTGCATCGACGAGGCCGGGCCCGCGTTCGAACTGGACGCCGACGGCGTGGCGGTCTTCAGCGCCGGCTGCGACTCGGTCTCGCGGGAAGCGCTGGTGCGTGCGTGCGAATCATGTCCGGTCGACGCCCTCACCGCGCTGGACGATCGCGGCGTGAAGCTCGCTCCCTGACCCGGTGCCACGATGAGGAAGATCCGCACGTATCACGACGTCGACACCGGGGGGAGCGCCGAGGTGCTCGAGCAGGTCGTCGCGCAGCAGGGGCGTCTGGCGCACCGCCTGTCCGGGATTCGGCACGTCGTGGCCGTGGCGAGCGGGAAGGGGGGCGTCGGCAAGAGCGCGGTCACGGCCAACCTGTCGGCCGTCCTCAGGTCGCGGGGCCACGCGGTCGGAGCGCTCGACGCCGATCTGGCCGGCCCCTCGCTCGGGCGCATGACCGGCGTCGCAGGGCAGCGGCTGACCGAAGGGGAGGACGGCATCGCTCCGGCGGTGGCCGCGAACGGCGTGAAGGTCTTCTCGATGGACCTCCTCCAGGGCGCCGACGACAGCCCCCTGCGTTGGCGGGGCCCGGGCGGCCACGACTACCTGTGGCAGAGCACCGTCGAGGCGGGAGCGCTCCGCGAGTTCGTGTCCGACGTTGTGTGGGGGGAGCTCGACTACCTGCTGGTCGACGTGCCTCCCGGGACCGACAAGATCCACCGTCTGCTCACGGTGGTCCCGAACGTCTCCGCAGCCCTCCTGGTCACCACGCCGTCCGAGATGGCGCGCTTCGTGGTGGCCAAGTCGGCACGCCTGGTCCAGGAAGCGGAGGTGCCCGCGGGGCTGGTGGCCAACATGACGAAGGTGGTCTGCCCCGACTGCGGCAGGCCCACACCCCTCTATCCGGGAGATGCGGTGGAGCGGCTCCGGGACGAGACGGGGCTGGCGGTGTGGGCCGAGCTGCCCTTCGACCGGGAGCTCGCCGCCGCGACCGACGGGGGGCGCCCCTTCGCCGTCGAACACCCCGAGGCGGCGCCCTCCCGGGCCCTCCTCGGCCTGGCCGAAGCCCTCGAAGAGGCCTGCCCGTGAAATTCCTGTGCGTAGAGTGCGACGAGGTGATGGCCTTCGCCGAGCGGCAGATCCCCGGCGATGGGACTATGGCGGCGGTGTTCGTGTGCAGCGCGTGCGGACGCGAGATGGCCATGCTCACCAACCCCATGGAGACGCAGCTCGTGTCCAGCATGGGGGTGAAGGTCGGCGGGCGGACGGTGCCCGAGCAGCCGATGGAGATCGTGCGCACGGGCCTGGAGGAGGCAAGACCGGACGCGTTCGTCGAGGCCGGTGCAGCCGGGGTCGACGAATCCCCCGCGGCGGGACCGGCGACGCAGGGCCCGAGTGCCTCGGCGGCCGTCCTGCCCGGTCGCGTGACCTGGTCGGACGAGGCTCGCGAGCGGCTGGAGCGGGTGCCCACCTTCGTCCGGGGCATGGTCAAACGGATCTACACGGAGTGGGCCCGCGACAACGGGATCAGCGAGATGACCGTGCCGCTCATGGACCGCGCCCGGTCCGAGCTCGGCCTGGAGGGCATGTGACCGAGGCGGGCGGCGACCCGGCCCCCCTCACCCCCCTCCAGCGCAAGTACCGCCAGGCCGCCTTCGCCTACCTGCACGTCGGCCTGCTCTACGAAGCCGCCGCACTCGCCATGTGGCGCGCGGGGGCGTTGCCGGTCGATCGGGGGCCGCCCGTGCTCTGGCTGGTTCTGGGTGCCGCGATCACGGGGCTCGTCTTCTGGGGCCTGTGGAGCTGGCAGAACCGCTGGTTCGCCCGGGCGATCTGGGCCATCCACGGACTCCGACTCCCGGCGATGGTCGGCGGGGCGTTCTTCCCCGCCCAGGGAGCCACGCTCTCACCGCCGTTCTACCTGACCGCGCTCGTGGTGGTGATCGTCAACCTCTGGATGCTGGCGCGCGCGGGGTGGGACCTGTGAGGAGGGCGGAGCCCCCCGTTCGCCCGACCATTTGACAGCCCCCGCAAGCCCCGGATACTATCTCGTCCCGGAACGGGATCCGCGCATTTCGGCGCATATGGTCGAGATCGTGGTCACCCTCCGGCTAGTAGCATCGGTGGGCCCCGCCAGGGGCCGTCCGCGACAACGTGAGCCATGCCCAGGGCGAGGCCTCCCTGGGCATTCGACGATGAAGTTGGAATGCTCCCGACCTGGCTTTTCGAGGTCGGCGGCGCACGTCGGCAAGGGGGCGAGAGCCCCTTCTACTCTGCCCCGGGCAGTTGGCCGGGAGAACGGAGCCCCTACGGGGCCCCCAGGGTAGGGTTCGGGCCATCGACGGGCGTCCGTCGTCTCCGAAGAGCGCACGCGGACCGCTTCGGAGGTGGCCATGTACCGTGAGATCTCCGTTCCCGTCGACAACTCGCCCTGGTCGGACTGGGCGGTCGATCGTGCGATCGAGATCGCCGCACGTTCCGAGGGGCGCATCACGGGCAACCACGTCTACGCCGCCCGCCTCCACGACATCCGCTTCCGCCAGCTCGAGACGGGCCTTCCGGCCCAGTTCCAGACCGAGTCGGAGATCAAGCGGCAGCGGAAGATCCACGACAAGCTGATCGAGAAGGGGCTGCAGCTCATCTCGGACTCCTTCCTCGATCAGGTGGCCGTGCGCTGCGACGCGGCGGGCGTACCCCTCACCCGCCAGCTCCTCGAGGGGATCAACTACGAGGAGATCGTCCGCGAGGTGAACGAGGGGAAGGGCCACCTGCCCAGCCTCATCGGGTTCGACCCCAACATCGCGGCCAACTACGACGGCGGGGACAAGGTCCGGAGCGACGTGAAGGTCGGTGACGACGGCCGACTGATCGCCGAGAACGAGGACCAGGACGAGAAGCTCGCCGGCTCGAGCGAGCGGGACTACGACCTGCTCGCGATCGGTGCCCACGGGATCGGCCGCCAGCCCTATTCCCAACTCGGAGGCATGGTCGAGCGCGTCCTCCAGAAGGTCGAGAAGGACACGCTGATCGTTCGGGACGAGTCGCCCCTGGCCGGGGGGCGCTGGATGGTCTGCGTGGACGGCTCCTCGTACGGCTACAAGGCCATGCGTGTGGCCCTCGAGATGGCCCGCGAGTACGGCGCCAGCCTCTTCGTCTGCTCCGCCTTCGACGTGGAGTACCACCACGCCGTCTTCGGCAACATCAAGGACGTCCTCTCCGTCCAGGCGTCGAAGGTGTTCAAGTTCGAGGAGCAGGAGGAGCTCCACAACAACATCATCGACAAGGGCCTCCTCAAGCTCTGCCAGGCCAACCTCAAGCGGGCCCGGGTGATGGCGGACGAGTACCCGGACGTCGAGGTCGAGACGCAGGTGCTCGTCGGGAAGCCGTTCCAGGTGATCCTCCAGTGGGCCGAGGAGATCGAGCCGACCCTCCTCGTGCTCGCCCGGCACGGCGCGCACCGGATCGACGGGACCGACCTCGGATCGCAGGCCACCAACGTGGTGCGGATGACGAAGGCCAACGTCCTTCTCATCGGCACGACGGACGTGCGGCCCGACGAGATCCCGTGGATCGAAGAGGACGGGGAGATGGGGCTCGAATGGGCGCCCGAGGCCGAGGTGCGGATCCTGCGCGTCCCTCCGTTTGCGCTCGGGATCGCCCGGAAGGCCGTCGAGGAGTACGTGCTCGAGAACTGGCAGCCGGAAGCCAACGGATCCCTCCCCGACGCCGCGCACCCAGCGCCCGCCACGAACGGATCCCCCCACCACGGCCCGCCGGTGCTCCAGCCCGGACTCGACCAGCGGTCGAGCCTCCCCATGGTCACCAACGAGTGGCTCGACGAGGCGATCCAGAAGCTCCTGCCCACGCACATGCAGCTCATCATGGGCATCGGCACGGCCGAGGAGCTCGCGGTGGCCGAGATCAAGGCCGAGGCCGCCATGAAGCGCACGGTGGTCGAGGGGAGCGACGTCGACCCGGTCCCCGCCGCCCCCACCGTCTCGGTCACCTGCCCCTACACGGGCCACGTCCAGGAGCGTGCGCGCACCTCGGCCGATCCGGTGGTCTGGACCGAGGAGGCCTTCGACCGCCTGGGGGCCGTGCCCCTGATCGCGCGGCCCCTGGCCCGCAACACCGTGGAGCGCTTCGCCCGGGAGCACGCGATCTGGCGCGTCACCACGCTCGTCATGGACGAGAACAAGCAGGCCATGATCGAGGCCGACACGTTCGACATGGACACCATGGCCGTGATGTTCCGGGAGCTGCAGACCAAGCAGCTCAAGGCCGCGGCCGAGGGCGTCGACGGCCTCACGCCCGAGATGCGCCGCTTCATCGAAGAGGCCAAGGCGTCGGGTGTGACCCGCTGCCCGGTCAGGGACGTGGTCGAGAAGGCCGACGCCTGCCCCGTCGACATGAAGACGGTGAGCCCCGAAGACGCCAAGGCGGCGGTCGAGAAGTTCATGCGCGAGCAGAGCGGGGCGAAATGAGCCCTGCCGGTCCGAACCTCCCCACCGTCGGGATCCAGCCGGTGGGCGACGTGACGCCCGGGATGGCCGATTGGACCATCGACCCGGCGCGGCACCTGCCCTCGGACCGGCCGCACATCGTAGCCTGGAACCTCACCCGCCGCTGCAACCTCACCTGCGCCCACTGCTACATCTCGGCGGGCTCCTGGCACGCGGCGGCCGACGAGCTTCCCACCGCCGACTGCCTCCGCATCCTGGACCAGATCCTGGACGTGAATCCGTCGCCGGTGCTGATCCTGTCGGGGGGGGAGCCCCTTCTCCGGGACGATCTCGAGACCCTGGCCGAGCGGGCGGCGACCGTCGGGGCCACGGTGGTGGTGGGTACGAACGGCACGCGCCTCACCGACGAGCGCGTCCGCTCGCTCATGGACGCGGGCGTCAAGGGCGTCGCCGTCAGCGTCGATTCACTCAGACCCGCGTACCACGACCGTTTCCGTCACGGCCAGGGCGCGCTCTCCGACACGCTCGCGGCGGTCGACCGGCTCGTACGGCACGGCCTGGACTTCGTCGTCCAGATGTCCCTCACCCGGGGGAATCGGGACGAGCTCGCCGACCTGGCGGCCTGGTCCGCCGACCGTGGAGCCGTCTCCTTCAACGCCTACTTCCTCGTGCAGACGGGTCGCGGCGAGGGCATGCCCGGTCTGGAGCCGGAAGAGAACGAGGCCGTGCTGCGGGACCTCGTCGCGCTGGAGCGGACCTACCGCGGGCGCATGATGGTGAGGTCCAAGTGTCAGCCGCAGATCATGCGGCACGTGATCGAGGCCGGCGACGACTCCCCGCTCCTCAACTACGGGACGCGCTGTCCGTGCGGCGTCCACTACTGTCGCATCACGCCGGAGGGGAAGGTCACGCCCTGCCCGTACTCCCCGGTCGTCGCGGGCGATCTGAACACGGCCGACTTCGGGGAGATCTGGCGGTCGTCCCCCGTGTTCACCGCGCTTCGGCAGGGAACCCTGGAGGGGCGGTGCGGGCGCTGCGAGTACCGCAAGGTCTGCGGCGGTTGCCGGGCCCGCGCCTACGCCCTGAACGGCAGCCTGCTCGGGGCGGACGACTCGTGCGTGTACGATCCGAGCGGACGGCGTCCCGTGATCGAGCCGCGTCCGGGCCCGCGCTACGGCCAGCCCTCCGACGCCCACGACCCCGGGATGCCCTGGAGTCCCGATGCCCGAGCGCGGATCGAGCGCATCCCCAGCTTCGTGCGAGGCGTGGTCAGAGCCCGCGTGGAGGCGTTCGCCCGCGAGCGCGGCTACGAGAGCGTCGATCTCGAGGTCATGGCGGAGGTCCGCCGGGAGATGCCCGTGGACTTCTCCAGGCGGCTGCCCTTCTTCCTCAGAAACGGGGGTGAGGCCTGATGGGTCGGATCCGGATCCGAGGGTGGAGCGAGTGGGTGCCCGTGGTCGTGATGGCGGCGCTGATGCTGGCCGTCGTCGCCGAGCCCGGGCTGGCCCAGTACCAGTATCCGGGCTCCCGGGAATACGGGGAGTTCCCGCTGATCGGGAGCCGCGCGGCGATCTGGATCGTGGCTCAGGTGCACCTGCTGTTCGCCGCCTTCGTGCTGGGTGTGCCCATGTTCGCCGTCGTCGCGGAGGCGATCGGCATGTTCGGCGGTGACAAGCGCTACGACAAGCTGGCCAAGGAGTTCACGCGGCTCCTCCTCGTGGCGTACTCGGCGACCGCCATCTGGGGAGGGCTCCTGGTCTTCGGGCTGCTCACCCTCTATCCAGGCATCTGGGGGTACCTCGCGCAGGTCTTCTCGCTCTCGATGTGGCTCTACGTCGGGCTCTTCTTCTTCGAGTCGTTCACCCTCTACCTCTACTACTACGGGTGGGACCGCTGGTCGGAGGGGGGAGCGAAGCGGTTCCACTGGGCCCTGGGCATCCTGCTCAACATCTGGGGCACGATCGTCATGTTCATCGCCAACTCGTGGCTGACGTACATGATGAGCCCCCCGGCCGAGGTGACGCCCGACACGGCACCGACGGAGGTGGCGCTGTGGAGCGCCATCGCCAACGCCACCTGGATGCCGATCAACATCCACCGCCTCATCGCGAACGTGGTGTTCGGCGGCGCGATCGTCGGGGCGTACGCGGCCTACCGCTTCCTCATGGCCGAGACCGACGAGGAGCGGGCCCACTACGACTGGATGGGCTACGTCGGGAACTTCGTCGCCATCGGGGCCCTCATCGTGCTCCCGTTCGCCGGTTACTGGCTCGGCCGCGAGATCTACGAGTTCAACCAGCAGATGGGCATCACGATGATGGGCGGCTTCATGAGCTGGCTCTGGATCATCCAGGCCTTCCTCATCGGCGTCCTCTTCCTGGCCGGCAACTACTACCTCTGGGTCGGCATGGGCCGGATTCCCGGCGCCGAGCGCTTCCAGCCCTACACGAAGTACATGCTCGTGGTGCTGATCCTGGGCGTCATCGTCTGGGCCACGCCGCACACCATGATCGCCAACCGCGAGGAGCTGGCGGCCATGGGCGGTACGCACCACCCCTTCCTGGGCGTGCTGGGGGTGATGAGCGCCAAGAACACGGCCGTCAACCTCATGATCCTGACCACGTTCCTGTCGTTTATGATGTACCGCCGGGCCAACAAGCGTCCGGTGGTGTCGTGGGCGCGCACGGCCACCATCGTCCAGGCTGCCCTCTTCGTGGTCGCGGCGGCGGTCGTTCTCTTCTACGGCGTCTACGGATACTTCGTATCGGCCATCGTGCGGATCGGGTTCTCGGTCTATCAGGTGGGGGCGGTCCTGACGACGATCGTCGGCGTGATCGCCATCGACATCGCGATGCTGCGAGGAGCCGAGTCCAGGGGCGCGATCCAGTGGGGGAAGATGCCCGAGCGCTCCCAGTACGCGCTCTTCATCCTGGCGGTGACCTTCACCTGGCTCATGGGGCTCATGGGGTTCGCCCGGAGCGGGATCCGGCAGCACTGGCACGTCTGGGAGCTCATCCGCGACACCAGCGAGTACGCCGCTACGCCGGCCCTGGGCTATGCGTCGGTCATCATCTCGGCGTGCGTGCTCATCTTCTTCGGCCTGGTGGCGTTCATCTTCTGGGTCGGATCGCTGGCCGAGGGGCGGGCGGCGAAGCCGAGGATGGCGTCCCCCACCCTGACACCGACGCCGCAGTCGGCCGGGGGCGACTGACATGGTCGCGACCAACCTGAAGATCGTCTTCGTCGTGCTGGCCACGCTGGGCGTGTTCACCCTGGTGGCCAACACCATTCCGCAGGTGCAGTCCGAGGTCCCCGAGGAGCTCACGTTCTCGGCCGACGTCTCGGCTGAAGAGCTCGTCGCGGCAGGCGAGGCGCTCTTCAACGGTGCGGGTGCCTGCACGACGTGCCACGGCACCGGCACGCGCGCTCCCAACCTCCTGACGGACGAGGCGGGCACCGGGGAAATCGGGGCGCGGTGCGCCTCCCGCGTGGATGGCCAGGACTGCAAGACGTATCTGCACGCTTCGATGGTCGATCCGGGTGCCTTCGTCGTGGAGGGCTATCCGCCCATCATGCCCGACCAGAGACGGACGATGTCGCCCGCCCAGATCTGGTCGATGGTGGCGTACCTCCAGTCGGTGGGTGGAGAGGTGACCGTGACGGGGGCGGACATCGCGGCGGATGCGGGCGCCCCGGCCCCCCCGCCCGTGACGGCGGGCGCACCCGAGGGCACCGACCCCGCGATCCTGGCGCTGCTCCAGGCGAATACCTGTCTCGCCTGCCACTCGATCGCGGGTCCCTCGCCCCTCGGGCCGGGCTTCGAAGGCATTGGTGCACGCCTGACGCCGGAAGAGATCGAGACGGCCATCCGGGATCCCAACGCCACGGCGGCGGAGGGCTTCGAGAACCTGCTGGGCAGCATGCCCCCGAACTTCGGGGAGATCATGACCGATGAAGAGATCGACGCGGTGGTCGAGTTCCTCGCGTCGCTCAGATAGTGGCTTTAGTGTGGTGGCGGCGTCGGGCGCGTTCCCGAAACCGGAGGCGTGAGACATGAAATGGGCGAAGCACCCGCTGGGCGTGTCGGCCATCGTCATGGTGGCGGCCTTCATCGTATTCGAGTGGGGAATCCCGCTGATCCCGCCCCTGCTGGGCATGAGGAGCGCCCCCGTGCCGTCGTCGGTGCTCTTCCAGTACATGCTCACCGTGGCAGTGGGCGTGCTGCTGTGGGTGAGCGGCAGCGAACAGCGTTGGAAGGAGTTCAAGGAGCCCCTCCATCGGGTTCTCGTGGAGCCCCGGCACAAGCTCGTCCGCGTGGGGCTCCTCGTGGCGATTCCCGCGCTGGTCGCGTTCCTCACCTACGACCAGGTCCGTCCGTCGATCACGGCTCCGCCGTCGCTCCGGTCGATCCACCCGGCGCCTCCTGGCCGCATCACGTTCAGGGGCCAGGAGATGGTGCTCGCGGGGTTGGAGAACCCCCTCCGGCACGAGGGCCCGTTGGAGGGGCACTACGAGCGGGGCAGGGAGCTCTACGTGCGGAACTGCATGCCGTGCCATGGCGACGCGCTGGACGGCCAGGGCCACTTCGCGAGCGCCTTCAACCCGGCTCCGCTCAACTTCCGCGACAACGGCACCATCGCCCAGCTCACCGAGAGCTTCGTCTTCTGGCGTATAGCCAAGGGCGGCCCGGGGCTCCCGCGTGAAGGCACTCCGTGGGATTCCGCCATGCCGGCCTGGGAAGATTTCATGACCGCCGACGAGATCTGGTCGGTCATCATCTTCCTCTACGAGCAGACCGGGTGGGAGCCCCGGACGTGGGAAGAAGAAGGCTCAGAAGGGGAGGCGCACTGATGGGCCGCGTCCGGATGACCGCGCTGGCCGCCGCCACGGCTGCCCTCCTGCCGTTCACCGTGTCGGCCCAGGAGGGCGCTCCTCCAGGAAAGGACACCTACGACCGGTGGTGCGCCGCGTGCCACGGTGCGGAGGGGGCGGGTGACGGGGCTGGCGCGGAGTGGATGCTCCCGCGTCCGCGCGACTTCACCAACGGACTCTATCAGATCCGCACGACGCTCAGCGGCGAGCTTCCCACCGACGCCGACATCCGCCGCGTGATCGACGAGGGGATGCCCGGCACCACGATGCCCGGATGGGCGGAGCGACTCTCCCAGCGGGAACGCGACGAGCTCGTGGACTACGTCAAGAGCTTC
>DATHRY010000211.1:0-3580 GCA_035464715.1 Longimicrobiales bacterium
CCACTCCGGATGCCCCAGGGCCTTCCTGAGGTGGTGGAGGGTGACGTGGAAGCTGTTCTTGGCCCGGGCGTCGGTGGCCTCGGGCCAGAGGGCGTCCCCGACCTGGTCCCGGCTCCGGCCCCCGGGATGGAGCAGCAGGTACACGAGCAGCTCCCGGGGCTTGGCGTAGGGCCAGGCCGCGTCCTCCACCGGGGCGCCGTCGACCTGGACCCGGAAGCCCCCCAGGGCGTCGACGACCAGGGCCGGCGCGGGGGGCCGTGGAGCGGTGGCCGTCGGGTCGCCGGACCGGGGCTCGGCGTCCGCGTGATCCTCGAGATCCGCCTGCTCCCCGAGGCCGGAAACCGTCCCGGAGGTGGCGCCGGCGTTACGGTCGGCGGCGTGCGTCGACGACGACGCAGCCTCGGCGTCGGAGGCCTCCACGGGGGGCGCGGTCGGGGTGGGTCGGGTCCCCACCAGCTCCCGGATCAGCGTCTCGGGATGGAGCCCCCGTCCCTCGGCCCAGGCCTCCCGGAAGGCGTCGGCGCCCAGGCGCTCCCGGAGCCGGGGCACGAGGGCCTCGATCCGCCGGCCGTCCAGGGGGAAGGGCCGGGCTCCGACGACGTCGCGGAGCCCTTCGGCGGCGCCCAGGAGCCGGGCCGCGCCGGCATCGTTCCCGCGCCGACCTTCGATCTCTCCCAGATACCCGACCCCGGTGGCCGTGAAGTAGTGGGATACGTCGTTCCGGCCCGTCCGGAGGGCTTCCCGGATCCGTGCCTCGGCCTCGTCCAGCCGCCCCTGGACGATGTACACCACGGCCAGGTTCTGCAGGGAGATGGCCAGCTCCCGCCCGAGCCCGAAGCGTCGGGCGACCTCCACGCCTTCGCGGTTCAGGCGCTCCGCCTCGTCCAGCTCGCCGGCGGCCAGGGCGGTGCTCCCCTGAAGCAGGAGGGCGAGGCGCAGGCCGTAGAGGTCGTCGTGGGCCCGGAACCAGCGCTCGGCCTGCCGGCACAGCTCCCCTCCCCGGGGGTCTCCCTCTCCGGCCCAGGTCAGCCCCAGGTAGTTGGTGGCGTAGGCGACCAGCCGCTCGTCCCCGAGCTCCGTGCCCAGGGCGATGGCCTGCTCGAGGGCCGGCCGGGCATCCGCCGAACGGACCTGCAGGGCCGCGAGGGCCCCCGACGCGAAGAGGAGCATGGCCCGGTCCGGTCCCGGCGACCCGGCCTCGGGGAGGGCCAGGGCACCGTCGATCCACCCCCCGCCCTCGGTCCAGTGCTGGGTGGAGAACCAGAACCACCAGAGGCCCGCCGCCAGGCGCACGTGGAGCCCTGGTTCCCGGGTCCGGGTCCAGGCCAGCGCCGAGCGCACGTTGTCGATCTCGGCCTGGAGCCGGTCCGTCCAGGCGAGCCGCTCCGGCCCGGTCAGGCGGGGCGCGGCCTCCTCGACCACGGCGCACACGTGCAGGGCGTGACGCCGGCGGGTCGCCTCCTCCTCGTCCGCGGCCGCCAGACGCTCGAGGGCGTACTGCCGCACGGCCTCGAGGACGTGGTAGCGGGCGAAGCCGTTCCGCTCCCGGACCACCAGGAGGGACTGATCCACCAGGCGGCCCACAAGCTCCAGCACGTCTCCGGCGGCGATCTCCCCACCCGCGGCCACCCGCTCGGCCGCGTCCAGGGTGAAGCCCCCCCGGAAGACGGCGATCCGGTGCAGCACCGTCCGGGTCCGTTCGCCCAGCAGGTCGTAGCTCCAGTCGATGGCCGAACGGAGGGTACGGTGGCGGGGCGCGAGACGTCGCTCCCCCGGCGGGAGCCCCAGCACGTCCTCGAGCCGTTCGAGCATGGCCGCCGGCGGCAGGAGCCGGATGCGGGCCGCGGCCAGCTCGATGGCCAGGGGGATGCCCTCCAGGCGCCGACAGATCTCCTCGACCACCGGGGCGTGCTCCGGTGTGAGCTCGAACTCCGGCACCACCTCCCGAGCCCGCTCCACGAAGAGCCGGACCGCCTCCGCCCCGCTCCCTTCGCCGGCCGGGGCCTCTGCGGACCCACGGCCATCCACCAGACCGACGGCTCCGGGGCCCGGCAGGGAGAGGGGCGGGACCAGCCAGGCCCGCTCGCCCCGGACCCCCAGGGCCTGCCGGCTCGTCGCCAGGATCGAGAGCCCGGGACAGGCGGGCAGGAGGCCGTCCACGAGCTCCGCCGCCCCGTCCAGGAGGTGCTCGCAGTTGTCCAGGACGAGGAGGACCGGACGATCTCCCAGGATACGGGCCAGAGACACCGTGTCCCCCGTCCGCACCTCCTCCACCACCCCCAGGGCTTCGGCGGCTGCGGGGACCACGAGACCCGGATCCCGGAGGGCGGCCAGCTCCGTCCAGGCCACCGCCCGACCGGCGTCACTCTCACGCCGGGCGAGCTCGAGGGCGAGCCGCGTCTTGCCGCTGCCGGGACCACCGGTCAGGGTGATGAGCCGGGCGTGCTCGAGGAGGGCGGCGAGTTGCTCCAACTCGGCGGCCCGCCCCACGAAGCTGGTGAGGTCGAAGGGGAGGCGCGGGTGGGACATCGACCGGGCACGGGGGCCGGGCAGGGTGTGGACGGGCGGGTGCGGACCGAACCGTCCGCCCTGCGCCAGGGTGGAATCTGCGCGGTCCGGATCAGGAATCAATGATCTCGTTTCGGCGGATCGTCCCCAGAGTCTCCGGCGCCTCCCGGGCGACGCGTTCGAGGGCCGCCAGCACCGTATCTTCGGCCATCACGTCCGGATGCTCGAGCCCCAGCCCCTCCACCAGATCCTGCAGCCATCCGGTCCATGTCTCGACCGGGGGAAGCCAGAGAGGCTCCACCACCAACCCTTCCCTCGCCAGCCCCCGGAATACGCCGTCCCGCACCGCCGGCGCCGCCCCGGGCAGGAGGAGGAGGACCGGCCGCCCTCGCCCCATCCTCCGGTACGGCGTCTCCAGGCTCCCGGCCTGGAGCAGCCCCTCCACGGGCTCGGGGGCGTCCCCCGCATCCTCCCGCCACGTCATCGGGGCTTCCCCGGCCTCCACCGCCCCCGTCCCCGACCCGATCGGCGCCTCGCCCCGCCCCTCCTGCTCCGTCATCTCCCCTCGTCGGCTCCGTGGTTCCGGGCACCACCGCTCGGGCGCCCCATCGACCATCAAGCTGACCGCGACCGCTTAAGGGTCGATTAACCCGCGCATCTCCTCGAAGCCCGCCGCCGCCTGCCGCACGTCTTCGGCGAAGTCGTCCGTCTCCTGGATCTGCCGCACCTCGATGACCTCGTCGTCGGACATGGGGGCCCGCGTCGCCCACTCCATCGCCTCGTCCCGGGACGCGACGTCGATGATCCAGTAGCCGCCCACGACTTCCCTGGTCTCGGCGAAGGGGCCGTCGGTCACCTTGGGGGAGCCCTCTTGCCAGGACACGCGGAAGCCCATGGACGGCGGGTGCAGTCCGTCCAGGGCCACCAGGACGCCGGCCCCCTGGAGGGCCTCGTTGTACTTCATCATCTCGGCGACGCGCTCGGCCTCCGGTGCCGTGCCGGGGTCGGCGTCTCCGTATCCTGCGGGGATCACCAGCATCATGAATCGCATGTCCGTCTCCTCGGGTTCTGG
>DATHRY010000212.1:0-11459 GCA_035464715.1 Longimicrobiales bacterium
CTCGCCCAGACCCTTCGCCGCCTGGATCATCGTGATCGCCGCCGTCAGCGTCGTCTTCCCATGATCCACGTGGCCGATCGTCCCGACATTCACGTGCGGCTTCGTCCGCTCGAACTTCGCCTTTCCCATCGCTCGTTCCTCGTTGCGTTTACTTGGGGCACCGGTCGTTGTGGGGACCGGTTGCTTCTGGTCCATCATCGGCTCGGCTACGCGCCCCCGAGCAGGGCAAGCTCCGACCGGGACTTGAACCCGGGACCTCTCCCTTACCAAGGGAGTGCTCTACCACTGAGCTATCGGAGCGACTGGGATCGACCGAGGCCGGTCCAGTCCGAAGCGGGAGACGGGACTCGAACCCGCGACCCTCAGCTTGGAAGGCTGATGCTCTAGCCAACTGAGCTACTCCCGCGACTCCACCGCGCCGGAGCGCGGAGTGGTGGGGGAAGGATTCGAACCTTCGAAGGCATGAGCCAGCAGATTTACAGTCTGCCCCGTTTGACCGCTTCGGTACCCCACCGATCCACCCCGTTGCGATCAGCCCCTCGCGACCCGTCTCCGGGGCACCGGACAAGCAAAGAGCCACCGACTCTTGGCAGGTGGCGTCTCGGAGTGAGCTTTGAAAGGTAAATGCGGTCCCCAGGGCCATCAAGGGGTGCCCTGGCGGCAAAAACGGGAGGAGCCGAGCGGCTCCCCCCATGTCCCGGCCGAAGGGGACGGATCCGGAGGCGAAAGCCTATGGCCGGATGCCGTGGAGAACGTCCTCGGAGGAGACCGGAGCCGGGCTGAGCAGGCCACCAGGGACCCGGAGGACTCCGAAACCCGCGTCTCCCTCGACCACGTCCGGAGACTCCTCGCCGGGCTCGCCGACCAGGATCCACCCCATGATCTCCGCCACCACGTCGCCCTCGTCCTCCTCCTCCATCTCCACCGCGGTGTTCCCGTTCCCGGTGAACTCGGATCCGACCAGGGTCACGCCGATGTCTCCGCCACCGTTCTCCGTGACCTGGAGACCCTGGCCGTTGTTCCGGTTCCCGGTGACGCCGCGCAACACCACGTCGACGAAGCCCATGCCGTCCTCGTCGATCCGGAGGCCGTCGTCCTCGGTGTTGTCGGAGTGAGCGGAGCGTCGAGCACGACGGTGCCCCGGACGAACACCGTCCCGCCCGTGACCGCAGCGACGTCCAGGGCGGCCTGAAGAGAGGCGGCGTCCGTCGCCGCGGCGCCGACCGGCGGCGCCTCGGCCACCCCCGGCATCGGCGAAGATGCCTCCACGGGGGAGTCCGAACACGCTGCCCCCAGGAGGGCGAGGGCGGCGAGGGAGAGACGGCACGGGGTACCACGCATGGGGCGCTCCGGTCTGGGGACGGCCTGCGAGAAAGGAATCACGCAAGCTGCACCGGAGGCGCATGACACACGTGCGCGCCCGGACACGATGCCGTCACCACCCCGTCCCGATCCCGCAACGACCGGAAGCTGGCGAAGGGACTCGAACCCCCAACCTGCCGCTTACAAGGCGGCTGCTCTACCAGTTGAGCTACGCCAGCGGGACGGAAAAGCTAGCGCGGTCGCCGGGGGCGACCAAGGCGAGCGGTGGTGGACGAGGTACGGGAGCGTGAAGGGCGGGGGGGGGATAGGATGGGGCCATGAGCAACGAACGCCTGGTCCGCAGAAACGCGGGACCGACCCTCACTGACCCATCCGTGTCGCCGGGCGGCAACGCGGGCGGGTCCGGCCGCCCGGCCATGGAGGTCGCCCCGTGAGGGTGGCGGGGGTGGACCGTCGGACGATCTGGGACGAGGACGGCGTGGTCCGCATCCTGGACCAGACGCGGATCCCGCAGAGCCTGGTGGTGGTCGAGCTCGACACGCTAGAGGCCGCGGCCGAGGCCATCCGGACCATGCGGGTCCGGGGCGCACCGCTGATCGGGGCCACGGCGGCCTACGGTCTCGCCCTGGCCGCCCGCCGGGACGGGTCCCTCGCGGCCCTCGAGGCCGCCCGTGCGCTCCTGGTCGAGACCCGACCCACCGCGGTCAACCTTCGCTGGGCGCTGGACCGTTGCATGGGGCGGCTCCGGGCGCTTCCCGAAGAGGCCCGCGCCGCCGCCGCCCTGGAGGAAGCCCGGGCGCTCTGCGAGGAGGACGTCGAGACCAATCGGCACATCGGGGTGCACGCATGGGGGGTGATGGAGGCCCGGGCCCGTGACGTCGGAGCCGGGCCAGCAAGGGGACGGGCGCTTCGGATCCTCACCCACTGCAACGCCGGATGGCTGGCCACCGTGGACGTGGGGACCGCCACGGCGGGGATCTATCGAGGCCACGATGCCGGCTTCCCGCTCCACGTCTGGGTGGACGAGACCCGCCCCAGGGGCCAGGGGGGCCGGCTCACGGCCTGGGAGCTGGGACAGCACGGTGTTCCCCACACGGTGATTCCCGACGTGGCTGCCCCCCACCTGATGGCCACGGGGCAGGTCGACCTGGTGATGGTGGGCACGGATCGAACCACCGCCCGGGGAGACGTGGTGAACAAGATCGGGACGTATGGAGTGGCGTTGGCCGCCCGGGACAACGGCGTGCCCTTCTGGGTGGCGGCCCCCGCCTCGAGCCTGGACTTCGGGCTGGAGGACGGGCGCGACGTACCGATCGAGGAGCGGTCTTCCGACGAGGTGGCGTGGGTCGGCGGGGCCGAGGTGGGGGGTCGGGAGACCCGCGTCCGCGTGATCCCGGGGAATACCCCGGCGGCGAACTTCGCTTTCGACGTCACCCCGGCCCGTCTCGTGACGGGCATCGTGACCGAGCACGGAGTCGCCGAGGCCTCCGCGGAGGGCCTGGCCAGGTTGTTCCCGGAGCGGGCCCGGTCCGGCTGAGCCGGGAGGTCAGCCGGAACGCTTCCAGCGGGTGCCCTGGGAGGTGTCCTCCAAGACGACCCCCCGTGCCGTCAGGGCCTCCCGGATCTCGTCCGCCCGACCCCAGTCCCGGGCGTTCCGGGCCGCAGCCCGCTCCTGGATCATCTCCTCGACCCAGGCCGCCAGATCGTCGTCCACCGCGTCCCCCCGGAGCGCGAGCTCCACCAGGCCGAAGACCTCGTCCATCGAGGCCAGGGCCGCCCGAGCGGCCTCCAGCTCGTCGGGCCGGGCCACGCCTCCGGACCGGTCCAGCGCCGCGTTGCCGTCCTTGAGGAAGACGAAGAGCGCCGCCAGGGCCTCGGAGGAGTTGAGGTCGTCGTCCAGGGCGGCATCGAACGCCCTCAACGCCCGGTCGGCCAGGGGGGCCAACCCCGCTTCGTCGGCCCCGGGCTCGGCCCTGGTCTCCTCGTGCAGGCGTCGGTGGAAGGCCACCAGGCGCTCCACCGCCCGGGCGGAACCTTCGAGCCCGTCGAAGGTGAAGTTCAGCTCCTTCCGGTACTGGGCCGACGCCAGGAGGTGGCGGATCGCCGCAGGGGCATGCCCCTGCTCGAGGAGGTCCTCGATGGTGTACACGTTGCCGATGGACTTGGACATCTTCTGGCCTTCCACGCGGAGATGTTTCGTGTGGACCCAGAAGCGGGCGAAGGGCTGTCCGGTCGCCCCTTCCGACTGGGCGATCTCGTTCTCGTGATGCGGGAAGAGGAGGTCCTCGCCGCCGAGGTGGATGTCCAACGTGTCTCCCAGACAGGAGATGGACAGCACCGAGCACTCGAGGTGCCAACCCGGTCGGCCCGGGCCCCAGGGGGAGTCCCACACCGCCCCGACCTCCCGGTCGGCGCCCCGGGCCGCCTTCCACAACACGAAGTCCCGGACGTCGTCCTTGTCGTATTCGTCGGCGTCGATACGGGATCGCCCGGACTCCCCGTCGGCCCGGTTCCCGGAGAGACGCCCGTAGGACGGGAACGCCGAGATGCGGAAGTAGACGGAACCGTCGTCCGCCCGGTAGGCGAGCCCGGCCTCCTCCAGCCGCTCGATCCAGGCCACCATCTCCGGCACGTGACGGGTGGCCCTGGGGGTCTCGGCGAAGGGTCGGATCCCGAGGGTGTCGAGGTCCTCGAGGAAGACTTCCCCGTGGCGGACCGTGTACTCGGCCAGGGACATCCCGGCCTGGGCCGCCCCCTCGATGGTCTTGTCGTCCACGTCGGTGAAGTTCACCACGAAGCGGACGTCCCACCCCTTCCGGACCAGTACCCGGTGCAGGAGGTCGTAGACCATGAAGGTGCGGAAATTTCCGATGTGCGCTCGAGCATAGATGGTGGGCCCGCACCCGTAGACGCGAACCGTGTGCCCATCCCTGGGCTCGAAGACTTCGGTGGACCGGGTGAGGCTGTTGTGGAGGCTCAGGGGCATGACGGAATCAGCGAAGGACTCGGAGTTCGGCGATGCGCCAGTCCGACTCCACGAGCCGGAAGACGACGAAGACCACGTACGACGACGGCTCCCCGGTGTCCTGGGTGACGGGCGCCCACCGGAACTCGGCGAAGCCGCCCTCCCCTTCCCCTCCCGGCTCCCGGTGCCGGACGAGATCGAGCGGACGCGGGGTGTACCGCTCGAAGAGCCGGGAAAGGGAGGCCGCCACCTGGCGCGGCGGGACCCCGAGATGTGCGGTTCCGTCCAGATCGAGGCGGACCGTCGGCGCCATGAGCCCCTCGAGCGTCCCGACGTCCTCCTGGGCCCAGGCCCCGGCCATGCGACCTACGGAGCCGCCGATGGCCTGTCCCGTCAGCGCCGCGGGGCTCAGCGCCAGGGCCACCGCCAGCCCGGCCCGGAGGGCGCGCCTCACGACGACTCCGCCCCGGCCCGCATGGAGTCGAGGACCCGGGCGAGGGCCGCCTGCGGATCCGCGGCCCGGGTGATGGCCCGGCCCACGACCAGGTGGGAGGCGCCGGCAGACACGGCGGCGGCGGGTGTGGCGACCCGGTTCTGATCGTGGGTCTCCTCTCCCGGCAGGCGCACGCCGGGCGTCACCACCAGCGCCTCGGGGCCCAGTAGGTGTCGCAGCTCGCCGGCTTCGAGGGGAGAGGAGACCACCCCGTGGGCCCCGGCCTCCACGCTGAGCCCTGCGAGCCGGAGCACCTCGCTTCGGACCGACGTCACCGGCCGGCCCCACACGGTCTCGATCTCGTCGGGCGACAGGGACGTCAGAAGGGTGACCGCCAGGAGACGGGTGTCCCCCGACTCCCGGGCCGCGGCTTCGATCATCGCCGGGCCCCCGTGTGCGTGGAGGGTGAGGAGGTCCACCCCGAGATCCGCCGCCGCCGCCACCGCCCGGGCCACGGTGTTCGGGATGTCCATCAGCTTCAGGTCCAGGAAGATCCGCATGCCCATCTCCTGGAGGTCCCGGACAACCTGCGGTCCCTCCCGGGTGTAGAGCTCGAGACCCACCTTGTAGAAGTCGGCCCCCTCACCCAGCCGCTCCACCAGACCCAGGGCCTCGCGCCCCGAGGGCACGTCCAGCGCCACCACCAGCTCGCTCACGAGCCCACCTCCGCCGTCGCGCCGGAGGCCGCCCCGGTGTCCCGGACGGGCGCGGGCCGGGTGTCGGGACGTACCGGCCAACCCTCGCGGGTGAGGCGCCGGGCCACCCGCTCCGGCTGTCTCGGGGAGGCGAAGGTCGCGGTGCCCATCTGGACCAGGGTGGCCCCGACATGGAGGTACGCCCGGGCGTCCCGGGCCGTGAGGATCCCTCCGACCCCCACCAGGGGGAGATCCACGGCGGCTCCGACCAGGGCCACCGCCTGGAGGCCGACAGGTCGCAGGGCCGGGCCGCTCACGCCGCCCTGCCCCGCCCCGAGGACGGGCTCGCCGTCGTCCCGGAGAACCCGTCCCGGAAGGGTGTTGACCAGGGTGATCCCGTCGGCGCCCGCGTCAGCAGCGCGACGGGCGGTGTCGGCGATCCTGGGGTCGTTGGGGGCGAGCTTGACCAGGAGCGGGCGATCCGTCACCCGCCTGCAGGCCTCCACGACCCCGGCCAAGGCGTCCCCGTCCAGGGCGAACGGAAGGCCGCCCCGGTGACTGTCGTTGGGGCAGGAGAGGTTCAGCTCGAACCCGACGAACCCATCGGCCCCGTCCAGGTGCCCCACCACGGCGGGATACTCGTCGGGGGCGTGCCCCGCGACGCTGACCAGAACCCGTGCGTGGCGGAGGTTCGCGGCCAACCAGGGGAGCTGGTCCCGCCGAACGGTCTCCATGCCCGGGTTGGCCAGCCCGATCGAGTTGAGCATCCCTGCACCGAACTCGGTGATCCGGGGGGCCGCATTGCCCTCGCGGGGGAGGCGGGTCACCGACTTGGTCACGATCCCGCCCAGCGCCTCGAGGTCCACGACGCCGGACAGCTCACGACCGAAGCCGCAGGTGCCGGCAGCCAGGAGCACCGGGTTCTGGAAGGTCGTACCGAAGAGGGAGATCGGGTGCGCCACGTCAGCTTCCACCGGCTTGGCTGCGAATCAGAACGTCCCGACGACGGGCCTCGTCTCGGGCCCAGCTCGCGGCGTCGTCCAGGCGGGGCTGGAGGGCGGCGTCGAGCAGGGTCAGGGTGTCGGAGGGAAGATAGCGGTTCCGCGCCGCCTCGACGTACGGATCGTCCAGCCCCGCCACCAGGGCCGCGGTGGGCCGCCGCACGTCGGGCGGCTCCGAGAGGCTCAGGGCGGCCAGGGCCGCCTTCCCGCGCCACTCTCCCGCCGCCTCGGCCTCGGCAGCGCGAAGGAAGAGGTTCCGGGCCAGGATCGGGGCATCCAACGACTCCCGGGCCATCTCCGCGGCGGCGAAGGTGGAGGCGAAGGCATCCTCCTCCCGGGCCGAGAGGAGCTCGAGCACACGCAGGTCCTCGAGAAGGGCGAGGGCCTGGGGGTCGGTGGAGGCCGGGAGGAGGACCGCCCGGACCGTCTCGAGCTCTTCGGGGCTCGCCACCCGCCGGAGGCGGACGGCGGCGAGGGTCATGCGGGCCGGCACCGCCCCGGGGCCCGCCCCGCGGGCCACCCACCCCAGCTCCGTCTCGGCCGCCAGGGTGTCGCCGGCCTCCAGGAGGAGCCCGGTCCGCTGCAGGAGGAGTGCGTCCCGGGGACCCGGCGCCCACGGGGCGGTCCGGGCCGACGCCAGGAGCGCCGCCGCTTCGCCGGGCCCGCGGAGCCGGGCCACCTCGTCCACCAGGGCGGAGAGCGAGTCGGACCAGATGCTCGCCGCCGGCTCGTCGAGGAGCACTCCCGCCGCCGCGACCGACCGGGCCGGGTCGTCCCGGCGCACGGCCCACGCCAAGCGCTCGAGATGGCTCGGGACGACGAGTCGCTCGTCGGCCTCCCCGGCCCGTTCCAGGTCCCACCACCCCTCCTCCGTCCGTCCACCGGCCAGGAAGGCTCGGGCCCTCCACAGATGAGCCTCCCCGCGCTCCCCGTCGTCACTCACCTCCCGGAGGGTCTGGTTCAGGAGGCGGACGGCCCGGACGTTCTCGCCGGATTGCACGAAGGCGGCGCCCAGGTAGAGGCGAGCGGGTCGCTGGACGTCGGGGGACGTGTCCCGGGCCAGGGCCGCCTCCAGCGCCCGGCGGGCCCGATCGGGCTGACCCAACCGGACGTGGTTGCGTCCCACCAGGACCAGGGCGGGCCCCGCCCAGCGCCCCAGAGAATCCTCCCGGAAGGCGCGGGCGGCCTTGTCGAGGGACCCGGTGTACGCGGCCCGGGCCGCGTCCGCGTTACCGTCCAGACGGGCCCGGTCGCCCGCCTCGTGGAGGGTCCGGGCGTTGTACAGGGTGTTCAGGTAGACGCACCCCGACAGGGCCAGTCCCGCGCCCACGATCCACAGCGCCCGGTTCACCGGCTGGCTGCGGAAGACGCCCCCGGGGGATAGCGGCGGAAGAAGTCCCGCACCGCCTCGGCCGTGGCCTCGGCGACGGACCGCTGGAACTCGGCCCGGCCGATGGTCTCTTCCTCGGAGGGATTGGTGATGAACCCTACCTCGATGAGCACCGATGGCATCATGGCGTTGGTGAGCACCGCCAGCGGGGCCTGCTTCACCCCTCGGTCCGGACCGGGATGCACCGCAGCAAGCCGGGTCTGGATGTCCCCGGCGAGATCTGCGGACCAGCGCTGGAAGTCGAGGTTGAGGAGCTCGCTGATGATGAAGCCGAGCTCCGACGCGTCGGGACCCGACCGGCCCTGCTCCAGCTCCATGGCGCTGTTCTCCAGTGCCGCCACCCGGGCTTCGTGCTCGGTCCGGGCCTCGGAGAGGAAGTAGGTCTCCACGCCCCGCACCGACCGCACGTTCCACGAATTCGCATGGATCGAGAGGAAGATGCCCGGGCGGTCGCCTCTGATCCGGGTGGCGATCTCACCGCGCTCCCAGATGGGGACCAGCGTGTCGTCGTCCCGGGTCATGTGGACCTCGAGCGTCGGGTCCTTCCGCAGCTCCTCGGCCAGGGCCTTCGCGACACCGAGGGTGACGTCCTTCTCGCGGGTGCGGCCGGGCCCCATGGCCCCGGGATCCCGTCCGCCGTGGCCGGCGTCGATGATCACCACGCGGACGCCGTCGTCGGCGGGGGCCGGGGTCGCCCACGAACGGTTCCCCGCGGCCGGGTCCCTTCCGCCGGACCCGGGACGTGCCCGGGCGAGGTTCGCCGAGAGGCCGCCGGCACCGAGGAGCGACGTATCCCTCAGTCGGAGGCGCCGGGAGCCCTCCGCGCCGTACCGTTGGGGAAGCCGGTCCGGCAACACGTCGGTGAAGAGTTGAAGGGGCAGATAGAGGTCGTCGCCGTTCCGGTAGGGCCCCTGAGCGAGCTGAGCCCACTGCCCGTCCACCTCCACGAAAGGAAGCTCCTCCTGGAAGCGAAGGCGGGTCCCGTCGGGCAGAGCGGCCTCGTAGCCGCTCCCTGCGGTCCGGAGCTCCCACCCGGTATCGACGAAGACCTCGGCGTGCACGGCGGGCTGGCCCCTGTGCCAGGCCAGGCCGTGGGCCCGGGGCTCCGCGTCGCCCGCCCGGATCTCCAGGGTGTTGTCCCTCTGCCCCAGGAGCGGGCCCGGAAGCAGGACGGCGAGGGCGACGAGCCGGATGAGCCGCCGACCGTTCACGAGTGGGCCTTCATGGCGCGCCGCGCCTCCTGCTCCTGCGTCTTTCGCTTGAGCTTCTCCCGCTTGTCGTGGAGCTGTCGGCCCCGGGCCAGCGCCAGGGTGAGCTTGGCGACGCCCCGCCGGAAGTAGATGTCCAGGGGAACGAGGGTGAGGCCCTTCTCCTCGACCTTGCCCACCAGCTTGCGGATCTCGGCCCGGTGCAGGAGGAGCTTCCTCCGCCGCAGGGGATCCTCGTTGTTCCGGTTGGCCTGCTCGTACGGGCTGATGTGGAAGGAGTGCAGGAAGACCTCCCCCCCGTCGATGGTGGCGAAGGCGTCCTGGAAGGCCACCTTGCCCTCCCGGATCGACTTCACCTCGGGCCCCTTCAGCGCGATGCCCGCCTCCCAGGTGTCCAGGATCTCGTACTCGTGTCGCGCCTTGCGATTCGACGCGACGACCTGTCGTCCTTCTTCAGCCATTCCTGTCCCCGCCGTTCATCCCGCCGTGGACGCGCCGGACCTGGGCGCGCCGGGCTCTTCGCATGGTCCATACCTGGGCCACCTCCCCTCCCAGGATGAACCCGATCGAGCCGTAATAGATCCAGAAGAAGAGGACCGCCAGGGAGATGAGGTTTCCGTAGGTCGAACGGTAGTTGGCCACGTCCGAGACGTACCACCCGAACCCCGCCTTGAGGAACTCGTGGAGGACCGCGGTGAAGGAGGCCGCGATGAGCGCGGCCCGCCACGGCAGATGCCTCGCCGGGAGGTATCGATAGATGCCCAGGAAGAGCACCCAGATCGAGACGAACGCCAGCAGCTGGGCCGACCACGTCTGGAGCGTGCTCAGCGCCGCGTCCTCGAGCCCCAGGAGGTCCAGACGGGACTCGGCCAACCCCACACCGGTGGTGAGGAGGATGTTGACGAGGAAGAGGAGTCCCCCGATCAGGACCACCAGGATGTCGAAGAGCTTCCCCCGGATGATGCCCCGGGACTGGCCGATGTCGAAGACCTCCCGGAGCACCGTCCGCAGCGTTCCCACGAGGCGGGTGCTGAACCAGACCAGGAGCGCACCGCCGACCACCGTGAAACCGGTCCCCCCGGAGACCAGCTCCGCGATGGTGTCTCTGACCTGGGCCGCCAGGTCCACGTCGCCCTGGATCGCGGGGAGGGTGCGACTGACCAGGTCGAGGATCACCGTGGCGGGATCGACGAACCGGGCCGACAGGACCATCCCGGAGATCCCCACCGCGAAGACCAGCAGGGGGACGATGGCCACGAGGAGATTGAACGAGATCGCCCCGGCCATGAAGAAGATGCCGTCCTCGTCGGCCTTCACGAGGACGCGGCGCACGAAGGTCAGCGCCCGGGCGGTCCGGGACCCCCGGAGCCCGAGCGGACGATCCGTCGGCGGCGGCGGATCGTCCGGATCCGCCGCCGGACGGGACACTTCAGTCCGAGGTTTCGTCGTCGGACTCGTCGCCCTCCGCTACCGTGGCCCGGGCCGCTTCGATGCCGGCCCGGTATGCGGCCTTGGAGCGCTCCAGCTTCTCTTCGAGCTCGTGGCGGGCATCGGTAGCCGCCTTGCGGCCCGAGTCCACTGCCTCGCGCACCCGGTCCGCCCGGGCGTGCAGTCCCTCACGGGCCTCGTCGAGCCGCGCCTCGAGCTGGCGGGACGCGTCCCGGACCCGCTCCTCCGCGGCGTCCTTCAGCTGCAGCGCCCGGGTCCTGATCTCTTCCTGGGTCTCCTTGCCCGTCCGCGGCGCGAGGAGCAGGGCGATGCCCGCTCCCAGCAACGCACCGATCACGAACGACCCGACACCCTGCCCCGGCTCGCGGGCGATCACGATCGTGGGGGCCTCTTCGCGCTCACGCATCGAACTTCCTCCCTGAGATTCACCATTGTGGGGGCGCTCGGCCCCCATGCCTCACCCTACCCGACTCCGGGCTCGACGTGCCAGCTCACACCCGCCATCGGGGGTCGGGGTCGGGCAGCTCCGGTGGAGCGTAACCTGCTCGACCCATCAGACCATACGTCAGCTCCTTCCCCAACTCCACCCCCGGCTGATCCAACGGGTCGACGCCGTAGAGCGCCCCCGCGTACACCGTGGCGACCTGGAAGAGCATGAGCACGCCGCCGAGGGAGGCCGGCGTGACGGGGCCCATGGAGAGGGTCAGGGACGGCCGTCCCCGGCGTCGGAGCGCCTCGGTGGTGGCCCGGCGCTCGGCGTCCAGCAGCCCCCCCAGCGTCGCGCCCCCGAGGTAGGCCAGGGCCTCCACATCGGCGTGCAGGGAGGGAATCTGCACGTCCTCGCCAGGGTCCACCGACAGGAAGACGACCACCTTGTCCTGGGGCCCCTCCATGAACAGCTGCACCTGTGCATGCTGGTCGGTGGCGCCCACGGCCGGCAGCGGCGTGGGCCCGACGTGGCCGCCGCCACGGATCTTGCCGAGGGATTCCGCCCA
>DATHRY010000213.1:0-5666 GCA_035464715.1 Longimicrobiales bacterium
CACCTCGATCCGGGGCCGCTCGGTCCGGGTGGACTACCACCGGGAGGAACGGAGCGGGCCCGGGGGACGGGGTCGGCCGGGCGGGCGTCCCGGCGGCGGAGATCGGCCGGGCGGCGGGCCGCGCGGGGGTGGGCGCGATGCGGACCGCGGGGGGCGGAGCCCCGACCGCGGCGGCCGCGGACCGGACCGGGGTGACCGGGGCGGTCGAGGTCCCGACCGGGGTGGCCGGGGGCCCGACCGCGGGGGCCGGGGAGGCGGACGGCCCCGGGGCTGACGACCCGCGGGAGCGAGGCCTTCGGGTCCCGAAACCCCGCGTAGAACCTCAGGAAACGACGACGGCCGTGCCCCCGGAAGGGGGCACGGCCGTCTGCTCGTCAGGCGAGGACGAAGGTCAGTTGATCGCGTCCTTGAGACCCTTGCCCGCCCGGAAGCTCGGGGTCTTGGAAGCCGCAATCTGGATGGTCTCGCCGGTCCGGGGGTTCCGGCCGGTCCGGGCCTTCCGCTGCTTGGCCTCGAAGGTCCCGAAGCCCGTGATCTGCACGCGGGCACCCCGGTCGAGCGCCTTCGCCAGAATGCCGTCGTCGGTGGAGAACAGGGCGTCCACCGCACGGGCCGCATCGGCCTTGGTCATTCCGGTAGCGTCGGCGAGGGCGTCCACGAGTTCGGACTTGTTCATCGGGTCTCTCCTGTGGGGGATGCGAGGTGTTGAGGAGGGCGGGCCGTCCGCCGCTATCTCCGGGAGCCTTCTCCGGGCGGTCCGGTCCAAGGGTCCCGATGTCCCGAAACGCCGCATGAATCAAGGAAAAACGGCGCTCCAGCATGATGCGTCCCGACGATACTCCAGACGGTATGCGGCGTCAAGTGAATGCCTGTCCGACGTCGGGAGCGCAGCCTACATTGACCTCTCCCCCAACACCCTCTCATCGCACCTTCGGGAGTCCGGACGTGAGCACGTTCCTGCGACGCCTCTCCTGGGTCGTGGCACTGTTCCTGGCCCTGGTCGTCATCGGCGTCGTCGGCTACGTCGGGGTGGAGGGTTGGGGGGTCGGGGACTCCCTGTACATGACCGTGATCACCCTCACGGCGGTAGGCTACGAGGAGGTCCTCCCGCTCTCCGGTGCGGGAAGGCTGTTCACGATGGCCCTCCTCGGCCTCGGCGTCACCTGGCTGGGCCTGTGGTTCGCCCTCCTGACGTCGTTCCTGGTGGAGCTCGACCTCAACAACGCCCTGCGCAGGCGGAGGATCATGAAACGGATCGCGAGACTGCGGGACCACGTCGTCGTCTGCGGAGCGGGCCGGACCGGAGGTCAGGTCATCGCCGAAGTGGAGGGGGGCGGGGTGCCCTGGGTGGCCATCGAACGGGACGTGGAGCGGGTCGCCCAGCTCCTGGAGCACTACCCGGACGGCCTCTTCCTGACCCACGACGCCACCGATGACGACGCCCTGGCCGAGGCGGGCCTGGAGCGGGCCCGGGGCCTGGTCACCTGCCTGAGCGAGGACACCGACAACCTGTTCGTGTGCCTGTCCGCCCGGGACCTGGTGGCCGAGGTCCCCATCGTGGCCCGGGCCAACTCCGAGGGGGCCGTGGCCAAGCTCCGGCGGGCCGGCGCCACCCACGTGGTCAGCCCCAGCGTCAGCGGGGCGGCCCAGATGGCGTCGATGGTCCTGCGCCCCTCGGTGACCTCGTTCCTGGAGGTGGTGACCCAGTCCCACGGTCTGTCGCTCCGCATGGAACAGGCCGCCATCGACGAGAGGAGCCCCCTGGCCGACCGGACGCTGGCGCAGGCCAGGATCCCGCAGACCACGGGCCTCATCGTCATCGCCCTCAAGAAGTCCGACGCCGCCGCCGGGGACTTCACCTTCAACCCCACGGCGGACACCCGCCTCGCCGCCGGCGACCAGATCATCGTGCTGGGGACGGAGGAGCAGCTCTCGGGGCTGCACCGGTACATGGACGGGGTGCCGGCCCCGACGTGAGCGGCGCGGGAGGTCAGGCCGCGGCTTTCCCGGCGCGAGCGTCGCGGGAAGTCAGGCCGGCCCCGGCTCGCCCTCCACCACCTCCTCGACGGACCCGACCTCCTCGTCCCGGGCGATGCGCACGCCGGCGGCGGCCACACCCGCCACGATCCCCAGCGCCGCGGCCATGACCGCCCCGGCCCACGGCCCCGAGGTCTCCGGCCACAGCCAGGACCCCACGAACCACCCCACGATGGCGAGGAGCAGGGCGCCGGCCACCGCGAATCCGGCGCCGGGAACGAGGACCCGCCGACCGTGCCATCCCGCCCACCCCCCGGCCACGCTTCCCAGGTAGGTGGGAACGGCCTCCCAGTGGACGGGCGAGATGTCGTCCAGGGAGAACAGGTAGATGCCCTGGCGGGCCTGCGCCACGAAGATCGCCATGGTGACGAAGAAGCCCAGGAAGGTGCCCAGGAGCACGCCGACCAACACGCCCACGACCCGGGTCGCCCACCAGACCACTCGGCTCTTGCGGGCCGCGACCTTCACCTCCTCGACGGTCGACGCCGTACTCATCGCACCCCCTCGATGAGCCCCCTGAACTCGACCCACTCGACGGCGATCTCCCCCGGCGGCACCTCGTCGGGCCGGATGTCCTGGCCCTCGGTCCAGTGGAGGCGCACGGTCTCGGTGGTGCCCGGGCGGAAGGTCCGCTCGAACCGCACCGGTCCGTCCGCCGACCCGGTCCGGATGAGGACCGTGAGCAGTCCGTCGAAGGTCCGGGTCACCTCGAAGACGTCGACCTGCTCGGTGCCGAACACGTCCACCTCCTCGGCCCGCAGCGCGTACCACTCGTCCGCCACGTCCAGGAGGGCGTCCCGCCGGGCGGTGAGCCCCTCCAGCAGCCACTCCCGCTCGGTGACCAGGTACGTCGGGGGCAGGACGTCCACGGCGGCGGCCAGAGCCGAATCCGTCAACACGGCCCTGAGCTCCCGGGCCTGACGCAGGTACTCGTCCCGATCCACCTCGCCCAGGAGCCTGCGCTCCAGGTTGTCGGCGGAGCTCACCAGCCGCGACACGTCCGGATGCTCGTCGGAGAAGCCGATGTAGTCCCCCTTGATCCATCCGCCGATGCGGGTGATCAGCCCGTCGATGCGGGCGAAGGCCCAGTCCCGGTCCCGGGGGATGGGCTCCCAGCGGATCCGACCGTCCTCCTCGAAGCTCGCCCACCGCCACTGGTCCGAGTGCCGGTCCCAATCGCCCACCAGCATGTCGATCAGCCGGGCCCGGATGAGGGCGGGAGCGTCCACCCGGCTGTCGGGGTTCTCGGCCAGCTCCTCGTAGAGCTCCTCGGATCCCGTCACCTTGGACGAGCCGTCCCACCCGGGCCGGTCCCCCTCCCGCTCGTCGGGGCGGACCTCCACCCAGCCCATCCGGCCGGCGAACGCCTCGCGGTACTCGCCCAGGCGCTCGTCGTCGGGCAGGACCACCGGCGCAGGCTTCGCGACATCGACGCCCGCCGTCTCCAGGATCTCGGCCACCACCATGGCGGCCAGGGGGAACTGGGCCGCCATCTGGTCGTCGAGCAGCCCCGTGAGGGCGCTCTCGTCGATGGGATCGGGGAGGAGCCGGGTCGCGTCCTTCACGATGCTCCGGAACTGGTACTCGATCCCGTTCTCGCCCCGCATGCGCAGACCCAACGTCTGCTTCCCGCCACTGACCTCCTCGACCACCACGCCGCCGCCCAGGGAGTCCAGGGACAGGACGGGGACGGTGAACTCGCGACGCCACAGGTGCCGGTTGAGGTCGCCGAAGAGCCAGCGCTCCACCGCGTTCGCCGGGTAGGTCTCGCCCGGCGCGGCCGTCACGGAGTCGAGCCCGCTGAGGAGCCGACGGCGGGCGACGGCGGGCGGGGGGCCGGTCTCCATCGCCTCCAGGTCGGCGGGCGTGGCGTCCGGGCCCGCGTCCGCAGCGGGACCCGTCCCGGGGCCGGACGCAGAGCCCGATTCGACGGCCGATCCCGCGTCGGGTGTCCCACCTCGCCCGGCGGTCCTCTCCGCGTCCGCGGCGCGTTCCGCATCGGGCGACGCCACCCGGTCCGGGTTCCACCACGGCGTCGACGGCACCGCCGAGTCGCGCCGGGCCAGGCGCGTGGGCTCGCGGCCGGAGGGGTCCAGGAGCGTCATGGAGAAACGGACGTCCATCGAATCGACGCCCGCCATCATGCACTCGGACACGGCCGCGTCGGCGATCTCCCCCTCGCAGCTCAGCCGGTTCGGGTCGCCGCCCACCACGTACAGGTCGACCGCGTCGTCCTTCCGGAACACCAGGAACATGTACCCGGGCCGGGAGGCGCCGTACCACATGCCGTCGGTGCTGGTGATGGGCGTGAGCTTGCTCCCCGCCCCGCTCACGAGGACGTAGCGGGGCGCCAGCGCCTCCTGGGCGCCCAGGACCTGCAGGGAGTGGTCGTGGCCGCCCACGAAGGCCAGGGGCGGCTTCCCCGTGTCCCGGAAGGTCCGCATCAGGCGCCGGTGCAGCTCGGCGTAGATGGGGGAGTCCAGGTCCTGCACCAGGGTGCCGGTCTTCTTGAGGAGGAACTCCACGCCCAGGGCCCGGGGGCCCGGGAGGAGGGCGCCGTGGGGCCCGGCCGAGCGGAGGGGGTGGTGCTGCACCATGATGACCTGTCGGTCGCCGGCGGTGGTGAGGGCCTCGGCCACCCGGTCGAAGAAGGCGTCCTTGTCCTCCTCGGAGCGGGCCTGGAGGAACCAGTGGGTGTCCAGGAGGACCAGCCGCACGTTGCGGCGCAGGTCCCGGACCACGGGCCCCGGATCGCCGGGCTCCGGCAGCAGGACCACCTTGGGCCCGGTCTCACGGGCCGAGGCCAGCGCCCCCTCGAGGTTCCGGAGCCGGGCCATCCCGGCGTCCCCTGCCTGGTTGCCCCAGTCGTGGTTGCCGGCGAGGAAGAGGCCGATGGTGGCGTGCTGCAGCGCCGCGGGGCCGTTCACCAGCCGGATCTGGTTCCAGAGGTGGACCGAGTCCTGCGGGAATTCGGGGTGGTCCCGGTCCCGCACACCCACCGGGTACACGATGTCCCCGGGGTAGATGATGGAGACGGCCGAGTCCCGGGCCAGCGCCGCCGACCAGGTCTCCACGTCCTCGGTGAGGGCCGACAGGACCGGGGAGCGGTTCTCCAGCGTGGCGCCCCCGTCCCCCAGCAGGAAGACCACCGCGTCCACGTCGGCGGGATCGGGAATGGGCACCGGCTCCACCTCGGGAAGGTCCGGCACGGTGGCGTTGTCGCAGGCCGCGAGTCCGGCGAGCAACAGGATCAGCGCGATCGGGCTCCGACGGGGCGGGCTGGGAATCATGGGCAGGGCGTGTTCGGCGAGCCCGTGATCGGGGCTCGAGGCGCGTGGGGATTCACACGAGCACTTAGACGCAAGCCATATGCCAGGGGTCGGGACCTCAGGGACCCGACGCCCGAGCGCGCTCCCGGCCGATCCACGGGGGATCGGGATCCGGTGTCGTTCACGTCCGGGGGAAATGAAACGAGGGCCCCGGGACATCGTCCCGGGGCCCTCGCGTCCAGAGGGGAGGCGACGCCTTCCCCCGTCAGACTTCGTCCGCCGACCTCCGCCGTCCCCGCAGAAGCGTGTAGACGAGATAGCCGATGGCGATCCACATCCCGATCTTCAACATCATCCCCA
>DATHRY010000214.1:0-16663 GCA_035464715.1 Longimicrobiales bacterium
TTCTCTCCACCCCGACCTCGGGCGGCAGCTCTCAGAAACCACTCTGCGTCGAGCCAGCTACCGCCCCGCACGACCCGCATCGAGCCGTGACCGGAGGTCCACGGCAGGCCATCCGAAGGAGAGCCGATGTAGTCGTCGTGCCAGAGGTCCTGGACCCACTCCCGCACGTTCCCGTGGAAGTCGTGAAGCCCGAACCTGTTGGCAGGATAGCTCCCGACCTCGACCGTGCCCGCTTCGCCCCCGCCGCTCCGGTACCTGGCCTTTCCTCCGTCCATTCCGTCCTCGAAGGCGTACGACCCCGTCGAGCCGGCTCGACAGGCGTATTCCCACTCCGCTTCGGACGGAAGACGATATGGAGCACCGAGCGCCGCACCGAGCGCGGTGGCATAGGCGGTTGCGTCGAGCCATGAGACGTGGATGACCGGGCGCGTCCCTCGTCCCCAACCCTCGTCCGGAGGAGCGTGGTCGATGCCCCCGCTACGGCCCAGCTCGTCCCACTCCTGGAAGGTGACCGGATAGACGCCGATCGCGAATGGCGAGTTGAACTCCACCACGTGCCGCGGGAGCTCGCTGTCGCGTCGATCCGGATCATCGCTCGCCGCGCCCATGGGGAAGCTGCCCTTGGGCAGTACGCACATCAGCGGCCCGTCGACGGAGTCCCTGAAGAAGGTCCCGCCCGCCGTGCGTCGGGAGATCGTGCCACCGTCGAAGATCACCTCGCCCGAAGAGGTCTCTCCGAAGGTGTTGCGCCAAGCCCCAGAAGCCGACTCGGGGACGCCCTTTCCCAGCCCGCCGGTCGGCACCGCAGACACCAGCTCCTCGGTCCATTCGAGGACTTTGCGCCAGCGCGGATCATCGCCGTCTCCGTCCCATCGCGAGAGGTCCGCCGTCTGGTTCAGCAGGAAGGCGATGGGCAGCTGGCAATCGTCGAGAAGGATCGGGACCAGCTTCTCACGCTCGTTGGCGTAGTGGGCCTCCGTGCGAACCCATTTCGACTCCACGGAGGCAGGGGTCCAGAGCACGGCCACCGCCCGGGCGTCCTCGATCTCCCGGGCGATGGTCTCGTCCCATTCGCCGTGGGGCGTCAACCGTTCGTCCCACCATACGGAGAATCCGGCGCTCTCGAGCCCTGCGACGACGATCGCGACCCGGTCCCTGTCCTCCTTCTTGTAGCTCAGGAACACGTCGGCCACGCGAGTCCTCCCGGCTGAAAGTGCTGGCTCGGCCACCTGCCGGACCATAGTATTGCGGCTGACAGATCACAATTCGGCCACGACTGGGACAGCGGCGGTCCTCAGCGGTCGCTCGCGTCCGAGGAGCTTGTCGATGACCAGGTCCGAGTTCCGCACGTACGTGCATCCGAACGAACGGTCACGATTCATCCTCGCCCTGATCGTCTCGATTCCCGTGATCCTGGCGCTCGGCGTTCTGACCGTGATGTCGTACGGGCTGTTGCTCCTGGTCGTCGGCTTCCTGCTGCTCCTCTTCTGGCTCGGCTTCGAGACCTTCTACGCCCGCTTCGTGGGCAACGCGATACGCGTTTCCGAGACGAACTACCCGCGACTGAAGACGATCCTGGAGGACATGAGCCACCAGCTGTCGGTGCGCAAGAAGGTCGATGTCTTCATCTATCAACAAGGTGAGTTCAATGCGTATTTCACGCGGTTCTTCGGCAGGAGAGCCATATTCCTGAACTCCGACCTGCTCGAGAAGGGCGTCAGCGACGACGAGATCCGCTGGCTGATGGGGCGGTTCCTGGGCAGTGTTCGATCCCAGGAGCTGACCCACGTCTTCGGCTGGATGATCGGCTTCGTCAAGCGGCTCGTGGTCTTCAACTTCTTCATCTTCCCCTACGACCGGTCCACGGCCTGCACCGGCGACCGCGTCGCGCTGGCCTGCATCGGTGGAGAGATCTCCATCGCGATCGCCGCCATGAACAAACTCCTGGTCGGTCGAGGCGTGGGGTATTCGGTGAACCCCGCGGGCATCGTCAAGCAGAACCGCAACGTCCGGGGCAGCTTCTTCGCGTTCCTGGCCCGGCTGTTCTCACCCGTGCCGCACACGGTGACCCGGTACGTGGAGCTGATCGGCTTCGCGGGTCGCCGGTTCCCCGAGTCCTTCGAGCGGTTCGTCGCCGAGAATCCCAGCTTCCAGGCGGTCTCCTTCAGCCAGTCCCGGATCGGAGAGGCCTCGTGAAGGCCGGCGAGAGAGAGGCCCTGCCGATCACGGCCGCCGATTTCGAGATCGCACCCGGGTACGTGATGTGGGGGTTGATGCCCATGGTCGCCGTCCTGGCGGTGACCCTGACCCGAGGCGTCCTGGGGGATGTCCTGCCGAACGGGATGAGGGGAGGTCTCTGGATTCTCGTCCCCCTCGTAGGATACGGTGCGGTCGCCGCGGCAGCCCTCCCGGTGGCGCGCCGATCGCACCCTGCCGAGCCGGTCTCGCCCAACTGGCTCCTCGTCATCGCCATGACCGCCGTGGCGCTCGGCGTCGGTGTTCTGTCGACCGTGCGCGCCGCCTACCTGGACAGCTTCAGGTACGGGTACACGATGGAGTGGTCTGTGGAGTTCGGTGCCCTGTTCGACGGGCTGGCCTCCTTGCTCCCGGCCTTCGCTTTCGTGGTCATGCGCGAGACGGCGATCCGGGGCATCGTCGTGGGCCAGCTCGAGCGGCAACTCCGGTCGCGGGGCCAGATCGTCTCCATGTCCGCCTTCTTCGACCTCATGATCGCGTTCGCATCCACGGTCGCGGGGATCTTCCTCGGCTCCGGCGTCCTGGGCGACCCCGCGACCCTGCTCCTCGAGGGCACGGGCTGGCTTGTCGCGGTGGCCATCGGGGTCTCTCTCACGCTGGTCCGCCTCGGTTCCGGAAGGCTCCTTCCCTGTATCGTGGTCGGCTTCCTGGTCGTCCTGGTGGGCCGCATCATCGTCTAGCAGCACCGGGGAGCCCTGCTCCCGGGAACGCGTCGGAGCCCCGTTGGTCCGACGACGGAGAACGGCTCCACCACCGGAGCGGCCGTCGAATCATGGTGGCGGACGTCCAGCACACCTGATCGACGATCCCGTCGTCACCACGACCACGCTGAGGGTGGTGCGGGGCTGGGCGATGGAGCTGGAACGGCGGATCACGGAGGCCGGTGGGTCCGGAGGCTGACCCGCCGGGACACCACCGGCGCGCGTCCCGTCTCGGCCGTCGCAGCCGGCCTGCATCGCACCGGTCCAGGGACCCCTCCGACGGTCAGCCGCCGTAGACCCGGGTCCACTGCCCGGTATCGGTGTACTGCTGGAAGGCGGCGACCTTTCCGTCCTGGACCGTCCAGCGATGGACGAACTGGGCGTCCAGAGCGTGCCCCGTCTCCCGATGGGTCCCGGTATAGCGCCCGAACGCCACGACGTCCTCGCCCTCCGCCACGAACTCCCGGGGGCTCACCTTGAAGTCCGCCAGGTCCCGGATCAGTGGACCGAACACCCCTCCGCCAACCGCCTGGGGACCGACGTAGGGATTCCCGACGGCAAGTGGCCCGCCCTCCGCCTCGTTCCAATCGACGGACGGGTGAAGCGCGCCGAGCACCGTCTCGGCGTCGCCCCGAGCGAAGGCTTCGTAGAGCGCCTGTACCAACTCCTTGGGTGTGGCCATGTCCTGCTCCTCGGTAAGGGAAGTCGATCCACCCCGAAGCTCCTTGGGCGGCGGATGCCAGGCAAGGGACGATCCTCTCGAAGCAAGAGGGCCGACCGTGTTCCTGCTCCCGTTCGTCCGGATGCCGGCGAAGGCACCCATCCCGCGAGGCTGGAGATCCGGGTCGAGCCGCGCCCGGCGATCGGGGGTCTCACCCGACGAGGGGCCGATTGTCTGGCCATCCAGTGGCCCATAGCGTTTCTTCCCGGGACGGTCACCGCCGCACGCCCCCCTGGACCTTCGTCGCAATGCCCGACGCCTTCGAACGCCTGACGTCCGCCCTGGAAGGCCGGTACCAGATCGAATCGGAGATCGGCGCCGGCGGGATGGCCACCGTCTACCTGGCTCACGACCTCCGACACCATCGCCGGGTCGCCCTCAAGGTACTCCGGCCCGAGCTCGCGGCGATCATGGGCGCGGAGCGTTTCCTCTCGGAGATCCGGACTACCGCCAATCTCCAGCATCCCCACATCCTCCCGCTCTTCGACTCCGGCGAGGCGGACGGGGTCCTGTTCTTCGTGATGCCCTACGTGGAGGGCGAGACCCTCCGGGACCGGATGGCCAGGGAGAAACAGCTCCCGGTGGACGACACCATCCGGATCGGCCTCGCCGTCGCCGGTGCCCTCGACTACGCCCATCGACACGGCGTCGTCCACCGGGACATCAAACCGGCCAACATCCTCCTCCACGATGGCCAGCCCCTGGTGGCGGATTTCGGCATCGCCCTGGCGGTCCAGCAAGCCGGAGGGGGCCGCCTCACCGAGACCGGGCTGTCGCTGGGGACGCCTCACTACATGAGCCCCGAGCAGGCCACGGCCGACCGGGATCCCGATGCCCGTTCCGACGTCTACTCCCTCGGGTGCGTACTCTACGAGATGCTCACGGGGGAGCCCCCCTTCCCCGGAAGCACGGCCCAGGCCGTCCTGGGGAAGATCATCACGGCGTCACCGGTCCCACCCCGGGAGCACCGCAGGGCGATCCCGCCGTACCTGGAGGCGGTGCTCCTGAAAGCGCTGGAGAAGCTCCCGGCGGACCGATTCGGGAGTGCGGCGGAGTTCGCCGAGGCGCTGGGGAACCCGCAGGTCGGGCACACGATCGCCGCCGAGTACGCGAAGGGAGGCGAGGAGGGGCGGCGACGGACCACCGCGCCCCTGCTCGGGGCCGCCGCCCTGGTGTTCGCCGGGTTGGCGGCCTGGGGGTGGCTCCGGCACCCGGCCCAGTCCACTCCGGCACCGAGCCGTTACACGATCGAGCTCAACGATCGCTCGAAGCCCGTGGGGTGGATCCCCGCCATCGCCCGCGACGCCTCGGTCCTGGCCTATTACGGCGAGGTGGACAACGAGGAGGCCCTCTACATCAAGGAGCGGGAGGCGGCCCGCGGTGTGCCCCTCGCCGGCGGGCCGACGTCGGAGGCCTGGGTGGCGTTCTCGCCGGATGCCTCGACGCTCGTCATCAACGACCGTTCCTCGCTGCGGACCATGCCGAGGAACGGGGGGGCGGCGACCATCCTTCGGAACCCTGGAAGCGAGTCCCCGGTGGCCTGGCTGGACGATGGGACGATCCTCATGGTGGTGGACAGCGGCATCGTCCGGATCCCGGCGGCGGGTGGAGGCGAAGCGTTCATCCGGTTCGAGGGGCCCGGAGTCCCCGAGATGGTGCAGGCCCTCCCGGATGGTCGGGGGTTCCTCATGCTCTCTGCGGATTTCGGCCGGAGCGGCACGGCCTGGGCATACGACTTCCGCACGGAGACCTTCCGGCAGCTCGCGACAGGGGCGACCCACGTCTGGTTCGTGGCTCCCGACCTCCTGGTCATTCCGAGGGGCGTCGAAGGGGGGGCTACGCTCTTCGGAGGACGGCTGGACCTGTCCACCCTGGAGCTCGACGGGCCCCTGGTTCCGCTCCCCGATCCCGTCGGACTGTCGGAAGCAACGATCGCCAACCTGTTGCTGTCCTGGGACGGGACGCTCATCTATGGGCCCGCGGATCAGGACTCCGATGTGCTGGACGCGGAGCTGAGCTGGGTGGAACGAGATGGAACGCGCACGGCTGCGGATTCGACGTGGACGTTCCGACCGCCGCTCACGGCGGGCGGTCTCCGGCTCTCCCCCGACGGAGACCGGGTCGCCATCAACCTGACCGAGGCCTCGGGCTCCACCAACATCTTCGTGAAGCGCCTCCCCACCGGGCCGGCTCAGAAGGTGACCTTCGTCCCCACCGTCGCCCGGCGCCCCACGTGGTCTCCCGCAGGAACCCACGTCACCTACATCACCACCGACGGAACCCGGGAATCGCTCTGGCAGGTCCGGGCCGACGGAGTGGGGCAGCCGGTGCAGCTCGCTTCGGAGGAGCGGGCCATTTTCGAGGGGCTCTGGTCTCCCGACGGGGAGTGGATCGTGTATCGGACCGACGACGACCGCGCTCCGGGGACGGGAGACATCCTGGCCCTGCGCGTCGGGGAGGACACTGAGCCGATTCCTCTGGCCGCCACCCCGGCCGAGGAGACCGCCCCGGACCTCTCTCCCGACGGGCGCTGGCTGGCCTATTCGTCCACCGAATCCGGCGGCGTGAAGGAGGTGTTCGTGCGTCCGTTCCCCAACGCCGCGGACGGGCGCTGGCAGATCTCGGCCGGCGGTGGGACCGAGCCGGCGTGGTCCAGGGACGGAACCGAGCTGTTCTACTGGGACGATGACGAGATGAAGGTCGCCACCCTCTCCACCGGGGAGGGCGTCGAGGTACTGGACACCCGGACGCTGTTCACCGCCCGGTTCGAGGTCTTCACCCACGAGGACAGTCGGTGGTACGACGTCGGACCCGACGGACGGTTTCTCATGCTCACCCAGGGGATGGCGGATCCCGGCGGGCCCCTCGTCCTCGTCGAGCACTTCGACGAGCTGATCCGCCGGGCGCTCGAGCGGTAACGGTCCGTTGCGACAGGTCCCCGAGCGGACTCAGTCGACCAGGTAGACGAGGGTCAAGCCCAGACGCCAGGATCGGACCTGCTCGGATCCGAAGATCTCTCCGTCGTCCCAGGCGGCGAATGCGAGGTCGAAGTCGACCGCCAGGTTCTCGCCCACCCGGTACCGCGCACCCGCCAGGCCGCCGGCCCGCCATCCGAGAAAGCGCCATGCGCGGCGGCCGTGACCCTTCGACGACGTACACTGCGTCGCCACGGGGAGCCCGGCCCCCACCGCACCCGCTTCGGACCGGACCGCAGACATCGCGAGTGCCCTTCGGTCCCGCGCTCCTCCGGCTGACGAACACAGGTTGTCCCCCGCTCCGCCCGACTCTACCGTGCGCCTCTCATCCCAGCTCACCGGAGACGTTCCATGCACCCCCTTCCCCACCGCCGGCCGCGTGCCCTCCCGCTCACGATCTGGACCGCTGCCATGCTGATCGCCGCTCCCCCCACTCCGGCGGCTGCGCAGGACGCGAAGGAGATGATGGCCGACTTCATCGACGCCAACAGGGCGGCGTACGTCGACGTGGCACAGGAGATCTGGGAGTTGGCCGAGGTGGGCTACATGGAGACGGGGTCCTCCGCGGCGCTGCAGAGCCTGCTCCGGGACGCGGGCTTCGACGTCGTCGATGGGGTGGCGGGGATCCCCACCGCCTTCGTGGCGTCATGGGGCGAGGGGGGGCCGGTGATCGGGATCCTCGGCGAGTACGATGCGCTGCCCGGCATCAATCAGAGCCGCTCGCCCGAGCGGGACCCCATCCCGGGCAAGATCGCCGGCCACGCGTGTGGCCACCATCTCTTCGGCACCGGCTCCGTTGCGGCGGCCATCGCCGTGAAGGAGTGGCTCCAGGCGTCGGGGCAGCCCGGCACCATCCGCGTGTACGGGACGCCGGCCGAAGAGGGGGGCGCGGGCAAGGTGTACATGGTCCGGGACGGGCTCTTCGACGACGTCGACGCCGTGCTCCACTGGCACGCCGCCGCCGAGAACAGCGCCCACGCCTCGTCGTCGCTGGCCAACAAGTCGGCCAAGTTCCGGTTCTACGGCGAGTCGGCCCACGCGGCGGGGGCGCCGTGGCGGGGCCGCTCCGCGCTGGACGGGGTGGAAGCCATGAACGACATGGTGAACCTGCTGCGGGAGCACGTGCTTCCTGCGTCCCGCATCCACTACGTCATCACCGCCGGGGGTTCGGCGCCCAACGTGATCCCGGACTACGCCGAGGTCTACTACTACGTCCGCCACCCCGACCCCGACGAGGTCCGGCGCCTCTTCGAACGGGTCGTCCTCACGGCCGAGGGCGCGGCCCTGGGGACCGAGACCCGGATGGAGTACGAAGTCATCCACGGGATCTACAACCTGCTGCCCAACGAGCCCCTGGCCCGGGCCATGTACGACAACCTCAGCCGGGTCGGAGGGGTGCCGTACACCGCCGAGGAACGGCGCTTCGCGGAGCTCATCCGGAGCAGCCTGCCCGAGGACGCACCGCCCCTGGAGGCGTCCGAGCAGGTGGAGCCCTTCGAGGTCCGGGAGGTCGGGTCCGGGGGATCGACGGACGTGGGGGACGTGAGCTGGGCGGTGCCCACCGCGGGGCTCCGGACCGCGACCTGGGTCCCGGGCACCTCGTCCCACTCCTGGCAGGCCGTGGCCGCCGGAGGCACGGACATCGGCAACAAGGGGATGATCAACGCCGCGAAGACCCTTGCCTTCACCGCGTACGACCTCTTCACCACGCCCGCCCTCCTGGAGGTGGCCACCGAGGAGTTCCTGCGACGCAGGGGCGCCGACTACACCTACGAGCCGCTCCTCGGGGACCGGGATCCACCCCTGGACTACCGGGCGAGCGTGGTGGGTGGGGGTGGATGAGGGGCCGGTGATGCTCCGCGGCAGCTGAACGACACGGAGCTTCCATTCGCGCACTCGCGTTGGATCCGCCCTGGGCTCGCCGTACCTCCAAGTATAGACGATGTCTATATCAACCATGTAGATATATGTCTTGTAGATGTTCTTCCAGGAGGGGAGCTTATTCCGCCATCCATCCCCCACCTGGAGTGAGACATGGAAACGATCGGTCGAAGGGACTTCGTTCGTCTGACGGCGGCTGCCGCTGCCGGCATCGCCGTGACCTCCACGGCAGCCCATGGAGCCAGCCCGACACACCACCCCCGCTTCGCCCGACCGGAGACCCCGGACGTGGCCTTGGCCCGGCTCATGGCCGGCAACGAGCGGTTCGTCCAGGGCCGCACGGTCGGCGACCGCCGGGACCTGGCCCGCGTCCGGGAGCTGGCGGAGGGACAGAGCCCGTATGCGGCGATCCTCTCCTGCGCCGACTCCCGGGTGCCCCCGGAGCTGCTGTTCGACGAGGGCTTCGGCGACCTGTTCGTCGTCCGGGTGGCGGGCAACGTCGCCGGCACCGAGGAAGTGGCCAGCCTGGAGTACGCGGCGGGCGTGCTCGGGTCGCAGGTGATCATGGTCCTGGGCCACACGTCGTGCGGGGCCGTGGGCGCCGCCGCCGCCCGGGGCGCCGTGCCCGGCCAGATCTCCGCGCTGTTCAGCCACATCCTCCCCGCCGTCGAGGAAGCGGAAGGCGACACGGCCGAAGCGATCCGCATCAACGTCCGCAACCAGGCGCGCCTCGTCCGCCGGGCCTCTCCGGTGGTGGCCCAGATGGTGAGCGAGGGACGTCTCCGGGTGGTGGGGGGGGTCTACGACCTCGCCACCGGCAGTGTGGAGATCGTGGATCGGGGTGACCGTGGGTGACATTCTCCGGGTCAATCTCCTCTCCCCGGTCACCCTCGCGTTCGCCCTCGGCATCCTGGCGAAGCGGATGCGGAGCGATCTAGCCCTTCCGAAGGACGTGTACGCGGCCCTGGGCATCTATCTGCTCTTCGCCCTCGGGTTGAAGGGCGGACACGAGCTCGGGGCCGCGCCCCTGGCGGTCATCGTTCTCCCGGCCGTCGCGACGTTGGCCCTGGGGGTCGTCCGCCCCCTGACCTCGTACGGGGTCCTCCGGAGCACCGGGCGCTTCGGGGTGGCGGATTCGGCCGGCATCGCCGCCCACTACGGATCGGTGTCCGCGGTGACCTTCATCGCCGCCCTCACCTTCGTCGAGGCCGTCGGATCGCCCGCCGAAGGCTTCCTCCCCACGCTGCTGGCGCTGCTGGAAAGCCCGGGCATCGCCATCGCGCTCCTGATCGGGGCGTTGAAGGTTGGAACGGATCGCCCCGTGTCCGAGGTGATGCACGAAGTGCTGACGGGGCGAACCCTGGTGCTCCTCGTGGGCGGACTGCTCATCGGCTACGTCTCGTCCCCGGAAGCCTGGGAGGAGGTAGCCCCCGTCTTCACCGGGCCCGTGTTCAAAGGAGCTCTCACCATCTTCCTGCTGGAGATGGGCCTCGTCGCGGGAGATCGTTTGAGCGACCTGAAACGCGCGGGCCCCTACCTGCTGGTCTTCGGGATCGGCATGGCCCTCGCCCACGGAGCTCTGGGCGTCCTGATCGGGCGGGCGGCGGGCCTCGGTGTCGGGGGCGCTGCGGTGTTGGGGGCCATGGCGGCCAGCGCCTCCTACATCGCGGCCCCACCGGCGGTCCGCATCACGTTGCCACAGGCCAATCCAACCCTTTCCCTTACGGCGTCCCTCGCGATCACATTCCCGTTCAACATCGTGATCGGAATCCCGCTGTACTACCAACTCTCCCTATGGCTGGCCGCGACCCCATGACGCCATCGGACGGACGCCTCTTTCCCGTCACCCTCCTCACGATCGTGGCGGAAACGGTGCTCGAGGAAGAACTCACCAGGCGGGTCATGGGACTCGGCGCCACGGGCTACACGGTCACGGCCTCGCGCGGGCGTGGCTCGAAGGGGATGCGGACCGGCGACATTCCGGGCGAAGGCGTCCGAATCGAGGTGCTGGCCGGTGAGGATGCCGCCCGATCCATCCTGGACATGCTGGCGTCCGAATACTTCCCCCACTACGCCGTCGCCGCCTGGCTCACGGACGTTCAGGTGGTGAGAGGGGAGAAGTACGCGTGAACTTCGGGCACCTCCGGTACTTCTGGGTGGTGGCGCGCGAGGGTACGGTGACCCGCGCCGCCGAGGTGCTCAACGTCACGCAGCCCACGGTGAGCACGCAGGTCCAACGTCTGGAGGAGTCCCTCGGACGCTCCCTGTTCCGTCGGCTAGGCAACCGCCTGGAGTTGACGGACGACGGGCGCATGGTCCAGCGATTCGCCGCGGAGATCTTCGCCCTGGCGGAGGACTTGGAGGGCGCGCTGGAGAGCCGGTCGGCGGAGGTGACGACGCGCTTCTCCGTGGGCATCGTCGACTCGCTCCCGCTGCTGAGCGCTCACCGCCTCCTTCAGCCGTCGCTCGGTGCACACACGGAGGCACTGCGCGTGAACCTCCGCACCGGGAAACGGGACCGATTGATCGCGGCCCTCGCCTCCCGGACTCTGGACGTCGTCCTGAGCGATTCACCGTCCGCACCCACGGACCCCGTGCGCGTGCGCAATCGGCTCCTGACCGAATCCCGGGTATCCCTCTTCGGGACGCCCGAACTGACCGAACGCTACGCGAACGACTTCCCTCATGGGCTGGACGAGGCCCCCTTTCTGGTACACACGGCCAATACGCCGCTGCGTCGAGGCCTGGACGCGTGGTTCGCGCGCACCGGAGTGCATCCCAGGATCACGGGAGAGGTGGAGAACGTAGGGTTGTTGCAGCTCCTGGGCAGGAGTGGAATGGGGCTTTTCGTGGCCCCGACGCTCGTGGAGCAGGAGATCGTCCAGAGCTACGGGGTGTCGGTCCTCGGGCAGCTGGACGGTGTGTTGGAGCGGTTCTATGGCCTCACGCTCGAAGGAGCGCAGGAGACGCCCCACGTCTCCAGACTGATGAACGCCTGGAGTTGAGCAGGGCGCCCACTCGAGCCTGGTGCTCGTAGGCTCGAGAGTGCCCGCCGCCGGGCAGGTCACCCTGAAGGACGTCCCGACGCCGACCCTTCGCATTCCCGTGACGGACGGCCGGCACCCCACGCTGGCCGATCGTGCTGCCGTCCTCACCCCATCAGAAGGGCTGCGGCTCCACCCCCGACACCGCCCCGATGCCCAGCGGCGGCGCCAGCCCTCGGTGGGCCCCGATCGACACCTCCAGGACCGCGCCACCGAGCGTGCCGACCACTCCAGAGGGGCTGAAGGGTGTGGGGTCGATGCCCATCACGGCCTGGATCCGCAGGCTGAACGGCGCGAACGGGGTCGGGTCGATCCCCATCACCGCTCGGAACCCGGCGAGTGGAACGGCTTCGCCGCCGAGCGAGGCCCGTACACCACAGCCTTCGAAGTCCCGCACCAGGAAGCCCCCGTCGGTCGCTACGAAGCACCCGGCGGGGATGCTCACCCGGAAGGGGTTCGGCGAGATTCCCCCGGCCTGCTCCCACGTGACCACCACGTCCTGACCGGCGAGGGCGGGCATCTCCGCGAACCCGGCCTGGAACCCCGCCCGCACGAACGCGTCCCCGGAGTCGGTGGTCTCGGCCAGCGCCCGCGTCCGCGCTCCCATCAGGAACGGATTCGGCGAGATCCCCGACACGCTCTCGATCCCCTGGGTCGGGAGGCCGGCCCTCGACGCCCCGACCGCCAGCTCGAAGTCCGACCCCGCCAGGGTCCCCAGCAGGGGGGCGGCGGCGAAGGGTTGGGGCTCGATGCCCATGGCGGCCCGGATCCGGAGCACCGGGGTGAAGGGCTGGGGTTCGATGCCCATCGCCGCGTCGAACTCCAACAAGGGCACGGCCTCCCCACCGAGTGTCGCCCGGACCCCGCAGGCCTCGAAGTCCCGCACGCGGTAGCCCCGTTCGTTCCGGGCGAAGCATCCTGCCGGCATGGCGACCACGAACGGCTGGGGCTCGATCCCGCCCGCCTGCTCCCAGGTGGCGATCACGTCCTGACCCGCGAGGTCGGGAACCGAACCGAGCTCGGCCCTGAGGCGCATCTGCACCACGCCGTGCTCGCCGTCGACGTCGGCCCGGGCGTCCGTGCGCGCGCTGGCCAGAGCGAGCTGGGCCCGGTCCGAGACGAGGCCGAACCCCGCGTCCGGATCTGCCGGGCCCGTGGGGCGATCATCGGTCCCACATGCGGCCAGGGCGGCCACGGCCACCAGCCAGACGCTCCGGTGGGGGTGGGGAGTGCAGCGGGTCCGGGGTGAGGTGTACATCTCATCTCCTCCTTCGGTCGGCGGATGGCGGCAACGAGGCGGAGTCCCGCTCGGGCCTCCGCACTCGTACATCGCGCATTCCGCACCGAGAACCGGACACCGCGCCGCTCGCGACGGGTCGCCGATGCCACTGAACCGGACGAGAGTCCGTTCGAGCCGGTTAGCCCCGTGGGACCGTCAGTAGTGCCAGGGGAACCGCGAGAAGTCCTTGTCGCGCTTCTCGACGAAGGCGTCCCGCCCCTCCCGGGCCTCGTCCGTGCCGTACGCGAGCCGAGTGGCTTCGCCGGCGAAGAGCTGCTGCCCGACCAGGCCGTCGTCGATCAGGTTGAACCCGTACTTCAGCATGCGCATGGCGGTCGGGCTCTTCTCGTTGATCGTCCGGGCCCAGCTCAGCGCGGTCTGCTCGAGCTCCGCATGGGGGATGGAGGCGTTCACCATCCCCATCGCGAGCGCTTCGTCGGCCGTGTAGTCGAAGCCGAGGAAGAAGATCTCCCGGGCCCGCTTCTGCCCGACCATGCGCGCGAGGTACGCGGACCCGTAGCCACTGTCGAAGCTCGCCACGTCGGGATCCGTTTGCTTGAACCGCGCGTGCTCCTTGCTGGCGAGGGTCAGGTCACAGACGACGTGGAGGCTGTGCCCTCCCCCGGCCGCCCACCCCGGCACCACCGCGATCACTATCTTCGGCATGAAGCGGATCAGCCGCTGGACCTCCAGGATGTGGAGGCGTCCGAGCCGGGCGGGATCGGCCTCCCCTTCCTCGCCCTCGTACTTGTAGCCGTCGGCCCCGCGGATCCGCTGGTCGCCACCGGACGAGAAGGCCCAGCCCCCGTCCCTGGGGGACGGTCCGTTCCCGGTGAGGAGGACGCAGCCGACCTTCGACGAGGTCCTCGCGTGCTCCAGGGTCCGGAACAGCTCGTCGACGGTCCGTGGCCGGAACGCGTTGCGGCACTCCGGGCGGTCGAAGGCGATACGGACCGTGCGGTCGTCCAGGGAACGGTGGTAGGTGACGTCGCTCAGGTCCTCGAAGCCGGGGACCTCGCGCCAGGCGGACGCATCGAAGATCTCGGATACCATGGGCAGCCGTCGGGGTGGAGTGGGAACCGGAGCTTAGCGGACCTCGGTCGGCCACGCACCCGCTCCTTCCTCGACCATCGCGGGTCGCTCGCTCCGGATCCGCGACCCAGCGCCCACTCAGCTCGACACCGCCAACGGGGTCAGTCGGAGGTGGCGTCGACCTCGACCAGGATCTCGAAGACGTCTTCCGCCATCGTCCGGACCAGGTCCCGCAGCTCGCCCGATCCGCTGTTCATCGCCAGCGCCGGTCGGGTGCGCGACTCGACCTGGTCGGCGAGTGGCTTGAGATAGGAGATGGCCGCGACCACGATGTGGAACGGTCCGTTGGCGCGGTCCACGCACTGGACCACCACCTCGAGGGCGACGTCGCCGGGCTCCACGGAATCGACGACGCGGACGTCCAGGTCGCGCAAGGCGGCGCGGAAGTGGTTGACGGCCGCCCAGTCCTTCTGGACCGCGGGGTCGTCGGGGATGACGATCACCGGCATCTGCGCGGTCGACGGCGCGTGGCGCGCAACGCTGACCGGGGGATGACTGCCCAGGACGACCAGGAGCGCGACAAGCGCGAGCGATCGAATCTTCATCGGAGGGCCTCCTTGATCTCGGCGGTAGGGCCTTGGCGAGACGGCGTCGAGCGCCCGAGTCCGAACGACGAGCGAAAACTCCACGCGCCGCCTCCTGTCCAAAGCTATGGCCGCAATGGGCCCGGAATCGCGGTTTTTCTTCCCCGAGTGCCTACAGTGTTCGACGGAAGGTCCCCATCCACAGTGAGATACACGTAGTCCGGGAACCGCCGGGAGGGGACGTCGAGATTCCCCTCTGGCGAGATGCCTCGACGGGGCGCAGCGTACGCGTCTCCCCCGACGATCCCGATGACACGAGCAGGTGACGACATGACTCGGCCCGACCCACGGACCACGACCCGCCGCGATGCCATCAAGCTGGGACTCCTGGCCGGGGCCGGCCTGGCCGTCGGTGGACCCTCACCGCTCTTCGGCAGGGTGCCGAGCCGCGCCCAGGAGCTCATCACCCGACCGATCCCCGGAACGGATGAGCGGCTCCCCGTCGTCGGCGTGGGAACGAACCAGTGGGGGGCGCAGACCGAGGCGGAGATCGCGCCGCTGCGCGAGATCGTGCGGGTCATGAACGAGGGCGGCGCCCGCTTCATCGACACGGCCCGGATCTACGGCCGTGGTCGGGCCGAGGAGGTGATCGGCCGGATCCTGCGGGAGCTCGACCTGAGGGACGACATCTTCATCGCGACGAAGGTCCCTACGCCCGAGACCCGGGAGCAGGCCGTCGCCTCGCTCGAGGGGTGCATGACCGCGCTGGGGGTGGAGCAGGTATCGGCCATGCGGGTCCACTTCCTCGACGGCGTGGACATCGTTCTGCCCATCCTGCGGGAGTGGAAGGAGGCCGGGCGGATCCGGTACCTGGGCGTCACCACGATGAGCGCCGAGCAGTATCCCGAGCTGGAGCGGCTGATCCGTGAAGAAGACCTCGACATGATCGAGATCGACTATTCGGTGTTGGATCGGGCCGCCGCCGACAGGATCCTCCCGCTGGCCGCGGATCACGGCGTGGCGGTGGTGGTGGCGAGACCGTTCGCCGGCGGCCGCGGCGGCGTCTTCTCCCTGGTGGGCGGCCGGCCCCTCCCCGACTTCGCGGCCGAGATCGGCGCCACGAGCTGGGCCCAGCTCTGCCTGAAGTACAACCTCGCGAATCCCGCCGTGACGGTCGTCATTCCGGGCACGGACGACCCCGAGCACATGGTCGACAACCTGGGCGCCGGTCGGGGCGAGCTCCCCGATGCGGACCTGCGGCGGCGCATCGAGGGGGTGTTCGACGAGCTGGGGCGCTAGTCCCTCGGCGGTGGGCTGCGACCGTCGACGTAAGGCACGCTCCCCGACGGGAGTCGCCGGAGCGGGACCGGCCCATCGCCACCCTTGGCTTCCCCTCGCTTGCGGACGGGACGAGGCGGGGCGGATCTTCCACCGGTTTCCTCCCCCCGGGCCCTTATGACCGACATCTCTTCCCGCCTCCGCACCGCTCTTGCCGATCGCTACCGCATCGAGCACGAGCTAGGCGAGGGCGGAATGGCCACGGTCTACCTGGCCGAGGACCTGAGACACGGACGGAAGGTCGCCCTCAAGGTTCTCAAACCGGAGCTGGCGGCGGTCGTGGGCGGGGAGCGCTTCCTCGCCGAGATCAAGACGACGGCGAACCTGCAGCACCCCAACATCCTGCCCCTCTTCGATTCCGGCGAGGCCGGAGGCTTCCTCTTCTTCGCCATGCCCCACATCGAGGGCGAGACGCTGCGCCACCGCCACGACCGGGCCAAGCAGCTTCCCGTGGACGAGGCGGTCCGGATCGCCTCGGAAGTGGCCGATGCCCTCCAGGTGGCCCACGCCCAGGGAGTGGTGCATCGGGACATCAAGCCGGCCAACATCCTGCTGAGCCATGGCCGGCCGCTGGTGGCGGACTTCGGGATCGCCCTGGCGGTCAGCGCGGCGGGCGGGGGCCGCCTCACCGAAACGGGCCTCTCGGTGGGCACGCCGTACTACATGAGCCCGGAGCAGGCCAGCGCCGACCGGGAGCCGTCGGCGGCGAGCGACGTCTACAGCCTGGGTTGCGTGCTCTACGAGATGCTCGTGGGCGAGCCGCCCTTCACCGGAGCCACCGCCCAGGCGGTCCTGGCGAAGGTACTCACCGCAGACGCCCCGGCGCCCACCGCTGGACGGCCCTACATCCCG
>DATHRY010000215.1:0-9543 GCA_035464715.1 Longimicrobiales bacterium
CGGAGCTGGGCCGCCACCGTCACGGCGGCCAGGACGACCAGGAGGGCCACCAGACCCCGGTGAATCCGCTCGTTTCGGCTCAGCCCTCCCACGACGCCCACCGCGAGGGCCATGGCCTGAATGCCCCGGGCCGGGTGGGCCAGCCCCATTCCGAGATTCACCGTGGCGCTGAGGGCGGCGCCCACGGCCCAGAGCGCGAGACCCAGGTACCATCGGTTCCGCACCTCCACGTGGTGGTCCCGCCACGATGCGACCGACTCGGGCTCGGCGGGGATCAGCACCGTGGAGCAGTAGTAGAGCGCACCCGGGATCAGGAGGGCGACGAGAAAGCCGATGAAGGTCCAGTCCGCATCTCTGAGCGACCAGAAGACCCAGAAGCTCACGGCTACCAGGAAGAGGTGGACCAGGGAGAGGGCGAGGTGCGGGAGGCTCCGGGTCTCCCCCTCCAAGGCTTCCGACAGGCCGCCGATGATCCGGAGAGCGGCCAGCGAGTAGAGCAGGCTGAACGCGATCGCCAGGTATTCGAACTGGGTCATGCGCTCCCCCGTTGCGTCGGTGCGCCGTCGACCTTCTCGCCACCCCGCATCGCCGTCACCAGCTGCCGCTCCTCGTCCAGGGCGTCCACCCGCACCTCCCCCAGGCCGGCGTCCTCCATCCAACCTCGGATGGCCGCCTCCGTATAGGTGTCCCCCTCGGCGGACCTCAGCAGCATCTGCACCCCCATGGGCGCGGCCCGGGACGAGTGTCCCCGGAGGAACTCCGCCACCGCCAGGACGCCGCCCGGCGCCAGCACGCCCGCGGCCTTCGCGAGGAGGTTACCGACGGTGGACTCCCCGTAGATGTGGATGACGTTGGAGAGGAGGACCACGTCGAACGGTCCCGCGGGAAGCGGGTCCCGGTTGAAGTCCCCCGGCACCACCTCGAGCCCCGCCACCCCCCGCAGGTCGAACGCGTCGATGACGTGGTCGGTGATGTCGGGAGTGTCCAGCAGCGTCGCCCGGAGCCCCCGCTCCACGAAGGCCCGGGTCACGTGCCCCGGACCGCCCCCCAGGTCGAGAACCGTCCGGGCGCCCGGGTTGCGTTGCAGGCAGAGGTCCACCATCCGCGTGACGCGCTCCGCCGGCGCCGCGGACATCGCGGCGGTGAACCGCGCCACGTCCTTCGGGCTCCGCCGGGGGGACCGCTCCTCCAGGGGCCCACCCCGACGAAGGACCTCGCCGAGGCGGGTGGCGGCCCGGACGGACCGGATCCAGTGGGGGAGGCCCCGCCCCGCGTAGCCCGGCGCAGCGGGGTCGCCCAGCTCCCGTGCCGCTCGATCGGTCAGCCGGAACCGCTCCCCCTCCTCCTCCACGAAACCGGTCTCGACCAGGGACTGGAGGACGATCCGCGTGGCCCGGAGGTCGTAGGCCAGCCGCTCGGCCAACTCGGACGCGGAAGCGGGCTCGGCGTGCAGGGCCTCGAAGAGCCCGGCGTCGCTGGCCGCGGCCACCAGGACCGTGGCGTCGGTCAGGTCCCGCAGCTCTCCCAGGCTCAGATCTTCGATGCGCACGCGGGCCCCGTCAGGCCACCGGGAGGTACGCCTCGGGATCCTCCGCGAAGCGGCCCCGGCAGCCGCCGCAGCAGAAGTAGTAGGTGGTGCCGCCGTGCTCGAAGGTGTGCAGCGCGCCGTCCACCTTCACCGTCATGTGGCAGATGGGGTCGATGGCCATCTCCGGCTCCGGGGCGGCGCCGGGGTCCGGTCCGCCCTCTTCGGCAGCACCCTCCCCCGCCCCCTCGTCCCACGTCACGTCCCCCATGGTCCGGAGCGTCCGGACGATCTCCGCGAGGATCGAGACCGCGATCTCGTCCCCGCGCTTGGCCTTGATGTCCAGCCCCGCCGGGAACCGGACCCGCTGCCGGGCCGCCTCCCCCACCCCGTCCCGGGCCAGGTTGTCCAGGACCGCGCGGCCCCGGGCCCGGCTGGCCACAAGGCCCACGTACGGGGCCGACGTGGCCAGGAGCGCCTCCAGGGCGGGCTCGTCGAAGTCACCGTGGGTGGCCACCACGGCGAAGGTCAGGGGCGTGACCAACGGCGCGATGTCGCCAGCGTCCCGCAGCACCGCGTCGGCGTGGGCCATGGCGTCGCCCCCCGCCGGATCCACGGCGGTCACGGTGTACCCCATGGCCTTGCCCAGGTGGGCCAGCGCCTGGGCCACCGGGAGGCTCCCCACCACCAGGAGGTGGGGTCGGGGGGCGTGGGGCTCGATGAAGATGTCCAGGGTCCCTCCGCTGAAGCAGGTCATGGGGACCTCCTCGATCCCCTCCGGCACCGGAGCGGCGCCCGGGTCCGGGGAGAGGCGGATGAGCCGGGGGGTGCCGTCGGCCAGGGCCCGCACGGCCTCCCTGACCACGGTGGGCTGCGCGCAGCTCCCCCCGATCCATCCGTGCATCGTCCCGTCCAACGTGACGATGGCCCGGTCGCCCGCCTTGCCGGACGTGGGCCTTTCGGCCCGCACCACCACGGCGGTGGCGAAGGGCACACCGGCGGCACGAAGCTCGCCCGCCCTCCGGAAGAACTCGTCGTACATGCCCCTCCCCTCGAACGCCCTGGTCGCTCCTCGGTCCGGATCCTCAGTCCCCGACGCCCGCCTCGCGCAGCACCTTCCACACGCGCTCGGGGGTGATGGGGATGTCGACGTGCCGCACCCCCAGATGCCACAGGGCGTCCACCACCGCATTGGCGATCGCCGGCGGTGCGCCGACCGTGGGTGACTCCCCGACCCCCTTCGCCCCCAGCGGATGGTGCGGCGACGGCGTGATGGTGTGCCCGGTCTCCCACTTCGGCGACTCCATGGCCGTGGGCACCAGGTAGTCGGCCAACGTCCCGGACAGGTTCTGCCCGTTCTCGTCGTAGACGATCTCCTCGAAGAGCGCCGGCGCCAGGCCCTGGGTCAGGCCTCCGTGGATCTGCCCTTCGACCACCAGCGGATTGATGATGTGCCCGCAGTCGTCCACGGCCACGAAGCGCCGCACCGTCACGTTCCCCGTCCCCTTGTCGATGTCGACGACGGCGATGTAGCTGCCGAAGGGGAAGGTCATGTTGGGCGGGTCGTAGTAGTCGGTGGCCTCCAGGCCGGCCTCCATCCCCTGGGGATGATTGGTGTAGGCCGCGAAGGCGATGTCCTGGATCGTCTTGTGCTGGTCCGGCGACCCCTTCACCTGCCACCGGTCCACCTCCCACTCCAGGTCGTCCTCCCCGACCTCCAGCAGGTGGGCCGCGATCTTCCGGGCCTTCGCCTTGATCTTCCGGGACGCGATGGCCGCCGCGGCCCCGGCGGTGGGCGTTGACCGGCTGGCGTACGTGCCCAGGCCGTAGGGGGCGGTGTCGGTGTCCCCCTCCTCCACCTCCACGTCCTGGGCCGGAATTCCCAGCTCCTCGGCGATGATCTGGGCGTAGGTGGTCTCGTGGCCCTGCCCCTGGGACTTGGTTCCGAAGCGGGCGATGGCCTTCCCCGTGGGGTGGATCCGGATCTCGGCCGAGTCGAACATCTTGATGCCCAGGATGTCGAAGTCCCGGGAGTTCCCGGCGCCCACCACCTCGGTGAAGCTCGAGATGCCGATCCCCATGAGTTCGCCCCGGGCCCGCTTCTCGGCCTGCTCCCGACGGAGCGCCCGGTAGTCGATCATCTCCATGGCCTTCTCGAGGGCGGCCGGGTAGTTCCCCGAGTCGTACTCCCAGTCCGTGGGCGACTTGTACGGGAACTGCTCGGGCCGGATGAAGTTGCGCATCCGGAAGTCCGCCGGGTCCTCACCCAGCTCGTGGGCCAGGATGTCGGTCATCCGCTCCACCATGTGCACCGCCTCGGTGACCCGGAACGAGCACCGGTACGCCACGCCGCCCGGGGGCTTGGTGGTGTAGACGCCGTCCACCTCGACGTGGGCGGCCTTCATGTCGTAGGAGCCGGTGCAGATGCTGTAGAGGCCCGCCGGGAAGCGGGACGGGTTCGCCGCCGCGTCCGCCGCGCCGTGGTCCGCCAGCGTCTTCACCCGGAGGCCGGTGATCCTGCCTTCGGCGTCCGCGGCCATCTCGGCCTCGATGTGGTAGTCCCGGGCGAAGGAGTCGGCCTGCAGGTTCTCGCTCCGGTCCTCGATCCACTTCACCGGCTTCCCCGTCACCAGGCTCGCCACGGTGCAGATCACGTAGCCGGGATACACGGGGACCTTCCCGCCGAAACCCCCGCCGATGTCCGGCGAGATGACCTGGATCTTGTGCTCCGGCAGTCCGCTGACCAGGGCGAAGACCGTCCGCACCGCGTGGGGCGCCTGGGTGGTCATGTACAGCTGCATCTTCTCGGTGGCGGGGTTGTAGTTCGCCACCATTCCGCAGGTCTCGATCGAGGCCACGTGGATGCGGGGGATGTACATCTTCTCCTTCACCACGGTGGCGGCCTCGGCGAACACCCGGTCCGTGGCCTCCCGGTCCCCGGCCTCCCAGTGCCAGATGTGGTTGGTCTTCTCCTCCTTGTCGTCCCGGACGATGACCGTGTCCTTCATGGCCTCGAAGGGATCCACCACCGCCGGCAGGGGCTCGTAGTCCACGAACACCTTCTCGATGGCGTCCGCCGCCGTGTAGCGATCGGTCGCCACCACGGCGCACACCTCCTGGGCGAAGTAGACCACCTTCTCGATGGGCAGCACCATCTGGGTGTCCGACATGAGCGTCGGCATCCAGTGGAGGCCGCCCGCGGCCTCCAGGTCCTTGCCGGTGATCACCGCCACGACCCCGGGTGTGGCCAGCGCCTCGCTGGCGTCGATGTTCAGGATCTTCGCGTGGGCGTACGGGCTCCGGACGATGTCCATGTAGAGCATCCCCGGCAGCTTCACGTCGTCCACGTAGGTGCCCTTCCCGCGGATGAAGCGTGCGTCCTCCTTCCGCTTCATGCGGTGGCCCATCCCGCAGATCTTCTCGGGCGTCGTGACCCGCACCTCGTCCGTGGTCTCCACCTGGGCGGAGGCCCCTTCGGGCACCGGGTGCATGCTCTGGACGCGATCTTCGACCTGGCTCATACCGACGCCTCCTCGGTGGATTCCCGCAGCTTGGCCGCCGCGTACTGGATGGCCTCGACGATCTTGTTGTAGCCGGTGCACCGGCAGAGGTTGCCCGAGATCCCGAAGCGGATCTCCTCCTCGGAGGGATCGGGATTGCGGGCCAGCAGCTCCTTGGCTGCCATCATCATCCCCGGGGTGCAGTAGCCGCACTGCAGCCCGTGCTTCTCCCAGAAGCCCTCCTGGAGGGGGTGCAGCTCCCCGCCGGCGGCCAACGCCTCCACCGTCTCCACGTCGCGGCCGTCGGCCTGGACGGCGAACACCGTACAGCTCTTCACCGCGGTGCCGTCCAGGTGGACGGTGCACGCCCCGCAGCTCGTGGTGTCGCAGCCGATGTGGGTGCCGGTCAGCGACAGGTCCTCCCGGATGAAGTGCACCAGCAGGGTCCGGGCGTCGATCTCCTTCGTGACCGCCTCGCCGTTCACCGTGACGGTGATGGTGTGCCTGCTCATGCTCCACCTCCCCGGGCCCGCTCGGCGGCCCTGCGAATGGCGCGCTTCACCAGCACCCGGGTGACGTCGCGCTTGTAGTCCTCGGACCCCCGCAGGTCCGCCGAGGGATCGCACTCCCGGGCGGCGGCCCGGCCGGCGGACTCCACCACCTCGTCGGTGAGCTCGTTCCCCACCAGCGCCGCCTCGGCGCCGGGCGACCGCATGGGCACGGGGCTCACGTTGGTTAGGGCGATCCGGGCCGCCGTGCACGTGCCACCGCTCAGCGTGAGCTGCACCGCGGCGGCAGAGATGGCGTAGTCCCCCACCTTGCGCTCGAACTTCTCGTAGGCCCCGCCGGAGCCCGGGCCCGGGGCGGGGATCCGGATCTCCACCAGGAGCTCGCTGGGCTGCAGCGCGCTCTCGAAGAGCCCCACGAAGAAGTCGTCCACCCCGATCTCCCGACGCCCCCCGGGGCCGTGGGCCACCAGGGTCGCCCCGTAGGCCAGCATGACGGCGGGGTGGTCGTTGGCCGGATCCGCGTGGGCCAGGTTCCCGCCCACGGTGCCCCGGTTCCGGACCAGGGGGTCCGCGATGACCCGGCCGGCGTCGGCCAGGAGCGGATACCGGGCCTCGACCACGTCCGAGTGCTCGATCTCGGCCTCCCGGGTCATGGCGCCCAGGGCCAGGACCCCGCCCTCCTCACGGACGTAGGCCAGCCCGTCGATCCCGTTGATGTCCACCAGGTGCTGGGGCAGGGCCAGCCGGAAGCGCATGGCGGGGACGAGGCTGTGGCCGCCCGCGAGCACCTTGGCGTCGTCGCCCAGGCGTTCCAGGAGCGCCACCGCATCGTCCACGCTGGACGGCGCGTGGTAGTCGAACTCTCCGGGGATCACGGGACTCCTCCTTGTGTCGGGCGAATGGAGCAGCGGTTGCGGCACCCGGTGCGGAGCCCCGAAGGCCCCGGCCGGGGCGGTGATTCAGGTCAGGAGGGCGAACAAGAGGTACAGGATCACGAGACCGGCCAACGCGACGAGCGCGTAGCGCATCCACGCGGGCATGACGTCCCGGGCCACTTCCCGGGCGACCGTCGCGGCGAACTCGGCCTGGGAGGGCGGACGTGTCTTCACCGGGGGAGGCGCGGCCTCGCCGGCGGCACCGGCCACGGCCCGGGCCTGCACCGCAGCGTTGAGGCCGTCCAGGCTCTGCTTGATGATGGCCTTGGCCGAGCTCTCCACGAGCCGCTGGCCCACGCTGGCCAGACGGCCCCCGACCCGGGCGTCGCCGTCGTAGCTCACCTGGGTCTTGTCGCCCGCCGGCTCGAGCCGCAGGTGCCCCGTGGCCTTCACGAATCCGGGCGCGCCCCGGCCGTCCACCTGCATGGTGTAGGCGTCGGGCGGCTGCATGTCCTCCAGCTTCACCCTGCCCATGAACTGACCCTGGACGGGCCCGATCTTGATCTTGAGCGCCCCCTCGTACTCGTCCTCGCCGACGAGCTCCAGCTTCTCGCAGCCGGGGAGCACCCCGGCCAGCACCTCCGGATCGAGAAGCGTGTCCCAGACGAGTTGCTGGGGACCGTCGAACGTGTAGTCACCTTCGACCTTCATGAGCCTCTCCGACGCAGGGGGTCATCGACCCGCCTCGCCCGTCTGGGCCGGTCCCGGGCCGGATCGACGGCCTACGGGGCGCCTCGGGCCCACGCGGCGTCCGACCCTCCGGGCCCGGGTGAGGACCTCGGCGAACTCGCGCAGGGACTGGATGTCGTGGGCGGGCAGGAAGTGATCTGCAAATGGCAGTGCGGCGGCCATTCCCGCAACCCGGGGCTCATAGCGGGGCTGTCCCGCCTGGGGGTTGAGCCAGATCAGCCGGTGGCAGCGGTGCTTCAGGTATCGCATCTCCCGGGCGAGAACCGTCGGATCCCCCCGGTCGCACCCGTCGCTGACCACTACGACCACCGCCCCCCGCCGGAGCACCCGACGGCTCCAGATCCGGTTGAACGCACCCAGGGACTCCCCGATCCGGGTCCCGCCGGCCCAGTCGACGACCTCCCGACCTGCCTGACCCAGGGCCCGGTCCACGTTCCGGAGCCGCAGGTAGGGCGTGATGCGCGTGAGCCGCGTCCCGAAGACGAAGGCTTCCACGTCGGACATGGACCGCACGAGGGTGTGGAAGAGGTGGAGGACGAGCTTGGCGTGGCGCTCCATGGAGCCGCTCACGTCGGCCAGGAGCACGACGGGGCGCTCCTTCTCGACCCGCGTCCTCCGGGGGAGCGTTCCGGGCAGGGCGCCGAGGCGACTCGCCTGGCGCAGCACGCGACGGAGGTCCACGGAGGAGCCGGCGGGATCGGGGGTGCGTCGGCGCGTGACCCGCCGGGCCAGGTCCCACCGGAAACGAGCCAGCAGTCGGCGGGCCTCACGCAGCTCCTCGTCGGTCATCTCGGAGAATCGCTTGGGCCCGAACCGCTCTTCGGCCGTCCAGGTGCCGGCCCGGTCCGCCACCTCCCGCTCCTCCATGCCGGCTCGAGCCCTGAAGGCGGCGTAGCTGGCGATGACGAAGGGCTTCCGGCGGGGCGGATCCCGAGGGGGCGGCGGGCGCCTCCCGGCCCGGGGCCCGCTCGGGTCCGGAGCGCGCCAGAAGGTGTTGAAGACCGTCTCGAAGAGCGCGAGATCCTCCCGGCGGCTGACCAGGAGGGCCCTGGCGGTCCGAAAGACCTGCTCCCGATCCCCCAGCTCCACCCACGTCAGCGCCCGGGCCAGCTCCGCCACCCGGGACGGCGTCACCGGGATCCCCACCGCCCGCAACGCGGCCCCGAACCCCACCAGGTTCTCGAGGAGCCGGGCCCCGTTCACGGCATCTCGATGGTGGCCAGCACCTCCGCGGCCCGTCGGCCCCGGACGAGGTCCACGTCGTCCTGGTACTTGAGGAGGAGCCCCAGGGTGCGGTCCACCAGCTGCGGATCGAGGCGCTCGGCCGCCAGGTGCGTCAACGCCCGGGCCCAGTCCAGCGACTCGGCGACGCCGGGGAGCTTGTACAGCCCCTCGTCCCGAAGCGCCTGCACGAAGGCCACGACCTGGCGGGCCAGGGCATCGCCGGCCTCGGGCACCTTCCGCTGGACGATCCGCAGCTCCTGCTCCGGACCGGGATAGTCGATCCAGTGGTAGATGCAGCGCCGCTTCAGCGCGTCGTGGATCTCGCGGGTGCGGTTCGAGGTGATGATGACCACCGGTGGGTGGTCCGCCCGGAAGGTGCCCAACTCGGGGATCGTGATCTGGAAGTCGCCCAGGAGCTCGAGCAGGAAGGACTCGAACTCCTCGTCGGCCCGGTCCAGCTCGTCGATCAGGAGGACCGGCGCCCGCTCGTGGCTCCGGTCGATGGCCTGCAGCAGCGGGCGGCGCAGGAGATAGGCCTCGGAGAAGATGTCGGCGACGTCGCCCCCGGACGCCCCCGCCCGGGCCTGGATGGCGAGGAGCTGCCGCGGATAGTTCCACTCGTAGACCGCGTGGTTGATGTCCAGCCCCTCGTAGCACTGCAGCCGGATGAGGGGCGTGTCCAGGATCGCGGAGAGCACGCGCGCGACCTCGGTCTTCCCCACCCCGGGCTCGCCTTCCAGGAACAGGGCCTTGCCCATCCGAAGGGACAGGAAGAGGCCGGTGGCCAACCCCTCGTCGGCGAAATAGCCCTCGCCCTCCAGGGCGGCCCGGGTTCCTTCTATGCTCTCGAACATCGACTCACTCCCCATCCGTGACATCCATGCCGTCCAGGGCCTCCGGCGTGTCCACGTCCCGGAGCACGCCCCCACCTCCCACGGCCACCTCGCAGAGGTCGTCCTCGTGCTCGGCGAGGAGATGGCGGGCGCCCACGTCCCCGTCCAGGGCCCGGAGCTCCGGAAAGTAGCGGGCCGCCCACAGGACGGGATTGCCCCGCTTCCGGTCCACCACCGGGGCGCAGATGCCCCTCCCGTCCTCCGGCGCGAAGGCGTCCACCAGGGCGTCCAGGTGCCGGACATCGATCCACGGCATGTCCCCGAGCA
>DATHRY010000216.1:0-3895 GCA_035464715.1 Longimicrobiales bacterium
CGCCTGGCGGGCCAGCCGGCCGCCACCCTGCCGCTGGTCCTGGGGTTCGGAGGCGCGGCCCTGCTCACCGTGGCGGCGATCGGGGTCCCCCTCCGGATCGGCGTGCGTCAGGTCGAGGGCGGCGACATCCACGACGTCTAGTGGCGTCACACATCACCAGGAGGACAGATGCTGGAGGCCCTGAAGCGCTTCTTCTTCTCGTCCATGGCGCCTCCGGAGGGGGAGGCGGACGGCGACGGCGGTGAGGCGCCCGCGCAGGTCCGGCTCGCCGCGTGCGCCCTCCTCCTGGAGCTGGCCCAGGTGGACGCCGAGTTCACGGACGACGAGCGCCAGCACGTCGAGAACGCGGTGCGCCGGCACTGGGGCCTCGACTCGGACCAGGCCGCGGAGCTGCTGGAGCTGGCCGAGAAGGAGCGGTCCCGGGCCACCGATCTCTGGCAGTTCACCCGGCTGATCCGGGACCACTATTCCACGGGCCAGAAGATGGTCCTGGCCGAGACCATGTGGGGAATCGTGTACTCCGACGGGGAGCTCTCCGCCCGGGAGGCGTACCTCATCCGCAAGGTGTCCCACCTCCTCGGCCTCGCGCCCGGATACCTGTCCGAGGCCCGGTCCCGGATTCGCGATCGGAGCGACGCCGTGCCCGGGGTGGATTGATTCCCGGCCCCGGGGCGCCATATTCCGAAGACCTCTCCCCTGCGACACCTGCGAATTCCGGAGCGAGCGAGATGCGAGACCTGGTCCCCGGCGGCTACCTCTTCACCCACCTGGTGTTCTGGACCGTCGTCGCCATGGTCGCGGTAGGCACGAACCTCATGGCCATCGTGCTCTCCCTGGGCCTCGGAATCCTGGCGCTGGAGTCGTTCAAGAAGTAAGGCGGTTGCCCGTGCTCATCCTGAAGATCCTCCTCGGTGTACTGGCCGTGGGCCTGGGTATCTGGCTCGGGCTCCCCGGGCGCTACGAGCAGACTCCGGACGAGATCGAGAAGGCGATGGACCGGGGGGGCGCCAAGCGCAACCAGGTGAAGAGGGTCTTCACCCCCCTGGACTGGCTCCGGAAGGACCAGCGGGCCTCCAACCGGCGCGCACAGCGCCGCTACTTCAAGACGGCGGCCCCGGAACGGAAGGACTGAGGGCGCCGCCGGGGATCCGCCGGCACCCGGCCACCCCGCCTCGCGACGACCGTCGTGCTCCGGTCCGCTAGCGGATCAGGTAGTCCACGGCCACCAGCGCCAACCCGATGAAGGCGCCCAGCGCATACCCCAGCTGGACGATCAGCCGCAGCTCACGGTCCGTAACCTTCCGGACCAGCTCCTCCATCCTGGGCGTGGGGAACTCGATCACCTTCGCCTCGACCCGTCGGGCGACGTCCAGGCGCTGAACCACGTCCGGCACCTGGCCCTGGAGCCACCCCCACAGGACCGGACCCACGCTCGTCTCGAGCCGATCCGCCGCGTCCTCGGGGAGCCAGCGGGAAGGCGTCCCGATGGGCCGGTCCAGGAGCCCGTCGACGAAGCGGGTCGCCAGCTCGTGCGCCGTGCGGGCCGCGGTCTCGCTGCGGGCCGCCCGGATCACCCACTGCTGGATGCGCTCAGGGGGCACCTTGGCCAGCACCTCGCCCCAGGTTCGGGCCCCGGCCCGGTCCATGGCGAGCTGCAGCTTCTCCACCAGGAAGGTGCGGCTCTGGGGGTCCCGGGCCATCCCCACGATCCACCCGGACAGGGTGTGTCGGGCCTGGATGACGTTTTCCGAGTCGGGCTCTCCAAGGACCGACCGTACGGGGCGGCGCAGGAAGTCCACCACCGCCTCGTTCACCCCGCGGGCCATGGCGTCCCGGACGGCGGGGTCCACGAGGATCTCGGAGAGCCGCTCGGCCCCCTCCTTCTCGATGGTGTCCAGGATCCGATCCACGGTGTCGTCGGTGACGACGATGCGGGCCACCACCCGCTGGTGGAACTTCAGGTCGCTGAGGAAGCGGTGGAACAACTCCCGGATGGTGGTCTCGAACCGGGACCGGGCCTGGGGGTCCTCGAGGAGGGAGCCGAGCCGCTCGATGGCCAGGGGCAGGTAGCTGCCGATGGCCTGCTCGAAGGACCCCACCAGCCCCTCGGGGAGCACCTCCTCGAAGGTGCTGTCCACCGCGAGGAGCCGGTGGGAGGAGCGCTCCAGATAGTCCTCGACGGCCTGCTGGAAGTCCTCGCTCTCGGCGGCGTTCTGGAGCCACTCGTCCACCGCCTCGGCCACGGCGGCTTCGCGGGCCGGCGTCAGGAGCTCGCCGATCGGTTGGTCCGACACCGCCTCCAGCATCCCCTGGCTCCGGGCCTCCACCGCCTCCTCGAACCGTGTGGAGGCCAGGTACTCGCCCAGTCGTTCCAACCCGTGGTCCACGACCCGGTGCAGAAACCCCTCGACCTCGGGCACGACCTCGGCGGGGAGCATCTCCCTGACCGTCCCGCGCTCCCGGTGGAGCACCTCGTCCAGGAAGGCGGCCAGGCGCTCGTCGAAGGCCCCCCGGAACTCCTCGGCGGAGAGGATCCGGGTGAGGTCGTCGGCGGTGAGTAGACGGTTGCCCACCGTCCGCCCGATGGCGGCCGCCAGGCGGGCCTGGTTCTTCGGGACGGCGCCCTGGAGCCAGTTGAGGCGCCAACGCCCGAACAGCCGGGGGGGCTCGTACGGATGAAAGAGCATCCAGATGGCGACGGTGTTGGTGAGGCCCCCGGCCAGGGCACCGAACACCACGGTGATCACCGCGGCCAGCACGTCCTCATTCACGGGGCATCCGCCGCGCCCGGTGTCGAAGGAGGCCGCGGACGTCCACGCCCGAGCCGTCGAGCTCGAGGCGGCCCTCGACCTCGAGAAGTCCGTCCACCGGCAGGACCGGGCCCGCGCCGTCCCGGGCCTCCAGCTGCAGCGACCGCACCGTCAGGCGACCCGTCAGGCCCTCGTCGGGGGTGGCCAGCACCAGGACCGAGGGGATCTCCCGCCGGGCCGGATCGTAGGCCTGGGTGGTCTCCCACTCCACGTCCACCAGGGGCCACCGCGCCTCGTCCCCGTCCCGACGGGCCCACCCCTGATAGCGGACGTCGCCGCCGGAATCCACCGGGGCCTCCACGACCACTGCCAGGTCGTCGCCCGCGGTCAGGAAGAGCCAGTCCCCCAGGGTGCCTTCCTCCAGGCTCACGCCCTGGGACACGTCGAGGACCCAGCCCGGCACTCGGCGGTCCCCCAGGGTCAGCCCCCCCTCCAGCAGCCCGAAGGACCCGCCCTGGGAGCCGGTCCATTCGACCATCCCCTCCTCGAGGGTGAGCTGGAGTTGCCGACCCCCGCCGTCGAACACCACCCGGTCCAGACGGCCTCCGTCGCCGACGAGGATGCGGAAGGGGCCTTCGGGCACGATCTGCCAGGGCTCCCGCTGGGGCCCCGTGCTCCAGGCGCTCCGGTAGAAGGGCTCCCACTCGCCGTCCCGGAGGAGGAAGCCCCTGTAGATCCGATCCAGGCCGCCTGGGCGGGTGACCGATTCCAGGAGCCAGGGGACCACGATCCGGGGACCGGAACCCGTGGAGACGAAGACGATGCTCCGCTCGAACGAGCGTCGGGCCTGCGGGGCCGCCTCCACGGCGTCCAGGGGCGCACCGGAGCCGTCGGACGGGGTGTCGCCCCCCCCGCAGGCCACGAACGTCAGGAACCAGGCGCAGGCCAGGGCCCGCGGAAGGACGGCTCGCATGCGGACGGTATCAGTCGCCAAGGGGACCGGAATCGGGCGTGGCCAGGGGGTCGAGGATCTGTCCCACCCGGACGTCGAGTGCCTGATCCAGGGCCCGGAAGAACCGGCCCACGCGCCGATAGCTGGCACCCAGGTCCCACCGCTCGGTGCGGCTGGACGTGCTCATGTCCAC
>DATHRY010000217.1:0-3140 GCA_035464715.1 Longimicrobiales bacterium
AAGGCGACCACCACAGACGCGGTACCGGCCGTGTCCCAGCGCCGCCCCCCGACATCCGATTCCCGAACCGATGCCATGCTCGGCCCCGCTCGTGGAAGTGAATCTGTTAATCATGACGCACGTCTTGACAATCAATCATCCGGCCTCCACCCTCGGGCGTCAATACGACCGGTATCCGGGATCCCCCGGAGCGCCCGTCCTCGCGCGTGGTCCGGGGGCGATGCCCAGGCCACTCCTCATCCGCCGGTGAGGTCGTGCGGCGCCCCTGGGCCGTGGGAGAGTCCCCCACACCGGGATCATCGTCGGCCCGACACCCGACCCGGCGCGGGACCATCTAGGATACCGGTGTCCGGATTTCGACCGGCGGGAGCAAGGGGGCGGCCGGGTAAGGCCGCGCCTTCGGAGGGAGGCCCCGGGGACGTTGAGCACCGGGCGATCCACACCCGTCGGCGGGCATCGCCGGCGGCCACCCCCCAACGGAACGACCGACCATGACGGAGTCTCATCCGACGCAGGTCCTGCGGGACGAGCACCAGTGGATCCTGGCGGTGGCCGCGGCCCTCGACCGCCTCCTGGGCGCACCGCCCGAGGCGCTGGACTTCGACGCCGTCGAGAAGTGCGTGACCTTCATCCGCCTCTTCGCCGACGCCTGCCATCACGGGAAGGAGGAGGACCTCCTCTTTCCGACCCTCGAGGCCCACGGGCTCCCCCGTGACTCGGGGCCCATCGCGGTCATGCTCCACGAGCACCGTCTGGGGCGGGAGGCGACGGCCGCGATGCGGGCCGCCCTGCCCGCGGCCCGGGAGGGGAATGGGGATGCCCGGACCCGGCTGATCCACGCGGGCCGGGGGTACGTCGATCTCATCCGGGGCCACATCGGCAAGGAGGACCACGTCCTCTTCCACATGGCGGACCAGATGGTGGTTGGGCAGGCCCGGGTTCGCCTGTGCGCGGCTTACGACGGCACCTGCCACCACGATTTCGAGGGCTGCACCAAGGCCCAGCTCGAGGAGCTGGGCCGGGAGATCCTCGGAGGGACCGTGCCGTAAGTCCAGCACCGCGGGTCTCCCGGCGACGGCCGCCGCCATCCGCCGGGGCGCGGCCTCGGCATCGGCGGCTGGTGGTCGAGGGAATGAGCCGGCCGGCTTGGGGCTGAGGGGGCCCGCCGGAGGAATACCCGCACGAGCTCCGGCGACAGCTGCCGGACGTCCCCGAGAGGGGGCGGGTCACGTGCCGGTCGTGCGTGGGGAGGTCGTGCCCCTTGACCTTGTACCACACTGCAAGGTCTACCCTTCATGTGAAGTCGAGTCCGGGAGACGTAAGATGAGAATCGGAGAGCTGGCCGAGGAGGCGGGGGTGACGACCCAGACGATCCGCTACTACGAGCGTCGGGGGCTACTCCGGGAGCCGTCACGGTCCACGAGCGGGTACCGCGAGTACGACCGGGCGGCGCAGCGGCGCCTGCAGTTCGTGCTTCGGGCCAAGGACCTGGGCTTCTCCCTCGGGGAGATCCGGGACCTCCTGGACCTGCATGTGAGTCCAGGCCGAACTCCGGACGATGTCCGGGAGCTGGCCTTGCAGAAGGTTGCCCGCGTCGAGAGGAAGCTGCGAGAGCTCGAAGGAATCAGGGAGGCCCTCGTCGGCCTTGTGGCACGCTGCGAGGCGGGCGACGCCCCGGGCTCCTGCGCCCTGATGCACACCTTGGGGGCGCAGCACCATTCATGAACGAGGGAGACGAACGATGAAGACGAGTGGGAGGATGGCTCTATCGGGTCTGCTGGTGATGGCGATGCTTTTCAGCCCCACGGGCGCTGCCGCCCACTGCGACAGCCTCGACGGTCCCGTGGTGCAGGCTGCGATCCGGTCCCTCGAGACGGGCCGGGTCGATCACGTCCTGATCTGGGTCCAGCCGGACGACGAGCCCCGGATCAGGGACGCGTTCATCCGGACGCTTCGGGTACGGGACGAGAGCCCGGCGGCCCGGGAGCTCGCCGACCAGTGGTTCTTCGAGACCGTCGTCCGCACCCATCGCGAGGGTGAGGGAGCCCCCTTCACGGGCCTCAAGCCGGCGGGGCACCAACCGGCGCCGGGCATCGCGGAGGCCGATCGGGCTGTGGAGAGCGGATCGTTGTCGGAGATGGAGGAGAGCCTCATCCGAAGCGTGCGCGACCAGCTCAGGGAGCGGTTCGCGACGCTGCGGCGACTGGCGTCGCACGCCCCGGACGACCTCGATGCCGGACGGGCCTGGGTCGCGGCCTACGTGGAGTTCATCCACTTCGCGGAGGAGATCCATGCCGTGCTGGACCACGGCCCCGTGGCGCTCGAGCCCAACGCCTGACGGGTGTACACGCTCGTACGGAGGTTCATCAAGACGGGGATCGTCTTCCTCTTCTCCGGCCTCGGGCTGGGAGGCTGGATGTTGGTCCGGCGCGAGCTCTTCGGCCGGTGGCCGGATCCATATCTGGCGTCGGCCCATGCCCACGCCGTCTTCGTCGGATTCGTCATGTTCCTGATCCTCGGCGTAGCGCTGTGGCTCTTCCCCAGGGCCGCCAAGGACGACGACCGATACTCCCCCGCCCGAGCCGAGGCGGCCTACTGGATCCTGACCGTGGCAACGGCGGGGCGTTTCGTGGCCGAGGCGGCCCGGGCCTGGTCCGACCACCCGATGCTGGGCTGGGTGGTCGTGGCCGGCGGGCTCGGACAGATCGCGGGCCTGGCGGTCTATTTCTGGACCATGTGGACGCGGATCCGGCCCGTGGGGAGCCATCTCAGGGAGGCGAAGGGGGAACGCTTCTGAAGTCGGGTGCGGTCCGGCCCCCGTCTTCGACGTCTCGCCCAGAGACCCCGCCGTGTTCGCGTCTGCCGCCGGGACGGGGGTGACGGAGGTCCGAGAAACACGAACGGCCTGACCACCACACCGGTGATCAGGCCGTTCCAAGTGGAGGCGGCGGGAGTACCGCCACGCCTCCGGCGCGGCGTTGCGCCTTCGGCGCCGAACCCGTCCACCGGTCTGCTCGCTTTGCTCGCGTCCCGCGCGGGCTCGCCTCCCGCCGCTCGAGCTTCGCGATTTCTGGAAACACGAACGGCCTGACCACCACACCGGTGATCAGGCCGTTCCAAGTGGAGGCGGCGGGAGTACC
>DATHRY010000218.1:0-7553 GCA_035464715.1 Longimicrobiales bacterium
ACACGATCACAGGCACTTCGGTCCACGGTGCGGCATCGGACTCAGTCCCGCCCCCAGTGGGACGCCACGCACTCGCGGAAGGCGACGGCGTCGCTGGATCGCGGCGGGCCCCGGTAGATCGACAGGCCGGTGATACAGGGGTGGGGGACCCGTCCCGGACGTCCCCGACCGGGAGGACGAGGGTCTGGAAGCCGAGATGGCTCAGATGGATCCGACGAACGGCGGCCCAGCGGGCGGTGGAGAGGGTGACCCGACCGGTAGGGCCCGTGGAGACGGACTCGAGCAGCTCGCCGGTCCCGTAGACCTCCACCTGGACCGCACGGATGGGACGTCCCTGGACGTCCACCACATGGAGCTCCACCTGCGCCGCCGCCGGTCCCGCAGCGAGCCCGAGCACCACCATCAGCCCCGAAAGACGGGCTTTCAATCGCCCTTCACGCCCTCGCCGACCGCCACCGCCCGATGCTCCTCCAGGTATGCCTCCAGCAGCGCGCGGGCCTCGGCCAACGCGGTTACCTGGAAGAGCTCCTGGCGGAGCTTCTTGCCGTCGGGCAGCCCCTTCGTGTACCACCCCAGGTGCTTCCGGAACTCCCGCATGGCCTTCTCGGCGTCGGGCTCGTAGGCGACCGCGTTGCGGGCGTGGGAGATGCAGATGTGGAAGCGCTCCTCGACGGTGGGCTCCGGGGGAATGGGCTCTCCGTCCAGGGCGGCGCGGGCCTGCTTGAAGATCCACGGGTCGCCGTGGCTTCCCCGGGCGATCATGACCCCGTCGCACCCCGTCTCGTCCCGCATCCGGCGGGCGTCGTCCCCGGTGCGGACGTCGCCGTTCCCGATCACGGGGATCTCGAGAGCCCGCTTCACGGCGGCGATCTCGTCCCAGCGGGCGTGCCCGGAGTACATGTCGGCCCGGGTCCGGGGATGCAGCGTCAGCACCGTCGCTCCGGCCTCCTGGCAGCGGAGGCCGATGGTCACCGGGTCCCGGGTCTTCTCGTCGAACCCGCTCCGGATCTTCGCGGTCACCGGGAGGGGCGTGGCCTCGACGCAGGCCCGGATGATGGCCTGCACCAGGTCCAGGTCCCGGAGGCATCCACTTCCCCCGTTCCGCTTCACCACCTTCTTCACCGGGCATCCGAAGTTGATGTCCACGAAGTCCGGCCCGAAGACCTCGGTCACCAAGGCGGTGGCCTCGGCCATGGACCCGGGATCCGCGCCGAAGATCTGGATCCCGATGGGACGCTCCTCCTGGTCGAAACGGAGGTAGTCCAGGGTCTTCTCGTTCTGGCGGACGATCCCCTCGGCGCTCACGAACTCCGTCACCACCACGTCCGCGCCGAACTCCCGGCACAGGCGTCGGAAGGGCGACTCGCTCACCCCGGCCTGGGGGGCCAGGTACAGCGGGGTGTAGGAGCTCCGGAGCATTGCAGCGACGTCGGTGGACATGGTGGAAAGCTATCACGCGAGCCGATGCCGGGTGAACCGGGTCCGGCGTGCGAATACGTTGCGCCCGCCCTGCCGGGGCCCCATGGTGCGCGATCCTTTCGTCGCCGTGACTTCCGACCCCAGAGGTGTCTTCGTGCCCTTCCCCTCCCCTGCCCCCGCCGGACGCGCCATGGCGCTGGCGGCGGCCGCCCTCGCCCTGGCGGCCTGCGCGCCCTCCGGGGTCAACGTCCCTCCCATCAGTCCCTCGCCGTCGGCGGAGGTCCGGGTGGGACAGTTCGTCTGGCACGATCTCCTGACCACCGACGTGGCGGCAGCCCGCCGGTTCTACGGCGAACTCCTGGGCTGGACCTTCGCCGAGGACGACCCCTCCGACCGGTACACCACCATCCTCCTGGACGGGCGCGCCATCGGCGGCATCGCGGCCGCCGAGGATCTGAGGGAGCAGTCCTTCAATGCGTCGCAGTGGATCAGCAGCCTCTCGGTCCGGGACGTGGATGCCGCCGTCGCCGACGTCCGACGGCTGGGAGGAATGGTGCTGGCCGAGCCACGGGAGCTCCCCGAGCGGGGCCGGGTGGCCCTCGTCCGCGACGACCAGGGGGCCTTGCTGTCGCTGGTGCGTTCGGCATCGGGAGATCCCGCCGCGGACAGGGAGCGGGTTGGGGCCTGGCTTTGGACCGAGCTCTGGACCCGGAACGCCGACGCCTCCGCGGCCTTCTACCGGGCCCTGGTGGGGTATGAGGCGGAACCCGTGGAGGGTGGGGGAGGGGCGGACTACCGCGTCTTCCGGGTGGGGGAGGAGCCCCAGGCGGGCCTGCTGACCTACCAGCTCGACGCGGTGCAACCGAATTGGCTTCCCTACGTCCTGGTGGACGATCCGGCCGCCCTGGCGGCCCGGGCCGAGGAGCTGGGCGGGCGGGTGTTGTTGCCCGCCGACCCCTCCCGGCGAAACGGTAGCGTCGCCATCATCGCCGACCCCACCGGGGCGGCGCTCACCCTTCAGAAGTGGCCACCGGAGGGCCAGGACCGATGACCCCCGCCCGCCGCATCCCCAGAGCCGTCCTGGGAGTCCTCACCGCCGCCCTCGGCCTCTCCCTCGCCTCCTGCACGGGAGCGGGTGTCTACGTGGGCGTCTCCGGCCCCGGCCCGTGGGTCGGCTACCCGCCGGGCTACATCGGATACCCCGGCTACGTGGGGTATCCGGGCCGGATCTACGAAGAGGAGGAGCAGGAGCCCGAGGAAGGTGGAGCGGCGGTCGAAGCCGACCGGGAGGGGGAGACGCCCGGAGAGGTGGAGGCCCCGATCCCGGCGGACGCTTCGAACACCCCTCCGACGGGGGACCCGGCCCGGACGGACCCATCGACCGCCGCGCCCGCCGACGGCCCGGGCTGAGGGGCCGGCACCGAGTCCGAAGCCCGGGCCCCGCGTCGGTCGGCGATGGGCTCGTTCTCACCGCTCCCCCGGTACCGCCCGGGCGCGGCGGCGTGGCGCGTCCGGATCGAGCCCTTGGGCGAGTGGCGCCGCCTTGGTTACGTTTTCTGCCGTGTCCAGTGAACGCCCCCGTCCGGTGAGGCCCCATCCCGATGAAGCTCAAGGACTTCTTCACGGCTGACGCCGTGAGCCTGAACCTCGAGAGTGATGCCAAGGACGACATCCTCCGCGAGCTCGTCGGTCTTCTGAAGCTCGACGAGCGATCCGAGTCGATCCTCTTCAAGACCTTGAAGAGACGGGAGAACCTGGGCAGCACCGGTATCGGGAAGGGCATCGCGATCCCGCACTGTCGCTCGCTGGTGGCGAACCGGCTCCGGCTCGCCTACGGCCGCAAGGTCCACGGGGTCGACTTCAACGCCATCGACGCTCAGCCGGTGAACCACTTCTTCCTGATCGTGGCCCCACCGCTCGAGGTCTCGAACCAGTACCTGCCGGTTCTGGGGAAGATCGCGCAGTTCGCCAAGGAGCCCGAGGTGCCGGCGCGGCTGCTGGAGCTCTCGTCGCCCGCGGAGTTCCTCGAGCTTCTGGCCGACCGGGGCGAATGACCCGTCCGGGGGGCGAAGCGGCGCCCTCCCCGTTCGCCCGCGTCGTGCAGGCTACTTCTGAACGAACATCCGCATGTGCTTGCTCACCCCATTCACGGTGATCTGCACGAAGTAGGGGCCAGAGGCCACCTGATTCCCCCCGAAGTCCCGGCCGTCCCAGAAGGCTTCGTACCGACCCGGGGCAGTGAACTCGAGTTGGACCAGGGGAGCCCGGTCTCCGGCGGGATGCCGGAGCGCCACCGGGGCCGCAACCGGCTGCTGGAGCAGGTTGTAGATGCGCATGGACACGACGACCGGCTGCCCGGAGGAGAAGAGGTCGGCCCCCAGGACGAAGGGGATCCGGGTCTCCGGGTTGAACGGATTCGGATAATTCTGCTCGAGTTGGAATCCGCTCGTCTCCTGCGGGGATCCCGCCTGACCGCCCCCCTGGGCGGAGGAGGGCATCGCGAAGGCGAGAGAGGCGAGGAGGACGAACGAGACGCCCACGAAGCGTCTCATCATGTGCAGTTGGCCGTAGCAGAAGTTCGTTGCTGCGCTCCCGATAACGAATGGGCCGGATGGACATCACCCGGTGCGGCAAGCTACGCGCCGGCGTCCACCGGGGTCAAGCAGATCCGGCCCACCGGCATGAAGATCAGGCGCGACCGTTATCTGGTAGGACATCCCGCACGTCACCGGTGTTCCGCGTGACTCCGGAACGGTCGAGGTAGCGCAGGATCGGCAGGAGGTGCCGGCGACTCACGGGAAAGACCTCCTTGAAGTCCGCAGGCCCCAACCCCTTGGCCCCGCCCAGCTTGGCCCGGGTCCGGGTGATCCCGTCCTCCAGCGCCGCCGCATCCACCAGGAGCCCTGGCTCGAGCTGCACGAGGCGGCCTTCGTCCTCGAGCCGACGAATCAGCGCGAGGAAGGCCGGGTCCGAGCGGGCCGCCTCCGGGAGCTCGTCCAGCGTGGGAGGGGCCAGGCCCGCCTCGGCGTAGCGTGCCCCGAGGTCTTCGAGGAGCGCGGTCTGGGCGGGCGAGAAGCTGGGCCTGAAGCTCGGCTCCGCCACGTCGCCGTCCCGCACGACGAGCTCCCCGGCCTCCACAGAACGCTTGATCACGGCATCGGTGAAGCCCTTCGGCGCCGTGGGCGGCGCCAGGGCCCGGAGGGACTCCACCGGTGCGCCGGCCCGGTACGGCTCCGCCGCCTGGATCCGCCGCACCTCCGCCAGGACCGCCTCCCGGTGGGCCGCAACCGGGCCCCGCCCCACCAGGTGTCCGTCCGACGAGATGGCGCCCCCGCCGAGGCACAGATCCCGGGACGTCGCCACCACCCCGGGGGTGTGGCCGGTGACCACCGGAAGCAGGGACTCCGCCACGCCGGCCGGCCCCGCAAGCTCCAGCGCCGCGGACAGCGCGGCGTCGCCTCCTGCGCTCACGGCCTCGAAGGCGGCCGTGGGTGTCGAGGCGCCGGGGCGTCGTTTCGGCGGAAACACCTCTACGATCGCCCCGCCGGCGAAGGTCAGCACCGGCGAATAGCTCCGCAGGACCACACGCTGCCGGGCCCGGGCGAGCACCGGCTGCTCGAGTCGGAGCTGCACCCATCCTTCCTCCCCTGGATCCAGCCGGTCGGCCCCCAGGAGGACGCATCGCGCCATGACCTCGGCCGTACCGACGTGAACCCGCACCCGCTGGTTCTTCTCCAGGCTCCAGTCGGTGTCCAGCACCTCGATGCGGGCGGTGAGCATCCGGCTCGCCTCCCACCCCGGAAGGGTGACCAGGGTCTGCCCCCTGTAGAGGGTATCGGTGCCCACGCCGTCCCCCGTGAGGGCCACGGCGGCTCGATGGCCGGCGTCTACCTCGTCCACCTCTTCGCCGTGGACCTGGAGCCCCCGGACCCGGGCCCGGATGTCCCCCGGGACGAGATCGACCCGGTCCCCCACCTTCAGACGGCCCGACCAGAGAGTCCCCGTGACCACGGTACCGGTGCCCCGGATGGTGAAGACCCGGTCCACGGGCAGCATGGTGAGGTCCAGCCGGTCCTGCCCCTCGATACGCCGGGCCACGTCGAAGACGGTCCGCCCGAGCTCCTCCAGGCCCTCGCCGGTGGTGGCCGAGGTGGCCACGATCGGTGCACCCGCGAACGGCCCGGAGTCCAGCAGATCCCGCACGTCGTCCTCGGCGAGCCCGAGCCAGTCGGGCTCCACCAGGTCCGCCTTGGTCAGGGCCACCACGAGGGCACGCACGCCCAGAAGGCGGAGGATCGCGTGGTGCTCCCGGGTCTGGGGCATCACTCCCTCGTCCGCGGCCACGACCAGGACCACCACGTCCATCCCCGTGGCCCCTGCCAACATGTTCCGGACGAAGCCCTCGTGGCCCGGGACGTCCACCACCCCCAGGCGCAGCTCCTCGTCGTGGAGCTCCGCGAACCCGAGGTCGATGGTGATTCCCCGCTCCTTCTCCTCGGCGAGGCGATCGGTGTCGATCCCGGTGAGGGCCCGGACCAGAGCCGTCTTGCCGTGATCGATGTGCCCGGCGGTTCCGAGGATGAGGCTACGCATCGTCCACCGTCCCACCCGACGGAGCCGGTGCGCGCTCGGCGGACCGCACCTCGAGCCGCTCCCCGGGGTCCTCGGGCGGCAGGAAGGAGCTCAGCATCCGGAAGGCCTCCAGCGGTCGGGTGCCCGATACGTGGTGGGTGATGAAGTCGGAGAGGAGCTGCAGGTTGGCACGGGGGCGGCGAAGGACGTCCGGGACCCCGCCCCGGAGCAGGACGGTGAGCTGGCCCCGGGCGCCCGGTCCGATCCGGGGGCCGGCCATCTCCCCGGTGCACCGGGAACACCGCACGCCCCCGGCCTCGAAGTCGAAGCGCCCGACCTCGTCCGGCCCCAGGGGGGTCCCGCATCGGACGCACCCCTCCACCTGGGGGTGGAAGCCCAGGAGAGCCACCAGGACCCACCCCCGGGCCAGGAGGACGGGCACCACCGCACCCACCTCGGCGCTCTCCAGGTCGTCGAGCCCCCGGGAGAGCCCCGCGTAGACGTCCGCGCCGGGCGCCTCCCCGTGGTGCCGCAGCACCAGCTCGGCCAGGACCCCCGCCGCCGCCAGGCGCAGCGGATGCCCACCCAGCCGGCGGCGGTCTCGCACGGTGCTGGTCTCCCGGAGGGTCTGGAGGTCCCGCCCGGGCTTCACGTGGAGGGTGAGGCTGGTCTCGGCGAAGAGGTCGAGGCCCTCACCCCGCCCGCCCTTCCGCACCCCCCTCCCCATCACCCCCACCACGCCGTGGTCCTCGGTGAGGAACCGGAGCACCCGGCTGGACTCCGAGTAGGGGTGGGCCCGCAGGAGGATCGCCCGGGTGGTGACGATGCCCACGGATCAGGCCGTTTCCCGGAGGCGCGCCAGGAGCTCGGCTCGGCGGGACTCGAGGCGCGCGGCCTCGGCCGCGGCCGCCGACTCCAGCGCCTCGTCGATCCGGGCGATCTCCACCAGCAGACGGCTCCGGCGTTCCGCCGGGCTTCCCCCAGCGGCAACGGGGGCGGAAGTCGGGTCCCGACCGCGTCGGAAGGCGTAGATCCCGACGCCCGCCAGCCCCAGCCCGAGGAGGACGGAGAGCCACGGGAGGGAGAGCCACCGGCCGCTCGGGGCGGTCCCCGGCCGGACCTGGACCACCGTGCCGAGGAGATCGGTCCCCGTCCAGCGGCGGTACCCCACCCCGTCCAGCTCCACGTTCTCGGCCCGGGCCAGACCCGTGACCTCGAGCTCAGGTGCCGGTTCCTGCACCAGGATCTCCATCTCCCGGACCCCGCCGGGGAGGGGGACGGTCAGGGCGAGCGAGTCGAGGCGGTACCGGGACACCAGCTGGCGGGCGCCCGGGGAGAGGGGCGCAGAGATCTCCACCACCCCGTCACGCAGCGCGATGCCCTCCGCAGGGACGTCACCACCTCCCAGCTGCACGTCGGCGAGACCCTCCGGCATGGGGTAGCGCCAGGTGACGCCCCCCTCGGCGTTGACCCAGGTCCGCTCTCCGGTGACGTCGATCTGCATGAGGTCCGTCACCTGCCACCCGCCCTCGACGGGCTCCGCCAGGAGGTAGCGGACCCCC
>DATHRY010000219.1:0-12988 GCA_035464715.1 Longimicrobiales bacterium
CAACCACCTTTTCCTGGCCGACCGAGTCGCAGGAGACCACGCACTTTTCGGTGGTGGACGCGCAGCGCAACGCCGTCTCGCTCACCTATACCCTCGAGTACGGCTACGGCTCGCGCATCGTCGTCCCCGGCGGCGGGTTCCTGCTGAACAACGAGATGGGCGACTTCAACGCCGGGCCCGGGCTTACCAACGAGGACGGCCTCATCGGCACCGAGCCCAACCTGGCTCGGCCCGAGCAGCGCATGCTCTCGAGCATGAGCCCGGCCATCGTGGCCCGGGACGGGGAGCTGGTCGCCGTCGTGGGAAGCCCGGGAGGCCGGACGATCATCAACACCGTCCTCCAGGTCATCCTGAACCTCACCACCTTCGGCATGGATCTGCCCCAGGCAATCGCCGCGCCCCGGATCCATCACCAGTGGCTGCCGGATCGGATCTCGGCCGAGGAGGGACTGGATCCCGCGGTGGTCGCGGCCCTGGAGGCCATGGGGCACACGGTGACGTCACGAGGACGTCAGGGCCTCGCCCACTCCATCGCCGTGGACCCCGCGACCGGCCTGCTGGTCGGGCAGCCCGACGCCAGGAACGAGGACGCGGGGGCGGCGGCGGTGCGCTGAGCTCCTGGAGGACCCACCCGAGCCGCGAGGACCGACCATGAGCCACTCCGTCCGCCGCCACCTCCACCTGGAGGTACGGGAGTACGACGCGGCCATCCGTCGCTTCATCCCCGGCTACGAGGAGATGCTCGCCGTGGCCGCGCGGGAGGCCCTCGATGTGTCCCCCCACCGTGTGCTCGACCTGGGGTCCGGCACCGGGGCGCTGGCCGCGGAGCTCCTGGAGCGCTCCACCGACGTCCAGGTGGAGCTGCTGGACGCCGATCCGGAGATGTTGGACCGGGCGCGGGAGCGTCTGAGCGGGTTCGGGCCGCGGGCCGCCTTCCGCACCGGGTCCTTCACCGACCCCCTGCCGGCGGCCGACGCGGTCACCGCCTCCCTGTCCCTGCATCACATCCCCGAGATGGACACCAAGGTCGGAGTCTTCCGCCGGATCGCCGCAGCGATCCCCGCCGACGGCGTCTTCGTGAATGCCGACGTCACCCTTCCCGGGGGCGAGGCGGACCGGGCGGCGTCCTTCCGGGACTGGGCGAGCCATCTGGTGGCGTGCGGGATCCCCGAGGAGCGGGCCTGGCGGCACTTCGAAGAGTGGTCCGGGGAGGACACGTACTTCCCGGTGGAGGAGGAGATGGCGGCCATGAAGGAGGCTGGTCTCGAGCCCCGACTCGTCTGGAGCGACCGGGTGGTCACGGTGGTCTCCGCCCGAAAGGGATGAGGCCCGGCCCGCGGATCCACGGCTCCGCCTCGCGGTAGGAGCTTTCCGAGTCGAGCCCGGGGTCCGGACGGCCACGACCGGAGAAGGGAACGCCAGTTGACCGAAGCCCAAGCCCGGGCCCTGTGGGAGCGGGCCGCCCGTCTCCAGGCCGAGGCGGCGGCCCGGGAGCTCGCCCCGGCTTCCGACCAGCCCGAGGAACGACGTGCGAGTGACTACTCGGTGGAGGTGGTGCGCCGCGCGGCGGAGGAGGCCGGCATCGCCCCGGAGTTCGTGGACCGGGCCCTGGAGGAGGCGGCTCTCGGGGCCGAGCCCCCGACCGCCGTCGATCGGTGGGCCGATGGCTTCCTGGGGGAGGGTCCCAGGGTCCACCGGGTCTCCGACGAGATCGAGGGGTCGCTGGAGGCGGTGTATTCGGCGCTCCAGAGGGTGCTCCCCAATCCGCCGTAGGGCTTCTCCCTGGTGCGGACCGTGGGTGGCCCACCCCTGGAAGGGGGCACGCTGGTGTTCGAGATCCCCTTCTACGCCGGGGCGAGCCTGGGTCTCGGGGGCGGCGGGCAGGCCGTCCTGGATCTTCGCCACTACGCCGACATCAAGGAGGTCAGCATCCGGCTGACACCCGTCGAGGTCGCGAATCCAGCCAAGCCACGGACCGAGATCCGGATCTGGGCGTCCACCACCAACGCCCGGCGGGTGAACTTCTGGGTCGGGAACGGGCTCGCCGGGGGGGTCGCCGTCGCCGCCGCCATCACCGGTGCGGCCGTGACGGGCGGGGCGCTCGCCGTGGGCGGCGCGGTCGCCGTGGCGGCCGGCGGCCTGTCCGGCATCGTGGGCTTCGTCGGCGTGCGGCAGGCGTGGCGACCCCTGTTCCGGATGACTCAGCGTCGGGGCGAGAAGGGGATGCGCCGACTCGTCGAGGCCATCCGTTTGAACGTCCATACCGGCGGCGGATTCACGCCCTCGCCCGAGGCCCGGCCCAAAGGAGACTCGCTGTCGGGACTCCTGGGGGACCTGGGACTCTGACCCCGCCCGCTGGCCCGGGACGCGCCCGGGTCGCATACTGGAGCTCGGACCCCTTCGAACAGGAGAATCCCATGCGCCTCGCACAGATCCTGGAGGCGAAGGGTGCCGAGGTCGTCACCACCGGCCCCGACACCACGATCGCCCGGATCGTCGCCCTCCTCGTGGAGCACAACATCGGCGCGGTCGTCGTCGTCGATGGGGAGGCCGCGGTCGGCATCCTCTCGGAGCGCGACCTGCTGCGCTTCTTCGCCGGGGACGCGCCGGACCCGGCGGGCACCCGGGTGGCCGACCTCATGACGCGGGACCTGGTGACGGCGTGCCCCTACGACCGCGTGAACCGGGCGATGAACGTGATGACGGAGAAGCGGATCCGGCACCTGCCCATCCTCGACGCGGGCCGGCTGGTGGGCATCGTCTCCATCGGCGACCTGGTGAACGCGCTGCGCCGGGCCACCGAGGAGGAGAACGTCCACCTGAAGACCTACATCTCCACGGCGGGATAGGGGCGGGCGCCGCCGCCCAGGGGAATGCCGGGTGCCCCGGCACGCCGAGAGGGTGCGGTCCTCAGTCCTCCACGACGGTGAGCCAGCCGTGCCGGTCCTCGGTGCGGCCCTTCACCATGTCCATGAAGGCGGTCTGGAGACGCTCGGTGACCGGCCCCCGCCGACCTTCGCCCACCTCGACGCGGTCCACGCTACGGATGGGGGTCACCTCGGTGGCGGTCCCGGTGAAGAACAGCTCGTCCACGGTGTAGAGGGACTCCCGGGGAACGTGCTGCTCCCGGACCGGGATCCCCATCTCCTCAGCCAGCCGCAGAACCGCGTCCCGGGTGATGCCCGACAACGACGTGCCGTCGAGGAAGGGCGTGATGAGCACGCCGTCCCGGACCAGGAAGAGGTTCTGGCCGCTCCCCTCGCTGACCAGTCCGCCGGGTCCCAGGGCGATCCCCTCGCTGTACCCGTTGGACACCGCCTCCATCTTGATGAGTTGGGCGTTCACGTAGTGCCCGGCCGCCTTCGCTGCGACGGGGAAGGAGTTGGGGTGGGCCCGGAGCCACGACGAGGTGCACACGTCCACCCCCGCCTCCAGCGCCTCGTCTCCAAGGTAGGTGCCCCAGGACCATGCGGCCACGTAGGTCTCCACGGGAGAGTCCGGCGCGTACAGCCCTGCGGAGCCGTAGCCCCGGAGGACCATGGGGCGGATGTAGCAGTTCCGGAGTCCGTTGCGCCGGACGACCTCGACGCAGGCTTCGGTGAGGGCCTCGCTCCCGAACCGGCTGGGCATCCGGTAGATGGCGCACGAATCCCGGAGCCGCCGCAAGTGCTCGGGCAGCCGGAAGATGGCCGGACCCCGGGGCGTCTCGTAGGCCCGGATCCCCTCGAAGACACTGGTGCCGAACTGGACGGCGGTGCTGAGGAGGTGCAGCTGGGCGTCCGCCCAAGGGATGAGCTCCCCTTCCTTCCAGATCCAGTCCGATGCGGTGATGCCGGCCATGACGGCGGTCCTTTGACGTGTTGGGGTCGTGTGCGGTCGGGACGGACCCGATCAGAGAAGGGAACGAATCCAGCCGCCGTCGACGGCGATGGACTGCCCAGTGATGTACGCGGCCTGCTCGGAGGCCAGGAAGGCCACCACGGCCCCGAACTCCCGGGGCTCGCCGATGCGGCCCGCCGGGACCTGGTTCTCCCAGCGCGCGTAGGCCGCCTCCTCCGGAACCCCCTCTTCCCGGGCGATGTGCCCCGCGAGGTGCTTCAGCCGGTCCGTGCGGGTGTAGCCGGGCATGAGGTTGTTCACGGTGATGCCCAGCGAGGCGACCTCGTTGGCCAGCGTCCGTCCCAGGCCCGTCACCGCGGCTCGGAGGGCGTTGGAGAGCATGAGGCCGTCCACGGGCTGCTTCACGGCGATGGAGGTCACGTTCAGGATCCGGCCCCACCCCCGTTCCTTCATCCCGGGGAGCGCCCCCTGGATCAGGCCCACCACGCTCTCCAACGTGGCCGCCGACGCGTCGCGCCACGCCGCCAGGTCGTGATCCTCGAAGGTCCCCGGCGGTGGACCGCCGCCGTTCGTCACCAGGATGTCGATGCGGCCGAAGGTATCGAGGGCCAGCTCCACCAGCGCCTTCACCTCTTCGGGGTCGGCCACATCGGTGGGCCGGGCCACGACCTTCCGCCCCGAGGCCGCCTCGATGGCGGCCCTGGTCTCTTCGAGGGGACCCGCGCTCCGGGAGCACAGCACCAGATCGCAGCCCTCGGCGGCCAGCGCCTCCGCGGAGGCGCGCCCGAGCCCCTTGCTCGACGCAGCGACCAGCGCAACCCGTCCCTCGATCCCGAGATCCACCGTGCTACTCCTGACCGGTGTGGAAGTAGCTGTCGGTGCCGTCGAGCCAGTCCTGCCTGGGCGGGCTGAACACGTCCAGGTCCAGGGTGTCCTCCAACGCCTCGGCCCGATGGGGTACGTTGGCGGGCAGCACCAGGACCTCTCCGGCGGAGACCACCACCTCCCGGACCGGGTCCTCACCGATGTGGAAGCGGAGGGCGCCTTCGAGGATGTAGGTGAGCTGCTCGTTCTCGTGGTGGTGCGTCGGCACCACCGCGCCCTTCTCGAGGAAGACCTGCGCCATCATCATGCGCTCGCTGGTGACGAGGCGGCGGGAGATCTTGTCGGTCACCTTCTCCCACGGGAGGTCGTCCCAGACGACGTGGGGAGTGGGGGTGTGAGCCATGGGGATCCTGGGCTGGGGGAACGGATCGCCCAATGGGTGGTTCGGCGGCCCCTTCGTCAACCGTGGCGTGGCTTCACCCATCCCCCCGGCTTCGGTACCTTTCCGGTTCTCCGACCATGACGACCTCCGCCTTCCTCCGCCGGGCCCTCCCGGGTCTCGTTCTCTGCCTGTCCGCCTGCGGTGGATCGGCGGAGCGACCGTTGACCACCCTGCCGTCGGCGGGGATGGCCAGTCAGCGCATGGTGGTGTTCCCGGTCCAGCGGCCCGGCGACTACGCGGCCGACGCCGAGAACGAGATGGTCTTCGCCCTCCGCGCCCGAAACGGAAGCTCCTCGTGGGTCTTCCCCGACGAGGTCCGGCGACGCCTCGCCCAGTCGCCCGGGCTGGACGCTCCCGTGGACGCCCTGCCGGTGGACGTCTTCCTCCGGGCCGAGGTGGAGCGGGTCGGCGACCCCCTGTACGGGATGATCCGCCGGGCCGCCGCGGTGACGAACTCCGACCGGGCGCTGATTCCGGTGGGGGTGAGCTACCGCCCGGAGGTCACCGACGACGAGACCGGCGAGGTGGAAGAGTCCGCGGTGGAGGTGCTGGCGGCCGTGGTGGACGTCCTCACGGGCCGTGTGCTCTGGCTGGGGGTCACCACGGGCGATGCCGACGGTCCCGACGATCCCGGCGGGCTGCCCCGGGCCATGGAGGCCCTGGCTGCCACCCTTCTTCCCGCAGGTTGAGCCCCGTGACCCGCCCTGTCTCCCGTACGGCCGCCCCACGGCGTGCCCTCCGCCGCCGATCCGCTCCCCGGGCCCTGGCCTGCGCGGCGTGCGTGCTCGCCATCGGGTCGCTGGCCTGCACCCAGGAGCCGCAAGTCGTGCCCTCCGCGGAGGAGGTGGAGGCGCTCTACGCCTCGACTTCCCGCCTCTCGGTGGAGATGAGCGGGAACGTGGCCGAGGTCACGGTCGTCCAGGACGCCCAGCAGCTCCGGCGGGGCGGCTCCCTGTGGGCCCGCGTGGGGCCCTACATCTACCTCTTCAGCGACGCCACCCGGGACGCCTTCGTCCAGTACAACGGACTCGCGGCCGTACGGGTGATCACCGTGGCGCCCGGGGGCACCGAGGTGGCCCGGGCGACCCTTCTCAGGGGAACGCTGAACGAGCTGACCTGGCGCCGGGCCCTCAACATCTCGGGGCTGGCCCGCCGGGACGGGACCGAGCAGCTCACGCTTCTGGAGGACCTGGTCCGATGGGGTGAGGACCGCAGCGAGTTCGAGTACAATCCCCGCTACCAACGCTGAGCCTTCCCTCGCCGGGCGTCCTGCGTGCCCCGGCACCGACACAGGAACCCATCCGACCGTGTCCACCACCATCACCGTCATTCCCGGCGACGGGATCGGCCCCGAGGTCACCGCTGCCACCCTGGCGATCCTCGATGCGGCAGGAGCCGACCTCGAGTACGACCACCAGCTCGGGGGCATCGCGGCCCTGGAGCAGGTGGGCAGCCCCCTCCCCGACGCCACCCTGGACTCGATCCGGAGCACGCGGATCGCCCTCAAGGGCCCCCTGACGACGCCCTCCGGCTCCGGCTTCCGCAGCATCAACGTCGCGCTCCGGAAGGAGTTCGACCTCTATGCCAACGTGCGGCCGGCCCGGACCATCGTGCCCGGCGGGCGCTACGAGGACATCGACCTGGTCCTGATCCGGGAGAACACCGAGGGGCTCTACGTCGGGGTCGAGCACTTCATCGGCGTCGGCGACGATCCCCGTGCCGCGGCCGAGTCGGTGATGATCGTCACGCGCCACGGGACCGAGCGCATCGTCCGCTACGCCTTCGAGTACGCCCGGAGCCACGGCCGCAAGAAGGTGACCGTGGCCCACAAGGCGAACATCCTGAAGTACACCCAGGGCCTCATCCTGGACGTGGCCCGGGAGGTGGCGCAGGACTACCCGGAGATCGAGTTCGAGGACCGGATCATCGACGCCACGGCCATGCTCCTGGTCCTGGACCCGTACCGCTTCGACGTCCTGGTCATGGAGAACATGTTCGGGGACATCCTCTCGGACCTCATGGCCGGCCTGGTGGGCGGGCTCGGGTTCGCGCCGGCCGGGAACATCGGCACCGATGCCGCCATGTTCGAGGCGGTCCACGGCTCGGCCCCGGACATCGCGGGGCAGGGGATCGCCAACCCTACGGGCCTCCTCCTGTCGGCCTGCCAGATGCTGGAGTACCTCGACGACCACGACACCGCCGCGCGGATCCGCGCCAGCGTGGACGCCGTGGTGCGGGAGGGGTCGGTCCGCACCGCCGACATGGGCGGGAGCGCCTCGACCCGGGAGTTCACGGCGGCCATCGTCCGGGCCCTGGGGTGATCGAGCGCCGCAGCCGCTGGCAGGATCGCCTGGGCGACGAGGTCGCCTGTGCGGTGTGCGGGGAGACCCGGGATTCCACCGAGGTCGACCGCATGCTGTGGTGCGAGGACTGCCAGGCCGTCGTCCGGACCCGTGCGGCCCGGGTGGGATGGCGGGTCGGCCTGGGGGTCGCCGCCCTCCTCGTGGGCTACATCTGGATCGTCGTGCAGCCGAGCCGGATGATCGCCGGTGCCTGGATCGCCACCGTGGTGGCCGCCGGCTGGCTGGGGTCGAAGATCGGCCGGGAGATCGCCTACGGCGTGTTCCGTTCCCGGGGGATCGCGCCCGGGGCCGAGGGACGGTGACCCGGGACGGTCCGGGCCTCGGGGGGACGCTGGCCGGCCTTCGCGTGGTGGAGGTGGCCCAGAACCTCGCCGGCCCCTACTGCGCGAAGGTGCTCGGCGACCTGGGCGCCGACGTGATCAAGGTGGAGCCCCCGTACGGCGATGCGGCCCGGGGCTGGGGACCGCCCTTCCACCAGGGCGCCGGCACCATCTTCGCGTTCGTCAACACGGGGAAGCGGTCCATCACCCTCGACCTCAAGACGGACGAGGGTCGTACGGCCCTCCTCCGGCTCCTGGAGACCGCGGACGTCCTGGTGGACGCACTGCGCCCCGGTGCCCTGGACGCCATGGGCGTCGACGACGACGCCCTGACGACGGCGAACCCCGGGCTGGTCCGGCTCCAGGTCCTGGCCTACGGCGAGGAGGGGCCGCTGGCGGAACTGCCCGGCTACGAGCCCCTCATGCAGGCCCACGCCGGCCTCATGGCCGCCACCGGCCCCCGGGGCGGGCCGCCCGTCCGGGTGGGCACGTCGCTGGTGGACATGGGCACCGGGATGTGGGGGGCGCTGGCGGTCCTGGCCGCCCTGCGGGAACGAGACCGTACGGGGCACGGCGCCCGACTGTCCACGGCCCTCTTCGACACGGCGGTGATGTGGAACGGCTATCATCTGCTCGGGGCCGCCGCGGAAGGGTTCGTCCCGCCGCCCATGGGCACCGAGCTCGCCATGATCTGCCCCTACGGCACCGTGCCCACCACCGACGGGGAGCTCATGGTTTCGGCGGCGAACGACCGACTCTTCCGCCGCCTGTGCGAAGTCCTCGGGCTCGAGACCCTGGCGGACGATCCGCGCTTCGGGTCGAACGCCGAGCGGGTGGCGCATCGGGACGAAGTCAACGAGCGCCTCCATGCCGCGACCCGGGACCACAGCACGGACGGGCTCCAGGCGCTCCTCCGGGAGGTCGGGGTGCCGTGCGCGCCGGTCAGGGACGTGGGACAGCTCCTGGACGATCCCCAGTTCCACGCCAGCGCCATGCTGGCCCGGGAGACGGCAGACGGCGAAGGAGCCCGCCTCGGCGTCGCCCTGCCGATCCGCTGGAACGGTGCCCGCTCGGGCGCTGCCACCCGCATCCCCGAGCCCGGCGAGCATACCCGGGAGGTCCTCCGGGAGCTGGGGCTCCGGACGGCCCGGGCCGGAGACCCGGAGGCGGATCCGGCCTGACGCGGTATCTTCCTACGGCTCGTCGGCCCCGTCACCCGTGATCGGGACCGGCCGGCCCCACCACCACCTGACCGGCGCGCTGCGCCACTCACCTCCAGAGGTCGCATGAGCTTCGAAGGCGTGGATTTCTACGATGTGGACGCCCTCCTCTCGGACGAGGAGCGCATGATCCGCGACACCGTCCGCCAGTGGGTGGAGGACCGTCTCATGCCCCTGATCGGGAAGGCGTACATCGAGCGCCGCTTTCCCCGGGAGCTGATCCCGGAGATCGGGGAGCTGGGCATGCTGGGGGCCAACCTCCCCGAGACGTACGGGTGCGCGGGGCTGAACAACGTCGCCTATGGGCTGATCATGCAGGAACTGGAGCGGGGCGACTCCGGGCTCCGGTCCTTCGCCTCCGTCCAGGGCGCCCTGGTCATGTACCCGATCTACGCCTTCGGGTCCGAGGAGCAGCGCCAGGAATGGCTCCCCCGGCTGGCCTCGGGGGACGCGGTGGGCTGTTTCGGACTCACCGAGCCGGACTACGGGTCGAACCCCGCAGGAATGATCACCACCGCCAAGAAGGTGGACGGGGGCTGGGTCCTCAACGGGACCAAGATGTGGATCACCAACGGCTCCATGGCCGACGTGGCCGTGGTCTGGGCTCAGACCGGAGAGCTTGGCGATACCGGCACCATCCGCGGCTTCGTGGTGCCCACCGACTCGCCCGGCTTCACGGCACGGGACCAGAAGGGGAAGCTCTCCCTCCTGGCGTCCGACACCAGCGAGCTCCACTTCGAGGACGTGGAGCTGCCCGAGAGTGCGCTCATGCCCGAGAGCACCGGGGGCCTGAAGCACCCCTTGCAGTGCCTGACCCAGGCCCGGTACGGGATTGCCTGGGGCGTCCTGGGCGCCGCCATGGCCTGCTTCGACGAGGCGCGGAGCTACGCGAAGAACCGCGTGATGTTCGGCGAGCCCATCGGGGCCAAGCAGATCCAGCAGGTCCGGCTCGCGGACATGCTCACCAAGATCACCCAGGCCCAGCTCCTGGTGTACCGGCTCGGCCGGCTCAAGGACGAAGGGACCATGACCCCGTTCCAGGTGTCCCTGGCGAAGCGGGCGAACGTGGACATGGCCTGCGACATCGCCCGGGAGGCCCGTCGGCTCCTGGGGGGGAACGGCATCCTGGTGGAGTACCACTCCATGCGTCACATGGCGAACCTGGAGTCCGTCTACACCTACGAGGGCACGCACGACATCCATTCCCTCATCCTGGGCCAGACCATCACCGGGCACAGCGCTTTCTGATACCAGCGGGCCCACAATCCATAGGCACAAGCTATGGGTTGGAGCGCCGATGAGTCCTTCACCCGAGGGGGCGACCCTGAGACATTAAGGCCGCCCCCGCCCCGCCGCCGACCTCTCCCGACAAACGGAACCGGATCGTGAACGACCGCACCCCCAAGACTCGTCCTCCCCGCGCCGCGGACGTGCTCGTCGAGCCCTTCCTCCGGTTCGCCAGTCTCGAGGCCTCGGGAGGGATCCTGTTGCTGGGGTTCGCGGTGGTGGCGCTGATCTGGGCGAACTCGCCGTGGGGGCAGCTCTACGCGGACCTGTGGCACATACAGGTCACCGTCGGGGGGGGATGGGCGGTCATCGAGAAGGACCTGCTGCACTGGGTGAACGACGGCCTCATGGCCGTCTTCTTCCTGCTGGTGGGCCTGGAGCTCAAGCGTGAGCTGATCATGGGGGAGTTGGCCTCGCCCCGGAAGGCCGCTCTGCCCCTCTTCGCCGCCGTGGGGGGGATGCTCATTCCCGCGGGCCTGTACCTGGTCCTGAACCGGGGCGGTGTAGGGGAGCCGGGGTGGGGCATCCCCATGGCCACGGACATCGCCTTCGCCCTGGCCGTCCTGGCCGCGCTCGGCTCCCGGGCGCCCCTGGCCCTCAAGATCTTCCTGACGGCCCTCGCCATCGTGGACGACCTGGGGGCGATCCTCGTCATCGCCCTCTTCTACTCCGGGGAGCTCTCCGGGTCGGCCCTGGGCGTGGCGGCCATGGCCACCATCGTCCTCCTGCTCTTGAACCGGGCGGGGTTCCGCCGCTTCCTCCCCTACGCCGTCATCGGCTTCGTCCTGTGGGTGGCCGTCCTCAAATCCGGGGTCCACGCCACCGTGGCCGGGGTCGCCCTCGCGTTCACCATTCCGGCCAACACCGAGGAAGGCGAGGGGCACTCTCCGCTGGAGGGGCTGGAGCACGCGCTCCATCCCTGGGTCGCCTACCTCATTCTGCCGGTCTTCGCCCTGGCCAACGCCGGGGTGGCGTTCGGCGGCGCTGCCGAGGGTGGGGCCCCGATCACGAACGGGATCCTTCTCGGGCTCGTCGCTGGGAAGCCGCTGGGCGTGCTGCTGTTCTCCTTCCTGGCGATCCGCGTGGGGATGGCGGAGCTGCCGTCCGGAGTGACCTGGCTGCACATCCTCGGGGTCGGGTTCCTGGCCGGAATCGGATTCACCATGTCGCTCTTCATCGCCGGGCTGGCTTTCCCCACCGCCGAGCTGCTGAACGCGTCCAAGGTCGGGATCCTCGCGGCTTCGGGGACGGCGGCCGTGGTGGGCACCCTGATCCTGCTCCGGGCCCGGCCCGGGCCCTCGACCGAGGCGGCCGGGGACTGATCCCCCCGGCGGATCCGGTCGGCGTCGTCGCGGGGAACCGCACCGGCCCCGGCTCGCGCCGACCCGCCCTGGGCGGTCTCCTCGGCGTGGGGTGCGGCTGCCCGACCGGGTCGCCGCATCTTGTCCGCAGTGCCTCCGCCTGCCCCTCCCGGCGTCGCCGGACGTCCGTACGGCGCGCCCCCCGCACACGCCGGCCGGTCCCCGCAACCGACGTCCGAGCCCCCCGTCTCGGAGAATCGGCCCCCGTGCTCGTCGAGGTCGATGTGGAGGGCCACATCCACGGGGGGCGCGTATGGTGTTGTAGGGGCTTTTCCCCCGAATTCCGTAGGGTTCTGCCGGATGTCCGTATTTCTACGGACCGGGCCATTGCGAGCCTCCTGGGATACCCGTAGTCTTCGGTACCCTCCCCCACATAACGTCCATTTCGAGAAGCTCTGCTTCTTTTACGATGCAGGTTCTCGCACAAGGTCTGGAGACATCACACATGAGGAGTCCGAAACGGAGTGACCGGCTCGGGTGGGTAGCCCTCCTGGCCGGCCTCGCCGCAAGCGGGTGCGTCGATGAGAAGATCATCGAGGTGCCCCGGGAGATCTTCGATCCGCCGGCTGCCGAGGCCGCCGGTATGCTCGGCTACACGGACCAGGATTCCAAGCTGGTCGTCTGCGGCAACTGTCACGTCGGTCCCCAGAAGCAGTGGGAGGAGACCGCTCACGCGGATGCCTGGGAAGGTCTGCAGTCGTCTGGCCACGCGGCCGAGTACTGCGAGGGGTGCCACACGGTGAACGAGCTCGGCAACACGCTGACCGAGACGGCCGGGTACCTTGGCATCGCCGAGGACCGCTACCACGACGTCCAGTGCGAGAGCTGCCACGGCCCCGGTCTGGACCACGTGCAGTCGCCGGCGGACGCCAACATCCCGCTGGCGGCCATGGACGTGGGTCTGGACAACACGCAGGGCTGCGGCGAGTGCCACCAGGGTACGCACCATCCCTTCACGGAGCAGTGGGAGCTCTCCGCGCACGGCACGCTGAACGCGTACCCGGCCGGCAACCCCAGCTGCCAGCGGTGCCACGAAGGCGGCGGGGTCCTGGCGTCCTGGGGTGAGAACACGACCTATCTGGACGAGGACGAGCTCTTCCCCATCACCTGCGCGGTTTGCCACGATCCCCACGGATCCGACAATCCCGCACAGCTGCGTTTCCCCATCGGTGGCGTGACCATCGAGGACAACCTCTGCTCCCAGTGCCACAATCGTCGAACCGTCCCGGATCCCGGTTCGTCCCACGGGCTGCACCCCCACTCGCCCGAGACGGCGCTCCTGAACGGTGAGGCCGGGTTCTTCTTCCCGGGCATGCCCATCGACCAGGGC
>DATHRY010000220.1:0-2810 GCA_035464715.1 Longimicrobiales bacterium
CGCAGGGTGCAGCTCCTCCTGGCCCTGGCCCACCGGCCCGCCCTCCTCCTGATGGACGAGCCCACCGACGGCCTCGACCACGTGATCCGCGATACCACCCTCGCGCTCCTCAGCGAACACCTGGCGGACACCCCCACCACCTTCCTGATCTCCACCCACCGGGTCTACGAGGTCGAGCGCCTGGTGGACTACGTGGGCGTGCTCTCCGGGGGTCGCCTCCTGGGCCAGTTCTCCCGGGCCGACCTCCGGACGCACCTCCTCCGCTACTGGACCGAGGTGCCCGAGGGCTGGGACGCCTCGCCCCCGGTGGACGGCCGCGTGATCCGGCAGGCCCGGGGCCGACGGGAGGTGGAGTGGACCGTCTGGGGCGACCGGGAGCAGGTGACCTCGAGCCTCGAGCGGGCCGGCGCCCGGGTCCGGGACGTGGAGGCGGTCTCGGTGGACGAGGCCGCCACAGCCCTTCTCGCAAACCGGGAGGCCTCGTGAACAAGGCAGCGCTGCCCTCGACCCCGTCGCCCCGGGCCGTGCTGGCCGAGCAGCTCCGCACGGTGGGCCTCGCGACCCGCCGGGAGCTCCTGGCCCTGGGCGTGTTCCTCGTCGGCATGGTCCTCTTCGCAGGAGTCATCGCCCTGTTGCCGGACCTGCGCATCCAGGTGGACATGGACATCCCCCTGGGCCTGAACCCCGAGGACATCGGCTACCTGGCCGTGATCGTGGCGCTCTTCTTCCCGCTGGCCGTCTGGAAGGGCGAGGCCCCCTTCGGCGACACCCAGCTGTGGCGCCTCCCCGTGGACCGGCCCCGGCACCTGTGGACGAAGGTCGGAGCGGGGTGGGTGTGGCTCATGGCCTTGGTGGCCGCCGGGCTGGTGGCGATCGTGGGCGTCGTCCTCCTGTCGGGCGGCACCGCGGGGATCGAGGGCACGCGCCTGGTCGTGGTGGACCCGGTGGCGGCGGCGGCAGGCGGGGCGGCGGGCCTCGCGCCGGCGCCCTGGGCCACCCCCTGGTGGCAGTGGGTGATGCCCTTCACCGCGGCCACGGCCGTGTATCTGTTGGCCAGCACGGTCTGGCTGAGCACCGCCCACCCGTGGCGACTGATCGCCGGGGGCTGGATCCTGGTGCTGGCGTTCGGGGGCCTCGTGGAAGTGGTCCGCTCCCCGACCCTGGATGCGCCCATCGAGACGGTGGTGGCGAGCTTCGACCACTTGGTCTCCACGGGCGCGGAGGCCCTACGCCGGTTCACCCGTACGGCCGACGGTGAGCTGGTGCGGTCGTGGCACGGCCTCCCGTCGTTCGGTGGCTGGCTCCAGGCGTCGGTGACGTGGATCGTGGCCGGACTGGCGGGGATCGGGTTCGCGGCGTTCCGGCACCGGGAGGGGTAGGCCACCCGCGACCGGAGGGTCGCCCACCGGCGCGGCCCGCCCTCGCACGGAGGGTATCCCCGGACCGCCGGGGCGCCCGCGGCACCTCCGGAGCCTTCCCGGGGGTGGACGGGTACGCGAGGGCGAGGGCAAGATGCGCCCTCACCGCCAAGCAACCACCGCCCGCCCTCGGGCGGCCCGCGCCCGGGAGGCCGGCATGATCCGCTCGCACGCGCTCGCCACGCTCGTCCTCGCCGCCCTGGCGGCGCCCCTCCAGGCCCAGCAGCCGCCCACCGAGTTCGGGGACGTGAACCGGGTGGAGGCGGGCACACCCACCAACGTGGTGATGGCCGCCTACAAGACCACCATGCTGGCCGACGGCGAGGACGAGGTCCTGATCCGCACCTTCGTGACCGACAGCGCGGGCCGGCAGATCATGTCCGCCGACCGGATCATGCGCATCTACGTGAACGGCGACGCCACGGTGGACCGACCGGCCACCACCCTCTACGCGGTCACGCCCCGGACCGACGACGAGGGCGCGGACTACTGGGAGACGCGACTCGTGGACGGGTCCAGCGCCTTCATCCTCAAGTCCGGGGACACGGTGGACCGCATCCAGGTGGAGGTGCGCTCCGGCGACCTCCCCCCGGCCGGGCACGAGATCCACACCATCCCCGCCGACGTGGAGCTCCTGGAGCCCACGACAGACCAGCTCGAGAACCTCCGGGCCCAGGCCATCCGCGACCTTCCCCCGATGATCGGGGCGGACATCTCCTTCCTGCCCCAGCGGGAGGCGAACGGCGCCATCTACACCGACGCCGGCGAGGAGCGGGACGCGGTGCGGATCCTGGCGGACAACGGCCTCAACTTCGTCCGGCTGCGGATCTTCGTGAATCCCGAGAACCCCGAGGGCTACTCCCCGGAGCAGGGCTTCGCGGGCCTGGAGTACACGAAGCAGATGGCGCGCCGGATCGACGCCGCCGGGATGGGCTTCCTGCTGGACTTCCACTATTCGGACTACTGGGCGGATCCCCAACAGCAGAACAAGCCGCTGGCGTGGCGGGACCTGGACTTCGAGGGGCTCAAGGCCGCCATGCGCCGCTACACCACCCAGGTGGTGCTGGAGCTCACGGACCAGGGCACCCCGCCGGACATGGTCCAGGTGGGCAACGAGATCAACCACGGGCTCCTGTGGCCCGAGGGGCACATCCAGAACCTGGACAACCTGGCGGAGCTCCTGCAGGCGGGGATCCAGGGGGTGGAGGACGCGAATCCCGACCTCCCCGTCATGCTCCACATCGCCCTGGGCGGCCAGAACGAGGAGTCCCGCTTCTGGCTGGACAACATGATCGCCCGGGGCGTGCAGTTCGACCTCATCGGCCTCTCCTTCTACCCCCGCTGGCACGCCACCCTGGACGACCTCAAGGCGAACCTCCACGACCTGGCGGA
>DATHRY010000221.1:0-8994 GCA_035464715.1 Longimicrobiales bacterium
GGACGGTGTCAGTCGCCAAGGGGACCGGAATCGGGCGTGGCCAAGGGGTCGAGGATCTGCCCCACCCGGACGTCGAGTGCCTGGTCCAGGGCTCGGAAGAACTGGCCCACGCGCCGGTAGCTGGCACCCAGGTCCCACCGCTCGGTGCGGCTGGACGTGCTCATGTCCACACGGGTCTGGGCGTTCTCGTCCAGGGTGACCTTGATGAGCACGTCCCCGGCGGGACGGAGGAAGGCCGCCGCCACTTCGGCGAGGATCACGCCGGTGACGTCGTCGGAGCGGACGTGGGTCCAGCGGGCGAGCCGTCCCCCGACGACGCCCAGTGAGGCCTGCCAGACGGCCTCGAAGGGGATCGCGTAGGTGCGGCCCCTGAGGCCCACCTCTTCGTGGGCGGGATCCGTGGCCGCACGGTTCTCCCGGAGCCCGCTCAGGAGGTTCAACGCGGGGTGCCTCCGTCCAGGCGCCAGGTGATGGTCACCGAGGCGGTGACCGCTTCGGAGCCCGCCTCGACGGGCGTGTCCATGGCCATGGACTCGGCCCGCATGAGCGGCGCCGGCGACGGCCGGTACCCGCCGCTGGTGTGGATCTCCAGGGCTGGACCGAGGGCGAGGCCCAGGGCGTCGGCGATGGCCTGGGCCTCGCGCCGGGCCCGGGCGGTGGCCTCCCGGACCGCCTCCAGCCGGGCCTCCTCCACGTCCGACGCGAAGAAGGACAGCTCGGCGACCCGATTGGCGCCGCCCTCCAGGGCCGCGTCCAGCACCGAGCCCACCGCATCGACGTCCACGAGGACCACCACGACGCCGTTCTGGGCCCGGTATCCCGCGATCTCCGGCTCCCCGTTCCGCTCGGAGGCGGGCCGATAGCGCGGCATGAGGCGGTAGCCCGAGGTCTCGACCCGATCCTCCGGGCCCACGGCGGCCCGCACCCGCTCCAGGACGGCGGTCATGGTCTCGGCGTTCGCGGAGGCGGCCTCCGCCGCGGAGGCGGCCTCGGTCTCCACGGCGAAGTTGAGGCGTACCCGGTCCGCCGGGACCCGGATCTCGGCCGACCCGGTCACCGTGACCCGGGTGGTGTCTGCCGCCGAGACGACCGGAAGGGTCGCCGCAGCCGGCTCGGCGGCAGGCGTCGCCCGTGCCGGGGCACACGCCGCCAGGGCCGCCACCACCCACCACCCCTTCCGTGCCAGACCGTCCATTTCAACCTCGCAAAAGGATTTCCGCGGTCGGTTCGCCCGCTTGGCGGGGCGTTCCACCTGTGGTTAACCTACGCCGCCGCCGGCTTCAAACCATCACTCCACCCGCCGCCAACGCATGAAGGCCATCATCCCCCTCGCCGGGAAGGGCACGCGACTCCGCCCTCACACCTACCATACTCCGAAGCCGCTCCTCAAGGTCGGCGGACGTCCTATTCTGAGCTACCTCCTGGACGATGTCATCTCCCTCGGGGTGTCGGAGATGGTGTTCATCGTGGGCTACCTCCAGGACGTGATGCGGGAGTTCATCGCCCGGGAGTACCCCGACCTGAAGGCCCACTTCGTCGTCCAGGAGGTCCAGGACGGGACCGCGGGCGCCATCGCCCTGGCGGAGCCGTGGGCCGACGAGGACCTGCTCATCCTCTTCTCGGACACCCTCTTCGACGCCGATCTGTCCCTGGCGACGCGGATGCCCGAGGGGGACGCCGGAATCCTGTGGGCCAAGGAGGTCGAGGACTACCAGCGCTTCGGCGTCATCGTCACCCGGGAGGACGGCACGATGGAGCGGATCGTGGAGAAGCCGTCGGAGCCGTTGTCCCGGCTGGCGAACATCGGGGTCTACTACATCCGGGACCACGAGCTGCTCTACGAGGGCATCCACCACACCCTGGCCTCGGACCCCGGCAAGGGTGGGGAGTTCTATCTCACGGACGCCTTCCAGTACATGGTCGACCACGGGGCCCGGCTCCGCACCGCGCCAGTGGGTGGATGGTACGACTGCGGCAAGTCCGAGACGCTGATCGACACCAACCGCCACCTGCTGGAGACCAGCCGGGGCGGCGTCGACGCCGGCGCCACGGTGGAGGGCGCCGAGATCGTCGAACCGGTCCGTGTGGAGGCGGGGGTCGTGATCCGTGGAGGCCGGGTGGGTCCCAACGTCACCGTGGAGCGGGACGCGCGGCTCGAGGACGCGGTCCTGAGCGACACCCTGGTGGGCGCCGGCGCCCACCTGTCGCGGGTCTCGCTGACGCGGTCCCTCGTCGGGGACCGGGCGCGGGTACGGGGCGTGCACGGGTCGGTGAGCGTCGCCGCCGACTCGGTGGTGGAGTCCGGCGGAGGCTGAAGCCGACGGACGCCCGGCACCGGGGGCGGGCCGTCGCTCCCGCCGGACGGCCCGGGCGCTGCGGGACGGGGGGCCGGGACCCGTCGTTCCCCGCCCGCCGGCGTCACTTCTCCCCGGAGCCGGCCTGGATAAGGAGCGTCAGGAGGGCCCTGAGGGTGCCCTCCGGCCCGTGCACGTTCCGGTACCACTCGTCGGGGGTGTGGGCCAGTCCGGCCTCCCCTCCCGCCCCGAGGGTGATGGCCGGGATGCCGACCTTCATGGGGTAGTTCGCGTCGGTGGACGAGGCGGCCAGGGTGACCCGCCCCACCACCGCCCGGGTGGCGGCGACCGCGGCCTGGACCAGGGGCTCGGCCGGGTCGGTGCGCCCCGCCGGACGACGGCCGATCCGTTCGATCTCCAGGGTGGCGGTATCAGCGGCGCCGGTGTTCCGGATGCGCACGACGCGCTCGAGCAGGGTGCGAAGTCCGGCTTCGAGACGCTCCAGCTCGGTCTCGTCCTCGCTCCGGAACTCGAGCTCGCTCCAGGCGGAGGTCGGGATGGCGTTCACGCTGGTGCCGCCCCCGAGCCGCCCCACGTTGAAGGTGCAGCCCTCCGGGAGTGAGATCCGTTCGGCCTCGGTGAGGGCCTCCGCCAGGATCTGCGCGGGATTCACCCGACCCCAATCCACCCACGAGTGGCCCCCGGGTCCCTGGACCTCGACCCGGAAGCGACGGGAGCCCACGCCGGCGGCGATGACCCGGGCCGCCCCGGCGCCGTCCAGGGAGATGAAGCCCCGGGCCTCGCGCAGGCGACCGTCGGGTCCGAAGAGGTGTCGGACCCCCCGGAGGTCGCCCACACCTTCTTCGCCTACGGTGGCCACGGCCAGGATCGGGAGGCGGGGGAGGGGAGGGAGAGCGCGGATCACCGCCAGGAGCACGGCGAGGCCCCGGGCGTCGTCGCTGATGCCGGGGCCGACCCACCGGTCCCCCTCCTGGCGGATCGCGATCTCCTGATCCGGGGGGAACACGGTGTCCAGGTGTGCCGAGACCACCAGCGGCCGCTCGCCGGGCGGTCCCACCCAGGCCGACACGTTGCCCACCTCGTCGGTGGCGGGGGGGCCGGTCCCGGAGGCCTCCATGAGCTCGGCCATCAACCGCCCCCGGGCCTCTTCGTGGAAGGGCGGCGCCGGCACGGAGGCCAGCCGGACCTGCTCCGCCAGGGTACGGTCGTCCTGTTCCCGGATCCGGCGCACCGCCTCCCGCACCTCGGGCGCCCGGAGCAGCCGTCGGGCCGCGCCGGCGAGGGCCCGGGCCGTCGGCGGGTCGGTGGGAAGGGTCCGGGAGTCCCGGGCGAGGTCGTCGTGCATCCCGGCAAGCTGCGGTTCCGCCGGATGCGTGGCAAACGGCGCGGCTTCCGGGGCCATGAGACCCTTCGGGTAACGCACGTAACGGGCCCGTGGGGCGGTTTACGAATCCGTTACCGGTGCGAGCCGGCGCCGTGACCGACCCGGTCTAACCTCATTGCGACAACGACTCATCATGGAGGTGCTGGACGGGGACCGTTTCCCGGATCCTGCCTGGCTCGCTCCCGCTCGAGTGGACGATCGGTACATGACAGCTTCCATCGCACGCGTCGGCCGTTTGGCGGTTTTCCTGCTCGCTCTCCTCCCCCTCTCCCTCGCCGCACAGGAGATCACCGGACGCATCATCGGCCGGGTGGTCGTGGCCGGCACGGCCCGGGCGGTCACGGGAGCCCAGGTGTTCGTGAACGACGGTGTCGCCGGAACCCTCAGCGACCTGAACGGCCGTTACGTTCTCACCGGGGTTCCCGTGGGAGCGGTCGACGTCACGGTCCAGGCGCTGGGATACGGCACCAAGACCGTCACCGGGGTGCGGGTAGCGGCCGACGAGGTCACCTCGGTGGACATCACGGTGGAGGAGACCGCCGTGGAGATCGAGGGGATCACCGTCTCCGCCGAGCGGGAGGAAGGGAGCACCGCTGCGCTCCTGGACCAGCGTCGGACCGCCACCGCCATGGTCGAGGCCGTCGGCGCCGAGGAGATCAGCCGCCGTCCCGACTCGGACGCCGCCGACGTGGCCCAGCGCATGACGGGCGTCACCGTGACCGAGGGCAAGTACGTGTTCGTCCGGGGCCTCGGAGAGCGCTACTCCCAGACCTCGCTCAACGGGTCGGCCCTGCCCAGTCCCGAGCCCGAGCGGGAGGTCGTCCCCCTGGACCTCTTCCCCTCCGGATTCCTGGAGAGCCTCTCCGCGCAGAAGTCCTACACGCCGGACCTCCCCGCCGACTTCTCCGGGGGGGCGGTGCAGATCCGGACCAAGGACTTCCCGAGCCGCTTCACCATGCGCCTGGGCGTGGGGACGAGCTTCAACACGGTCTCCCACTTCCAGGACGACTTCCTGGGGTATCCCGGGGGCGGCAGCGACTTCCTCGGGATCGACGACGGGAGCCGGGAGCAGCCCGCCATCGCCCGGGAGCTCATGGGCGACGTGCTGTCGGGGCAGCGCCTTCCTTCGGATCCCGCGCAGCGGATCGCCATCGGCCAGGGCTACCAGGACCTCGGCACGAGCTCGCCCTTCGCGCCCCTCCCGGGGACGACGCCGTGGAACCGGTCCTTCGACCTGTCCATCGGCGGGCGATCCGACGCGGGGCGTGACGGGGAGATCGGATATTTCCTCGCCGGTACGTACTCCGACGACTACACCCTCCGGGGTGGGAACTGCCTGGACTCGTCCGGGGCCGACGACAACCTGATCCGGCCCTCCGGCTCCCTGCGCACGGCCACCTGCGACGAGTACGAGCGGAAGTGGCGGGCCTCGGCCTTCCAGGAGGCCACCGCGCCGTTCGAGACGCCCAACGTCGACTACGGCTTCCAGCGGGGCATCCGCACGGTGAGCTGGGGCACCATCGGCAACTTCACCTGGAAGCCGAATCCGGATCAGAAGCTGGGCCTCCGGACCACGGTCAACCTCTCCACCGACGACGAGGCCCGGGTCTACGCGGGGAACAACGAGGAGGACATCGGAGGCCTGGTGCAGGCGGAGCGGAGCCGCTGGGTGGAGCGCCTCATGCTCTGGGCCCAGCTCTCCGGGGAGCACAGCCTCTTCCTGGACTCGCGGCTGGACTGGCGGATGACCGGGGCGAGGGCGAACCGGAACGAGCCCCTCATGCGGGAGTCGCTCTACCTGCAGGATCCGGTGAACGAGCAGTTCTTCCTCCTCGACTTCACCGAATCCGCGCGGTACTTCGACTCGGAGCTCATCGACGACGACATGAGCGCCGAGGTGGACTGGAGCTTCCCGTTCGGCTTTCTCGGCCGGGACGCGTCCGTGAAGGTCGGGGGTGCCTACCGCAGCCGGGACCGTGAGTTCGGCGCCCGGCGGCTCAACTGGCGCTTCCTCGGGAGCACCATCCAGGACCTGGACTCCGCCCTGGAGTCCGCGGACATCGTCGCCTCGGGCCCCGGGACCGGCGAGTTCGCCATCAGCGAGGTGGTGGAGCCCGGCGATCTTTACATGGCCGAGGACGAGCGCATCGCTGGGTACGTGATGGTGGACCTTCCCATCACTTCGCGGTTCCAGGCGATCGTCGGCGCCCGGGTCGAGGACTACGCCCTCGACATCTCCTCCCGTGGTGACGAGCTGCAGGACGCGACCCATACGGACGTGTCCCCGTCCCTAAACCTGATCTTCTCCGCCCGGGAGAACCTGAAGCTCCGGGCCTCCGCCAGCCGCACGTTGGACCGGCCCGAGTTCCGGGAGCTGGCGCCCTTCCAGTTCACCGAGGCCACCAGCCTCCGGCAGCTCTTCGGAAACCCCGACCTGGGGGCCGCCACCATCTTCAGCGGCGACCTCCGGGCGGACTGGTTCCCCCGGGCCGGCGAGATGATCTCCATCGGCGGGTTCTACAAGGACATGCAGGACCCGATCGAGCAGGTCTACGTGGCGGCGGCGTCGTCGGCCTACTCCTTCCAGAATGCGAAGGAGGCCCAGGTCTTCGGCGTGGAGGTCGACGTCCAGCTCGGCCTGGACCGACTGACCCGCTACCTCGAGGGCTTCTCCTTCCAGGGCAACTACTCCTGGATCGAGTCCGAGGTCGAGGTGATCCCTGGCGGCATCTTCGTCCCCACCGAGACGAACAGGGCCCTGGAGGGCCAGGCGCCCTATGTGGTGAACCTGGGGCTCAACTGGTCCGACTTCGGCGGCTTCGAGGCCGGCCTCTTCTACAACCGCTTCGGCCCCCGGATCACCGCTGCGGGCGGCTCCGGGATCCCGGACATCGAGGAGCAGCCCCGGAACATGCTGGACGCCACCGTAGGCCTTCCGCTTCCCGGCGGGGTGAAGGCCAGGATCAAGGCCTCGAACCTGCTGGACGCCGAGTACCTCTTCACGCAGTCGCTGAACGGGATCACCCGTACGCAGCGCCGATACGTGGTCGGTCGGACCTTCTCCGTCGGCCTCTCCTGGGAGTTCTGATCGGCTCCCGCCTTCTCACTCGCTTTCGCGCACAGAACCAGCGAGGAACCCGATGAAGTTCAACCGAAGCCATGCCCAGTGGGGAGCCGTCCTCCTGAGCGCCGCGGTGTTTGCCGCGTGTGACGACGACGATCCGCCCACCGGTGGGGGGGACGCCCCCGAGACGCCGACCGGGCTCGCCACCTCCCTGGACGTCTACGACCTGACCGTCTCGTGGACGGCCGCGGCGGGCGCCACGACCTACGATGTGGCCCTCGACGACGGGGACGCGGAGACCACCGATCCGATCCAGACCGGGGTCACCGGGACCTCGGTCACCTTCGAGCGGGTCGCGGGCGGCGCGGAGTACGACGTCGCCGTCGTCGCCCGGAACACCAGCGGCCCCTCGGATCCGGCCACCACCACGGTGACCACCCCGGGCCTCAACCGGACGTTCTTCGACACGGACGGCTACAACAACCTCCTGGCCGATCCCGGCTTCGCCGCCTCCGCGTTCAACGCGGGGACCCAGGGAAGCCCGCCGGACTTCACCGTCGCGGCCATGCCGACGGGGTACACCGCCGCCAGTATCCCCACCGGGTTCGACGCCAACCTGATCGAGCCCCTGGACGGGCGTACGCTGGACGACACCGACTACGCGGGTGCGGTGGAGCCGGGGACGGCCCTGGCGGACGCGTGGTACTACGGCTGGACGGTGTGGGCCGCCGACGGCTCCGACAGTCGGACGGACTACGATGCCCTGAACGAGGTCGTGGTGGACGGGGACATCCTGGCCGACGCCACCTGGACGTCGGACAACGTCTACCGTCTCGACGGGCCCGTCTTCGTGGGGGTGGACTGCGGGACCGACGGCATGGCGGCGGGCTGCACGGAGGTCACGCTGACCATCGAGCCCGGAACCACCATCATCGGTGAGACGGACGTGGCCGACGGGGAGCGGGGCTCCTACCTGGTGGTCAGCCGGGGCTCGCAGCTGATCGCCGACGCCTACGGCGGCGGAGACGTCACCGGTCCGCCGGCCGAGGAGGACGTGATCGTCTTCACCTCGGAGAACATCATCGACGGGACCGCGGCCCGGTCCGACTGGGGCGGCCTGATCATCAACGGCATGGCGCCCACCAACGCAGGCGACGAGGCCGAGGGTGAGGGCGACTCCGGCTTCTACGGCGGCACCGACGAGGACGACAGCTCGGGGATCATCCGGGGTGTCCGGATCGAGTTCGCCGGGGACGACGTGACGTCCACCGACCAGCTCAACGGCATCGCCCTCCAGGGCGTGGGCGCCGGGACCACGATCTCGTACATCCAGGTCCACTACAACGAGGACGACGGCATCGAGCCCTTCGGCGGCACGGTTTCGGTGGACCACGCGGTCTTCACCGGGATCGGCGACGATTCGGTGGACGGGACCGACGGCTACCGCGGCTTCATGCAGTACATCATCATCCAGCAGCGGGGCGACAACGCCGACCAGGGCCTCGAGCTCTCGAACAACGGCGACACGCCCGACGCTTCGCCGCAGTCCACCGCCATCGTGGCCAACGTCACGGCCATCGGGGCGGGGAACAACGTGGTGACCGGCGACATCGCCGGAGCCGAGTCGGACAACGGCATCCAGCTCCGGGAGGGTACGAACTACCGGTTCTTCAACTCGATCCTCACCGGCTTCGGCGAGAGCGGGTTCTGCATCCGGGACTCCCAGAGCATCGTGAATGCCCTGAACAAGCTCGAGGGGGAGACCGATCCCACCACGACGCTCCGGAGCGAGGGCCTGATCGTCTGGAACAACCAGGCGGCGGACGACTCGGACGAGAACTTCGCCGGCTGCGGCGGGGGCTCGAGCTGACGCCGGATCCCACGGATCGGCAGACCCGAGATGGACGGCACGGGGGTGCAGGCGGGCGACCGTCTGCACCCCAACGTCCACCGGACCCCGACGGATACGAACCACGGACATGCCGAATCGAACGCTTCGTACCCTGATGCTCGCGGCCCTGATGCCGGTTGCCGCCGCGTGTGGCGAGCTCCGCTCCGAGGTGGCGCCGGACTCGCCCCTGGCCGAGGCCCGGATCAGCTCCGAGGCCCTGGCGCAGGCCGCCCTCGAGGCCCTGGCCGCACGGAGCGACTCCGCCCTGGCCGCCCTGATGATCACCCGGGAGGAGTACGAGACGCTGCTGTGGCCCGTGCTCCCGGACCGGGAGCACATG
>DATHRY010000222.1:0-9045 GCA_035464715.1 Longimicrobiales bacterium
GTAGGTGCCCTGGGCGAACTGCACCGTTCCCCCGGGCGGGACGCTGTCGAAGGCGGCCTGCACCCGGGTGCGGTCGGTCTCGGCTTCCCCTGTGGGAGGCTGGACGTGGAGGACATCGTCCGGGGCGTCGCCGCTTCCGGAAGGCGCGCAGGCCGTCGCCGAGGTCAGCCAGATGCCGAGCCAGAGACGACACGCCGGCCGGATCCAGTGCAACGGGGGACTCCCTGGGGTCATTCGACTCCGGCTCCTGGCGGACTCGGCGATTCGAGGGGGGTCGAACCGGGTTGGCGAGGGTAGCGGGCGCATCGAAGGTGGGCAACCAGGGTGGAACACCGTGACCACGCGCCGTTCCTCACACGGCCAACTCGGAGCAGATTCGGCGGAGGCGATCCCGCTCCTACGGACCCCCCCGAACCAGCCCGCTGTACCAGAGCACCCATCCGGCGACCAGGAAGGTGAAGGCTGCGGTCCAGGCTTTGTTCGAGAAGAGGGTCCGGAGGGTGCCGTCGGTGGACAGGACGAGGCGCATCCGCGTGGCGGCGGTCACGAGCGTGGCACCGATCCAGATGATCGACGTTCCGGAATGGGCGTGGATCCCGTCCACCGACCAGCGGAACTGGGCGAAGATCCCGAACGCCACCACGGCCCACGCCAACCACACGAAGCCCTGCACCAGGCGGGCGGTCGTCCTCACCTTCGCGGCGTCGGCCTCTCCCCGGCGGGGCGGAACGTCGGCGGTGACTTCGGCCAGGAGCGAGACCAGGGGCCCGATCTCCCTGCCCACGCCCCGGGTTCCTTCGGGCGCCCGGTACAGGTGGGCCGTGGTGTCGGAGGACGTGCGGTTCGGAGACCCGGGGGCCAGCGTCCGCCAGCCCGTCTCGAGGGTCTCGCGAAGCAGCGCATCGTCGGTGGTCCCGTCCACGAGAAAGACGGTGTGCTCGATCGGGAAGGTGTTCAGCAGAAGGCCGAGCTCGTACTCGACGCCCTTTCGTTCCGCGGTGAATCCACGGAGATCGATCAGCACCACGTCCGACCACTCCACCAGGGCCTCGACCGTCGCCCGCCACATGTCGTCGAAGCAGGTCAGGCGGATGGACGGGTACCCCCTCCGCAGGCCGGACGTCTCGAACGCCAGCTTCTGCCGGAGCGCGGCCAGGTTGGTGCCGGCACCCCAACGGGCTCGGATCAGGGATCGGGTGAAGGCCACCACGAGCCCGATCAGATAGAGCCCGAAGCCGGCGGCCACGGCCGGCAGGACGAGCGCCGCCGTGGGAAAGGCCGACACCAGGACGATCAGCGGAGCCATGCAGAAGGCGAGCAGGATGTTCTGGACGTGCCGGAACGTCAGGATCTCGTAGGTCGGGTCCGCGATGGTGACCGAGGGGCCCAGGAGCGGCCAGCGCCTCCCCACGGCCCGGAACAGGCTGGGGGTGGTCCGATCGGCGCCGAAGACCCTCAGGATCAGCAGCCGGGGCACCGCCGACTTCACGTCCGCGGGGGTCGGATACCGCCGACGCGCGACCACGGCGGCGATCGCCAGCGCCGCGAGATAGACGACGAGGGGGAGGGCGAATCCCGCCCGCCCGAACAGGTGCTGCTCGGGATCCAGCTGGTTCGTTCCGATGGAGAACAGGAAGCTCCACAGATTCGCGACCAGCCCGGCGAGCAGAGCGGTCACCGCCCCGACCCCGATGGTGAAGCGCTGCACGACCAGGAGCAGGACCAGGGCCGCTCCGAAGGGGAGGAGGTGGATGAATCCCTCGAACCACTCGCCTTCGGAGGTCGCGGCCCATGCGCCGGTCAGGACGACGGCGAGGAACAGGCTCACGCCCAACGCGACCAGCGCCCCCCGGAAGAACGCCTTCCCCCTCAGGTTCAGGAGCCGGTCGCGAACCCACGCTTCGGCCTCGGTGTCCGTGAGCTCCACAGCATCTTCGCCGTGCTCAAGGAAGGCGAGGGGAGGGGGCTCGGCGAGCGGCGGACGGGCCGACCCCCACTCGGGCTCCAGGGTCCCGGCCGGAGGTCCGCCGGTCGGCGCCCGCGAGGACGGCGGTGTCCGATCCGGGACGACGTCGGCCGCCGCTCCACCGATCGCCGCGACGTCCTTCGATACCGGCCGGAGGCCCGCCGCCCGTCGCCGCATCGTGCGCGCGACCTGCCAGGCGTAGAGCCGTCTGGTTCCGAAGTGGAGGACGAGCACGATGGCGATCAGTCCCAGGCGGCCCGGCCACGTGGTCGACAGGGCGACCAGGCGCATCGGCCACAGGAAGAGCACCGTCGTGAAGCCTGCCAACGCACCGAAGACGAGGAACGGCGACAGGACGATCAGGGGGATCAGCAGGCAGCCGACGACGGGGATCGACCGGGTCTGGTCCGTGCTGGAGCCGGGTGTGGCCACTCGGTCCTCGAGTAAAGGGGGACCCGCACCAGCGGACGTTCGCCGGTGCCTGGCCGGAGACCGAATCCAACCTACGGCTCAGAGGTCGGATACTCTACCGTCGAGCGCAGGGGGCAGCGGCCTCTGCGAGGTCCACCTTCGACCGCGGGGAAGGGGTCGGTGGGAGCCCTCACTGCCTGTACCACCGCCCCGCCATCCGGTCCTGGAAGACCGTGACCACCCGCCCGTCCTCCAGGGCCAGCTCGAAGTAGGTCCGGTGGACGGGGGTCCGCCACCACTCGTCGTCGACGCACCAGCGCTCCTGGACGCCCGCCACCCGGTAGACCCGGCCCTTGAGGCGCAGGTGGGTGGGGCGGCCGTCGGCGTCGGCCAGGACCCGGAGGGTGGAGGGGGTGTCCAGGGGACGCAGCCGGGGGCTCCGGGGGGAGAGGGACTTCACGGCTCGGCCCTCACGGCTCGAACCGGAGCAGGGCGTGCCTGCGCTCCGGGATCCGGGACCAGGGGTCCAGCTCCACCACCCGGTAGAGCGGCGAAGCGCCCAGACGCAGGGTGAGCTCCCGGACCGCCTTCCGGAGCGAGGGGGGCACCCGGCCCTCGGTCAGGGTCCGGCCCTCGGCGGCCCGGGCGCCCCCGTCCGCCCGGGAGAAGAGGTCCTCCTGAGTGGAGGGCGGGCCGAACTGGACGAACTCCAGCGCCAGCGCCTCCACCGCCCGGGGCGGGGGGGTGAGCTCGATGCGGGAGCGGAGGACGAAGGCCAGCTGCTTCGGGGTGCTTCCGGGCTCCTTGAGCACCACCTCCACCACCCACGATCCGCCCCCCTCCAGCCGCCCCGTCACCCGCATCTCCTGGATGCTCCGGCCCCGGCGGGCGGGGCGGGCCAGCCCCCGCTCCAGGAGCCGGTCCAGGGCGTTGTGCAGGAAGGACACCTGGCCCACCGGGGTGGGGAAGTCCAGCGACACCCGGATGGGGCGGGGGCGGTGCCAGGGCCGCACGGGATCCACCCGACGGCCGCTGGCCCAGGCCAGGGCGTCCCGACCGTCCTGGCCGAACTGGGCCACCAGCGCCGGCTCCGGCAGCCGGGTCAGCGCCCCCAGCGTCTTCACCCCCAGGCGCTCCAGCCGGGTCACCATCTCCTCCTCCACCGGGAGGGCCGCCACGGGGCAGCGGGCCAGGAAGCGGGGCAGCTCCGCCTCGGCGACGATCACAGGCCTCCCCGGCCGGGCGTGGGCCGCCGCCACCCAGGCCCCGAAGGTTCCGGGGGCCCAGCCCGCCCGTGTGGCGGCCACCAGGGGCGGGGGGAGGACCTGGAAGAGGCTCCGGAGGACGGCGTTCACCTGGTTGGGCGGCGATCCGTAGAGCCGACCCAGCCCATCCATCCCCAGGAAGACCTTCCCCCGCTCCGGATCCGGCTCCAGGATGGGGCTCCGCTGGGCCAGCGCCTCCAGGAGCTCCTCCACCGCGGCGTCATAGTGGGCGGGATCGGGCTCCAGGAGGGTCAGGGAGGCACACAGGGAGACGGCCTGGGAAACGAGCTGCCCCGGCCGCACCCCCGCCTCGAAGGCCCGCTCCGACACCTGCCACACCGTCCGCCGGGCGCTCTCGTCGGGAGAGAGGAGGGCCACCGAGGTCTGGTCCAGCTCCGGGGAGCGCACCAGCTCCAGGCGCAGCTCGAAGGTGGGCAGCCAGAGGCAGAGTGCGGTGCGACTCCCCTTCCGGGCGGTGGCCGTGGTGGAGCGGTGCAGAGGGCCGCGGGTGCGGGCGGCGTGGGCCAGGAGGTGGGAGGACATCGGGGCGTGGGCGGAGCGGTTCGGGGACCGGTGACGAAGCAGCTGTCGGAGGTGGGTTTCCGAAGCAGGGCACCGAATAAAAGCCGAAACCGAATATAAACCGAAAACCGAAGATGCGCCATTCCGATGACCGGGCCGTACCGTGTGCCGGATGTGCCCCCCGATGCCAGGAGGAAGGTGCCGAGGAGGGTGCGGAATCGCGCCGGGGCTTCCTCGTCGGGAGTCGTCCTGCTCCCTCGATCGTCGGGCTCCGACGTGTTCCCGATGGAGAGACGGCGTAGAATCAGGGACCGCCCATCCCCTTGGAACACCGGGCACTGCACCCGTCCAACCCTCCGCTCCCGCCCTCCGTCTCCAGAGCCCGCCCATGATCCCCACCCGCCTTCGCCCCGTCCTCGCCGTCTTCGCACTCGCCGCGACGCTCGCTCCTGCGGGGTGCGGGGATCCGGGGCAGGGGAGCGCCGCGGCAGGAGACTGGGACGTCCTCATCCGGGGCGGGACGGTCGTCGACGGGACCGGGGAGCCCGGCTACACCGCCGACGTCGCCCTTCGGGGCGACCGCATCGTGCGGGTGTCGCGGGAGGGACTGGATCCCACCGGCGCCACCACCGTCGTGGACGCCACGGGGATGGTCGTCGCCCCGGGGTTCGTGGATCTGCACGTGCACCTGAACACCCTCGGGGATCATCCCGGCGCCGAGAGCCATGTCCGCCAGGGCGTGACCACAGCCCTGGGTGGACCGGACGGGGGTGGCCCGTGGCCCTTCGGCGAGGCTCTGGCGGAGGTGGAGGCGATGGGCGTCGGGATGAACGTCGGCTACCTCGCCGGGCACAACACCATCCGGGAAGCCGTGATGGGGATGGACGACCGCGCCCCCACCCCCGAGGAGCTCGCCCGGATGACGGGAATGGTGGCCCAGGCCATGGACGAAGGGGCCTGGGGGATCTCCACGGGGCTCAAGTACCTCCCAGGAGCCTTCTCCGACGTCGACGAGGTCGTCGCCCTATCGGTGGAGGCGGCGGAGGCCGGCGGGATCTACACCTCGCACCTGCGGGAAGAGGGGCTCGGGCTCCTCGAAGGCGTCTCCGAGGCGATCGAGATCGGCCGCCGGGCCGGGATTCCCGTCGTCCTGACCCACCACACGGTCGTGGGCCTGCCCATGTGGGGCGCGTCCACGACGACGTTGGCCATGGTGGACTCCGCCCGGGCCACGGGCGTGGACGTCATGATCGACCAGTACCCGTACACGGCGAGCTATACCGGGATCGACATCCTCGTGCCGGCGTGGGCCATGGGGGGCGGGGAGGATGCGTTCTTCGACCGCCTGGAGGACCCGGTCCTCGCCGACAGCATCCTCGAGGGCATCGCGTTCAACATCGTGAACGATCGGGGCGGCAACGACCTCGACCGGATCCAGTTCGCCCTTGTCTCGTGGGATCGCTCGCTGGAGGGACGCACCCTCGGGGACTGGGCCCGGGACCGGGGGCTCGAGCCGACCCCCGCCACCGGAGCCCGCCTCGTGGTGGAGGCGATCCGGAACGGCGGGACCCGGAACGTCTTCTTCGCCATGGACGAGGGCGACGTGGACGCGATCATGGCGCACCCCATGACGATGATCGCCTCGGACGGCCGCCTCACCGCACCTGGGATCGGGCACCCCCACCCCCGGTGGTACGGCACCTTCCCCCGGGTGCTCGGCGAGTACGTCCGGGAGCGGGGCGTGCTCGACCTCGAGACGGCCGTCCACAAGATGACGTCCATGCCCGCCCGGCGGATGGGGCTCGGCGAACGGGGTGAAGTTCGAGAAGGCTGGTTCGCCGATCTCGTCGTCTTCGATCCCGAGACCGTCACCGACCGCGCCACCTTCGAGGAGCCGCACCAGTATCCCGACGGGATCCCCTGGGTCTTCGTGAACGGCGTCGCCCAGGTCGAGGACGGCGCGTTCATGGACCGCCGGCCGGGGAGGGTGCTACGGAAGGGGGTCTCCGTCGACGAGGGCTCGCCGTGACGCCTCCCGTTCCAGTGGTCCGCCGTCTCCTCGGCCTGGCCGTCCTCCCCGTCCTCGTCACCGGCTGCCGGGAGGAACCGTCCCACACCATCGTCCCGAACCCCCGGTCCGCCGTCTTCCACCAGGGGGACAGCGCCGTCATCGCTCGGCCGACACGGATCGTGACGGATCCTGGCGACCCTGCCCTCCGCCTGGTGGCCGCTCATCTCGAGGAACTCCTGGGGTACTGGGTGGACTTCGAGCCGCCGCCTTCGCCCGACGACACGCTTCCTCCTCCGCCCCCCGACACGTCCCCGCCGGAGCCCCCCTCCTCCCGGGAGCTCGCGGACTCGGCAGCCGTGGATATCCGGCTGACGCTGGAGGGGGCGGACCCATCCCTGGGGCTGGAGGGCTACGAGCTGGTCGTCTCCGGGGACGGCATCACGGTCCGTGGCAACTCCGCCGCCGGCGTCTTCCACGGCGTCCAGACCCTCCGGCAGCTCCTTCCCCCCACCGTGGAGTACACGGCAGCCTACCGCCGGCCCTGGGTCCTCCCCGCCGTGGAGATCCGGGATGCGCCCCGGTTCGAGTGGCGGGGCGCCATGCTGGACGTGGCCCGGCACTTCCGCACCGTGGAGGAGGTGGAGCGCTTCATCGACCTCATGGTGCCGTACAAGCTCAACCGGCTGCACCTCCACCTCTCCGACGATCAAGGCTGGCGCCTGGACATCCCCGGGTGGCCCGAGCTGGCCCGCATCGGCGGGAGCACCGAGGTAGGGGGCGGTCCCGGGGGCTTCTACACCATGGACGAGTACGAGGGGATCGTGGCCTACGCCGCCGAGCGCTTCATCACCGTCGTCCCGGAGATCGACGTGCCCGGGCACACCAACGCCGCCCTGGCTTCGTACCCGGAGCTGAACTGCGACGATACGGCCCCCGCCCCCTACACCGGGGTGGCGGTGGGCTTCAGCGCGCTGTGCGTGGAACGGGAGGTCACCTGGACCTTCCTGGACGACGTGGTCAGGGAGATCGCCGCTCGCACCCCCGGCCTCTGGTTCCACATTGGCGGAGACGAGGTGGAGGAGCTGTCCGAGGAGGCCTACGCGGACGTCATTGCCCGGATGGGCGAGATCGTGGCGTCCCACGGCAAGTCGATGGTGGGATGGGACGAGATCGCCCTGACCGACGCGGCGGACGGGGCGACGATCCAGCTCTGGCACCCCTTCTGGACCGAGGCTCCCCCCGACGGGGAGCGGGCCGCCCGCCTCCGGGACGGCGTGGCCCGGGCCGTCGGGGCGGGGGCCCGGGTGATCCTGTCCCCCGCCGACCGCCTCTACCTGGACATGAAGTACGACTCGACCACCGCCATCGGGCTCCGGTGGGCGGCGATCACCGACGAGCGTCGCAGCTACGACTGGTCCGTGGGGGAGCTCTTCGGGGCGATCCCGGAGGAGGCCGTGCTCGGGGTCGAGGCCACGCTGTGGGGGGAGACGACCGGGACGCTCGAGGATGTCGAGTACCTGGCCTTCCCCCGGTTGGCAGGGGTGGCCGAGATCGCGTGGTCCGCGGCGGACCGGCGGGACTGGGAGGACTTTCGCCGCCGCCTGGCCGCCCAGGGCCCCCGTTGGAGCGCCATGGGCGTGAACTACCGGCGGTCCCCGGGGATCGACTGGCTGCCGGACCCCTGATCCGGTACATCCCCGCGCGACGGGGCGGCGCTCGTGACCTCGATGGCATCCACGCCGGCCCGAGATCGATCCTCCGCGATTCCCTCATTCGAGCCGCTCGGAATGGGTCGCTGCGAACCCGCGTCAATATCTCCCGTCGCAACGGCCCGATTCGTTCGTCGGCGCGGACGCGGGCGGCTGAACCCGCGTCCGCTTCGACCGACGCCTCGCCTCAGCGGTGGCGGGCCAACATCTCCTGGAAGGCCGGGTGGTCCCTCACGGGCGCCCAGGTGTACCGGGTGGACAGGCTCTCGACGGTGACCAGGGTCGAGCTCGCCAGCAGGGGCTCGAGCTGGGCCACCGCCCCTTCCACGTCCCCCAGCTCGGCGTAGGCCTGGGCCCAGCGCCGCTGGACCGCCGGGCGCTGCTCGTCGGAGACCTCCATGGCCATGGCGGCTTCCAGGACCCGGCGGGCCTCGGCCGTGCGTCCGGCCCGGGCCAGGTCCCGGGCGTACTGCCCCTGGGCCTGGGCATTGTCGGCGGCCGGGGGATCACGGTCCCGGGCTTCCGCGAGCATCACCCAGTACTCCCGGGACTCGTCGTCTCGCCCTGCCACGCGATGGACCCACGCCTTGTGGGCCAGGCACGCGCACCGGTACGCCGGATCCGGATGATCCGGGCTCAGGCTCAGGATCATGTCGTCGTATTCTCCACCGGTCAGGAGGCTCGGGAACTGGTTCGCCCAGTTCGCGATCTGGACCGGTGTCAGGTTCCTCCGCTCCCGTTCTTCGCGGAGCGCCCGCTGCATCCCGTCGACCCCCCGACCCGAAGAGATGGCCAGGAGGATGCGCTGGTTCAGCGTCGCGTTCGCGGCGTTGTTCAGGAATCCGTTCGCCTCCTCCAGGAGGGCTTCCGCCTGGTCGAAGTCCCCCAGGAGGCGCGCCGCGGAGGCACCCTGGACCAGCGCCACCATGCCGGGATCGTCGGCGGTGGCGGCGGCGACGCGGGCCCGAAGCTCCCCGTCGGACATCTGGGCGAAGAGCACGCCGGGGAGGAGGAGACAGACCAGAGCGAGGACCGAAGGCATGCGATGCATGAGACCTCCTGGGAGGGGGGAGCGGCCAGCGCGGAAGGCGATGACCCGAGACTCCGACTGCCCAAGGTACGCTCCCGCAGGCGTCTGGCCAGTCAACCCGCAGAACAGCC
>DATHRY010000223.1:0-2578 GCA_035464715.1 Longimicrobiales bacterium
GAGTCCGCCGACCTGCTCCACCGGATCGCGTGGGGGCCCGATGGCGCCCGCGTGGACCGCACGATCCCGGTGGGAGAGATGGCCGTGGAGACCGAGGGGCCTCACGGCCTCAACATGTCCGCCGACGGGGAGTACCTCTACTGGACGACCGGCCACGGGGTGCCCGACGGGAAGCTGTGGAAGTACCAGGCGGGTCCCGACACCATGGTCGGAGCGCCGACCCTCCTGGGCTGGTTCCCCGCCACGGTGGACCTCACGCCGGACGGCCTCTACGCCTTCGTGGCCAACTTCAACCTCCACGGGGAGCACGTCCCCAGCACGGTCTCGGTGGTCTACACGCCGGACATGATGGAGGTGGCCCAGATCGAGACCTGTGTGATGCCCCACGGGCTGCGCATGGCGCCCGACGGCATGCACGCCTACTCGAACTGCATGATGAACGACCTCCTCGTGGAGATCGACACCCGCACCTTCGAGGTGTCCCGGATGTTCTCGGTGAAGCCGGGTGAGGAGGGTCCGTTCCACGTGGCGGACCACGCCATGGACCATGACATGGAGGGGATGGACCACGGCGGCATGGTCCAGGAGATGGGTGCGATGGACCATGGGGCGTTCCCCATGTCCAACGCGTGCTCCCCCACCTGGGCCGAGCCCAGCGGGGACGGCCGGTTCGTCTACGTCGCCTGCAACCGGGGCGACCGCATCCTGGAGATCGACCGGGAGGACTGGTCGGTGCGGCGGAGCTTCGAGACCGGCCGGGCGCCCTACAACCTGGAGATCACCGCCGACGGGAGGGTCCTGATCGCGACCCTCAAGGCCCAGGCGGGGGTCGAGTTCTTCGATCTCGAGACCGGGGAGAGCCGGGCCGTCACACCGTCCTCCACCACCGTGACCCACGGCGTGGTGGCCTCCCCCGACTCCCGCTACGCCTTCGTCAGCGTGGAGGGCGTCGGGGCCGAGCCTGGGAAGGTGGACATCTACGATCTCGAGACCTTCGAGCGCGTCGCCGACGTCGAGGTGGGCCAGCAGGCCGGCGGGATCGCCTTCTGGAAGATGGAGGGCGGGGAGGGCTGACCCGGGGGCGACGACCCCCCGGGGTCCAGGCGGTCCACGCCCGCCGGCGGTCTCCGAAGGACCCCGTGGGTGAGGGCGCCGTCCCGGATCGACCCCGTCCCGTAGCGGGTCCTTCCGTCGTGGTCAGCGGCCCTCGAAGCTCCAGCGCCCCACCCGCCAGACGAGCTGCACCCTGGCTTCGGTGCCCCACTCGTCGGGTCGTCCGGTTGCCGGGAAGCGCCGGTACTGAAGCTGGGATTCCCCCTCCAGGACGAAGGCCCCCAGGGACCATCCGACCCCCAGGTGGACTCCCACCGTCTCCCGTTCCACCACCTCGGAGAACGCCGGTAGGTCCGGAGCATCGGGCGGCATGTCCGGGAAGGGATCGGTGAAGCGTCCCTCGCCCTGCCGACGCCAGCGCAGGCCCAGGTCCACCTGCCCGGACCCGGGCACGAAACCGAGCCGGCCGGGCCCGGCCGGCTCGGGGCCGTCCGCTTCGGTCCGCCACCCGTCTCCCGGCCGGGCCACCGGCCAGGTGTCCATCCCGAGGCGCCCCCGGACCGCCGTGTCGACGGGCCCCGTCCCTCGTCCGAAGGGCAGGCGGAGCTCGATCCCGGCTGCCAGGTGGTCCGGTTGCAGCCGCCCCAGGCCCCCTCCCGCGTCGGTGAAGGCCTCCTCCGGCCGGAAGGTGTTCAGGGCGAGCCCGGACAGACCCGTGGCCCAGGCCCGCCAGCCCAGGTCCGGCGACGGGTCCCGCCGGGCCTGGACCGTGAAGCCGAACCGGCTCGGGTAGGGATTCTCGTCGGCGTCCCAGATCACCAGGTCGTCCAGCAGGAACTGGGTCTCGAGCCAGAGGCGCTCTCCGGCCCTCCAGGCCGCGTCGACCCCGACGCTGGTGTTGCGCCGGTCTTCGATCCCGAACTGCTTGCCGAAGGTGTAGAACGCGAAGGGATTCAGGCGGGCGGGATCGATGCCCTCGGTCTCGGCGGTGACCATGGCCTCCCAGGCGGCCAGCTCCCACCGTGGGGAGGGGCGCCAGCGCAGCCTGTGGATCGTGAGCCACCGGGAGGCCGGCTCGCCGGTCCCGGTGGCCGGCTCGGTGGAGAGCCGCTCCATGCGCCACTGGAACCGGAGCATCTCCGGCCCCACGGCGAAGCCCATGCCACGGCGATGATAGCCCAGGGGGCTCAGCATCAAGCCCGGGACACCTCGGGGGCCCCAGTTCCGCTCCACCTCCCCGACCTCGATCAGCGCCCACCGCCACTCCCCCACCAGGCGGGCCACCGGCGTTCGCAGCGCGAGGCCCTGGTCGTCCCCCCGGGTGCGGCGGGACCAGTCGGGGTCGTCCAGGAGCCGGTCCTCCCAGCGGGGGGCGAACTCGAGCCGGAAGGGGCCGAAGGCGGCGTCGAGCTCCAGGCCGGCCACCCCCCAGACCCGTCGTTCGCTGGTCCCGGGGAGGTCCAGGGTCCGGCGCGGGGTGGAGCCGGCCTGGACGCCGGCGAAGGCGGTGATCCCGACGCTCCAG
>DATHRY010000224.1:0-14513 GCA_035464715.1 Longimicrobiales bacterium
ACGCGCCCGTTCCAACGCTCGCGCACCACGCGGGCGGCCCGGTGGAGGTTGCGGGCCCGGGAGTAGTACCCGAGCCCCTCCCAGGACTTCAGGACGGTCTGGTCCTCGGCCGCGGCCAGGGCCTCGACCGTGGGGAACGCCGCCATCCACGCCGTCCAGTACGGCACGGCGGTCTCCACCCGCGTCTGCTGGAGCATGATCTCCGAGACCCAGATGGCGTAGGGGTCGTCGGTCTCCCTCCAGGGCAGGGCCCGGCCCCGTGCGTCGAAGAAGTCCAGGAGGCGTTCCCGCAGGACGCCGAGGTCCCGGTCGGGGCAGTCCGGAGTGGCGTTCCGATCGGGCCCGGTGGGTGGAGCCGGCGAGGGCGACTGCGGATCCGGGGAGGGAGAGGGCGGATCCGGCGCGTGGGGGGACTCGGGCATGTGCGGGCCTACCCGAGGGGCGGGAGTGGGTTCGCTACGCCGCCCCGGTCCGCCGCTCCTGCGGCGCTGACGGGGCCGAAGCGGGAAACGGCCGGCCGCCGCCGAACCCACCGCCCGCCGACGGGTAATCGCAGGGGCACCTCCACCGGGAGTCCCATGCGCTTCACCCGCTACACCAGGTACAAGGGGGGGTGGCTCGACGCCCTCAACCTCGAGAACCTCCTCGAGCAGATGTCGGACTTCCTCCTGAACGGAGGCTTCGCCGGCGGCCCGAACTACCACCCCTACTGGGGCTGGTCCGGGGTGGACGACACGTCGTCCATGGACGCGCTGAAGAACGCGCTCCTGAAGGCCCTGATCGAGAGTGGCCAGCTCACACCGGAGATGATCGAGGAGCTCCGGGGCGAGGGGGAGGGCGACTCCGACGTGCAGGCCGAGATCGCCAAGCTGCTGGACGACCTGATCCAGCGGATGGTCGAAGAAGGGTACCTGACGCTGGAGAACGGCACGCCCACCATGCCTGGGCAGATGCAGGACGTCACCGGGCAGGGGTCCATCGACGAGGCCAAGGAGGCGGCCCAGCAGGTCCAGTTCAACCTGACCCAGAAGGGGATGGACTTCCTGGGCTACCGGGCGCTGAAGGGGCTCCTGGGCGCGCTCGGCAAGGCATCGGCCGGGGTCCACGACACCCCCCACCTGGCCACCGGCATCGAGGCGGAGGCGGCGTCGAAGCCCTACGAGTTCGGCGACACCATGAACCTGGACATCCCCGCCACCCTGAAGAACGCCATCGAGCGGGAGGGCCTGACCGTGCCCCTCCACCTCGACTACTCGGACCTCATGGTGCATCAGGCGGAGTACCGTTCCTCCTGTGCCACGGTCCTCATGCTGGACATCTCCCACTCCATGATCCTCTACGGCGAGGATCGCTTCACGCCCGCCAAGCGGGTCGCCCTGGCCCTGTCCCACCTCATCCGGACCCAGTTCCCGGGCGACAGCCTCCGCGTCGTCACCTTCGGCGACCGGGCGGAGGAGATCCCCCTGTCCCAGCTGGCCAAGGCCCAGGTGGGGCCCTTCCACACCAACACGGCCGAGGGCTTCGAGCTGGCCCGCCGCATCCTCACGGCCCAGAAGCAGGACATGCGGCAGATCATCATGATCACCGACGGGAAGCCCAGCGCGGTGACGCTGCCGGACGGGCGGGTCTACACGAACTCCGGCGGCCTCGACGCCTTCATCCTCAAGAAGACGTTCCAGGAGACGGCGGCCTGCCGGAAGGCCGGGATCCTCATCAACACCTTCATGCTGGCCCGGGACCCCTACCTCGTGCAGTTTGTGCGGAAGGTCTCGGAGATCGCCCGGGGCAAGGCCTATTTCACCAGCACCATGACCCTCGGCCAGTACATCATGATGGACTTCATGAAGCGCCAGCGGAGACGGGTCGGCTGAACGACGCCACGCCGCTCCGCCCGGGCATCGACCGCGAGGCCTGGGGCACGCTCCCCACCGGTGAGGCGGTGGAACGGCTGACCCTCCGCAATCGGAACGGGGTCACCGTCGCCGTCACCCCCCTGGGCGCGACGATGACCTCGCTGCGGGTCCCGGATCGGGACGGGGAGATGGGGGATGTGGTCCTGGGCCTCGACACTCCGGCGGCCTACCACGCCGACCGGTACCACATCGGCCGCACGGTGGGCCGGTTCGCGGGCCGCATCTCCCGGGGCCGCTTCGCACTGGACGGGGTCCTCCACCAGATCACGGCCAACGAGCGCGGGAACCACCTCCACGGTGGCGACATCGGGTTCGGACAGCACCTCTGGGATGTCGAGGAACGGACGTCGTACCTCGAGGTCGGGGTCATCTTCCGACGCCGTTCCCCCGACGGGGAGGAGGGCTTTCCCGGGAATCTGGATGTCGAGGCCGCGTACTGGCTCGACGACCGGAACCGGCTCCGGGTCGAGTATCGGGCACGGACCGATACACCCACCCACGTGAACCTCACCAACCACGCCTACTTCAACCTGGCCGGCAGGGGGAGCGTCGCGGATCACGTCCTCCAGCTCCGGGCGCGTACGTGGCTGCCGACGAACGACCGGGGCATCCCCCTGGGCGGCATCTCGTCGGTGGCGGGCACGGATCTCGACTTCAGGGAGGCCACCACCATGGACCGTGCCATGGGGATGGCCTACGACCACAGCCTGCTGGTGGAGGGCTGGGACGGGACACTCAGGGAGTGCGCCACCGTGCGGGACCCGCGGAGCGGCCGCGTCATGCGGGTGCACACCACCACCCCGGTGGTCCACTTCCACGTGCCGGACTTCCCGCCCGGGACGCCCGCCCGCAACGGCGGAGAGTACCGCGGACGGGCCGGCTTCTGCCTCGAGACCCAATATCCGCCGGACGCACCGAACCGTCCCCAGTTCCCGTCCACTCGCCTCGATCCGGGCGAGGAACGCACGGCCACCACGATCTTCGAGTTCGCGACGGACTGAGCACGCGACGCCACCGACCCGGCGGGCGCTCTCGTCCCGCCGATTCCCGGTACCTGTCGAGGGGCGCCGCCCCCCCGGGTGAGCACGGAGAATCCCCTACAGACCCCTGTGACGTCCGCGAATATCATGCGGTTGATCGCGGCCGCGCCGCCCACCGTTCGCCGGCGGTTCCTGGAGAACCGCCGGCCCAGTTCGCGGCGCCCACCCCTCCGAGGCCGCCGGCGCGCCGCCCGCAGACAACCGATCCGGCACCGCTCCTCCGGGCGGCGGCCGCGCGGTCGCGCATTCGAACGAGGAGGTGGTGATGAAGACAGGTCAGGGCGTCCTCGCCCTGTCGTGCCTGCTGTTCCTCCAGTCTTGCGGGAGCCCGGACTCCCGTAGCGTCACCGGAGGGCTCGACGACGAGGCACTCGTGGAGGAGATCGATGCCGTGATCGAGGGCATCGTGGCCGGGGCTGCGCGCGTCGATGCCGATGCGGTCCTCGCCTCGTCCGCCGGTGAGGACTCTCTCACCCTGGTGGTGGGAGACGTGCTCTTGAGCGGACACGACGAGATCCTCGGGCGCTTCAGGGAATCGTACGAGCCCCTCCAGAGCCAGGAGCACACCCTGGTGGAGAAGCGCATCCGGATCCTGGGCCCCGACATCGCCCTGGCCCTGCTGACCGCATGGGGGACCTACACGGACGACGCGGGATGGACGTCGGATCCCGTTGGACTCGGGCTCACCCTCGTTCTCGTCAGGCGGGATGGGCGGTGGCGCCTGACCCACGCCCACCAGTCCTTCATCGAATGAACCTCCGTCCACTTCGGCGCGCCACGCGCGAAGGAGCGTCCATGCACACGCCGTCGATCGTTCTCGTGGCCGGGCTCGTCCTGCTGGGCCTGCCGGTACACGCCCAGGTGGCGAGCACGACCCCGCCCCCTCCGAAGCCCACCCTGGCGGAGCTGGGGATGCTCATCTATCCCGCCCAGGGCCAGACTCCTGAACAGCAGGCGGACGACGCCGAAGCCTGCTCGATCTGGGCGGAAACGGAGACCGGGATCGTGTTGACCACCGGAACCCCGGATGCGGCCGCCGCCGGGGAGGCCGCCGCTGCGCAGGCCGAGCAGGCCACCCGAGGCGCCGCCGTGGGCGGAGCGGCCCGGGGCGCCGTGGCCGGTGTCGCCATCGGCGCCATCGCGGGAAACGCCGGGAAGGGAGCGGCCATCGGAGCCGCCGCGGGGGCCATGGGCGGACTCAGCGCCCGTCGCTCCGCCATCCGACAGGCGGAGACCGCAGGCGCCCAACAGGCGCAGGCTGGGAACCAGGCGCTCGTGGATCAGTTCAAGCGCGCCGCCCAGGTGTGTCTCCAGGGACGGGGCTACACGGTCGGCTGACCGCTTCTGCGTCCCTCCCCCCTGGCCCCTACCAGAAGATCGCGTAGAGGGCCAGGGTGGCGACGACCACGAGCCCACCGGCGAGCTTGGCGCCCCGGGAGGGGATCAGCTCGATCTGGGGTGTCTCCACGGCCACGTCGGGATCGGTCTTGGGGCGGACCAGGGTCATGACGGTGAGGATGCCCAGGACCACGAAGAAGACGATGGCCATCCGGTCCAGGAAGGCCAGGCTCGGCAGGGCCACCTTCAGCGCGCCGAAGAGCACCGGGCAGATCAGGAGGCCGACGGTGCCGGCCCACCGGTTGGCCCGCTTCACGAAGAAGCCGAAGAGGAAGACCGCCAGGATCCCGGGTGAGATGAAGCCCTGGAACTCCTGGATGAAGGTGAAGATCCCACCGAAACGGGGATTCCCCAGGAGCGGCGCCACCAGGCAGCCGATGGCCGCGAACACCACGACGGTGGTCCGGCCCGTGACCACGAGCCCCGCTTCGCTGGATTCCGGTCGGAAGTAGCGTCGCCACAGGTCCATGGTGAAGATCGTCGAGGCCGCGTTCAGCATCGAGGCCAGCGAGCTCACCACCGCCCCGAGCAGCGCCGCCAGGATGAAGCCCTGCAGCCCGACGCCCGACGGAACCAGGCGACCGATCAGGAGGGGGAGCGCCGTATCGTACTTGTACCCCACCAGGCGGACGTGCTCGACGTTGCGTCCCGTGCTGGCTTCGATCTCCTGGTTGTGTACCGCCAGGGTCGCGGCCCGCTCGGGGTTCGCCTCCGCCCAGGCGTCGTCGAAGTCGAAGATCACCGGGGGAGCGTCCGAGGCGGTCTGCAGATTCTCGAACCGGACCCAGGCGGCCTCGTTGCCCTGCAGGATCTGGGGATCCCGGGCGGCCTCGGCGGCCATGTCGTCGCTGAAGAGATTGAAGGCGGCGATCCCCGGGAAGACGATCACGAAGGGGATGATCAGCTTCAGGCCCGCAGCGAAGACGGCGCCCCGCTGTCCCTCGGCCAGGGAATGGGCACCCAGGGTGCGCTGGATGATGTACTGGTTGAGGCCCCAGTAGTAGAAGTTCGGGATCCAGAGGCCGACCACGAGGGCCGTCCAGGGCAGGACCAGGTCCCACGCCGGGAGCACCATGTGGAGCTTGTCGGCGTTGAGGTCCATGAGCTTCGACCACCCGCCCGCGTCGTCGGCGACGCCGGTGGCCGCGGTGGTGTAGGCGAGCTCGGATACCGGGGTGTCGCCCAGGGCGTTCAGGGCCAGGATGAGGATCACCGCCCCGGCGAGGATCAGGGCCGATCCCTGGATGAGGTCCGCCCAGGCCACGGCCTTCAGCCCCCCGCTCACCACGTAGACGGCGGCGATCACGCCGATGATCCAGGTCGAGGTCACCAGCCCCATGGCCGGGAACAGTGTGCTCAGCGTGAGCGCCCCGGAATAGACCACCGCCGAGATGGTGACGCCCACGTACATGATCATGGTGAAGATCGCCATGATCAGCCGGGCCGACTCGTTGAATCGGACCCGCAGGAACTCGGGTGCGGTGTAGACCCCGCTCTGCAGGAATTTGGGGAGGAAGAAGAAGGCCACCACGACCAGGGTGATGGCCGCCATCCACTCGTAGCTCGCGATGGCGATCCCCAGGTAGTCCGCCGCCTGTCCCGACATCCCCACGAACTGCTCCGTGGAGATGTTCGCCGCGATCAGGGAGAAGCCGATCAGCCACCACTTCAGGCCCCGACCCGCCAGGAAGTAGGACTCGCTGTCCTTCTCGTTCCGACTCTTCGAGAGGCCGAGCCCGACCACCGTGGCCACGAAGAGGACGAAGACGACGACATCTACGGCGGAGAGGGAGATCATTCCGACGTTCCTTTGGAGGAGGCCTTGGCGGGACGGCTCCGATCATATCGCCCCTCCCCGGCCCGGAAAACCGCTCGACGCGATTCCGCCCGACAGCCTACCAGCCCGACACGATCCGGACCGCCACCGAGATCCCCCAGGCGGCCAAACCCAGAAAGAGGACCGCCAGGGCCAGCTCCTCGGGGGAGGAGAGGATGCGCAACACCTTCGCCGCCAGCCGCGCTACGGGCCCGGAGGCGTCCTCCCGCCGTGCGATGCGCGCCTCCCGGGCCGCGGCCCGGGTGGCCAGGGCGTCGGTCGAGGGCCCGAGCTCCCGGGCGTCGGGCTCCCAGACCGCGAGGAGGCGTCCGAACTGCCCGTGGGCCGCGTGGAGGCCCCGGTGCCCCCCGGGACGGGTACAGGTACGGCCGGCCTCCGGCTCGTGAGCTCCGCACCGTCGTCCCCGGCGGCGGGCAGGCCTGAGGTGATCGAATCGGTCGATCCGACCCCCGTCCCGCTTCCGTGTCAGGTGCATGGCGCCCCCGGACCCGCTACCGGGTCGTCAGTTGGAGCTCCACCTCGTCCCCGTCCAGCCCCTCGACCGTCGCCCGGAGTCGGACACGGCCCGCCTCGTAGCCGGCACCCACGATGACCATGGCCTTGCCGTAGAAGAGGTCCACGTAGTCGGCGTGCATCGGCTCGAAGTTCTGGGGATTCCCGTTCCCGACTCCGGCGATGCGGGCGGGCCCGTCCAGCTCCAGCTGCACGCGGGCGTCGGCCAGCGGTGCCGGGTTCCCGTCCTCGTCGAAGGCCTCGACCAGCACGTACGAGAGGTCCAGCCCGTCGGCGTCCAGGGTGGTCCGGTCCGGGCTCAGGCGGATCCGGGAGGGTTCGCCTGCGGTGCGCATCGTGGCGGCGCCGACCTCCACCCCCTCCCTGTAGGCGACGACCCGCAGCTCGCCGGGCTGGTAGACCATGTCCGGCCACATGAGGCGGGAGCGCTCCACCGAGATCTCCGAGGTGGGATCCTTGCAGTCGGTGCCCTGGGAGACGTCGTTCAGGAAGAGCTCCGCGCAGTCCCCGTTGGTGTAGACGAAGACCGGGACGTTCCGCCCGATCCGGTCCGGCCAGTTCCAGTGGGGCAGGATGTGTACGGTGGTGGAGTCCGGGAGCCACTGGGTCCGATAGAGCCAGTACCGGTCCTTGGGGATCCCCACCAGGTCCACCGCGCCGAAGTACGAGCTCCGGGACGCGGCCTCGGGACCGTGCCCGAACTCCTCCATGGCCGAGTTGAAGTACGGGGTGGGCTCCCCCAGGTAGTCGAACCCGGTCCACACGAACTCCCCGGCCAGATAGGGCTCCTGCTGCTGCCACATGAAGTCGTCGTCCAGGACCTCGGCCCACCAGGGCGCGTTGAGGTCGTAGGAGCTCACCTGGAGAGAGCTCGTGAACTCCGTGGGGTCGTCGGGCAGCGGCAGCTCGTAGAAGCCCCGGGTGCTCAGGGTGGACGCCGACTCGCTGATGAGGATCCCCTTGTTGGGCTCCATGCGGCGGGCCAGGGTCCAACGGCGGCTGTAGTTCCAGGCCAGGACGTCGTAGTAGTCGAAGGCCCGCAGCACCGGTGCCTCCGCGTTGTCGTTCACCAGGGTGACCGGCCGGGTGGGATCGTACTTCCGAACGTAGTTCACCATCGTGTGCAGCTTGTGGAAGCCGCCGTCGACGTTCCACTGCACGTCTCCGATCTCGTTGCCCACGCTCCACAGGAAGACGGAGGGGTGATTGCGGTCACGGCGCACGAAGTTCCGGATGTTCCGGTGGGCGAACTCCTCGAAGTCCGTCTCCGGCGTGATGTCGGCCTTGCCGTCGTACTTGTCGAAGACCTCGTTGAACACCAGCAGCCCCATGCTGTCCGCCATGGCCAGCACCTCGGGAGCCTCGGCGTTGTGGCTGGTGCGGATGGCGTTCGCCCCCATGGACCGCATGATCTCGAGCTTCCGTTCCATGGCTCTGGGGTGGAACGCCGCGCCGAGAGGACCGTGGCCGTGGTGGAGGTTCACGCCGTAGAGCTGCACGCGGCGGTCGTTCAGCCAGAACCCGTGGTCCGGGTCCAACCGCATCGTCCGGACGCCGAAGGGCGTGTCGTGGGCGTCCCGGACGTCGCCGTCCACCAGGACCCGGGTACGGACGGTGTAGAGCGCCGGGTCGTCGATGTCCCAGCGCCGCGGCCTCGTGAGCGGGATGTCGACCTCGAGCTCCGCCTCGGCGCCGGCCCGGAGGGTGTCCGTCACCGTGTCCGTCGCGACCTGCCCGCCCTCGGGGCTCAGGATCGTCTGCTCCACCGTCACGGTGGTCTCGGCCTCCGCGGCGTTCCGCACGGTGGTGCGAATCCGGACCCGGGCGTGGTGGGGCTCCACGATCGGCGTCATGACGTGGGTGCCCCAGACGTCGACGTGGACCGGGTCCACCACCATCATCCGTACCTTCCGGTAGATGCCCGCTCCCGGGTACCAGCGGCTGTCGTGCTCCCTGGTATCGGCATGGACCGCCAGGACGTTCTCTCCGCCGGGCTCGAGGTGGTCGGTGATGTCCAGGTAGAACGAGGTGTAGCCGTAGTCCCAGGAGCCGGCCGGCTCCCCGTTCACCCACACCCGGGGGAACGCCATGACACCGTCGAAGATGAGGTACACACGGCGACCGGCCCACGCCGCCGGGACGTCCAGGTCCCTGCGGTACCAGCCCTGTCCCCGCCACGGAAGCTTGCCGGTGTTTCCGTCCCCGTCGGCGAGGAACGGTCCGCCGATGGCCCAGTCGTGGGGCACCTGGACCTCCTCCCAGCCGGAGTCGTCGAAGGCGGCGAGGTGGGCGTCGGACTGCGCTCCCTGCGCGAACCGCCACCCGGTCTGGAGGACGGTGACTTCCCGAGGCGACGTCTGGGCGTCGACGGGGGCCACGCCCGCCCCGGCCAACAGGCACGAGGCGAAGGCGACGACGGTGCGGCGGGCGGACATTCGATTCATGCTCGACTCGGCTTCGTCACGGGGCTCGGAACCGCGCCGGCGACCTGGGACGCTCGGAGACCGCCGAGGGCTGCGCCAATCATAGCCCCCCCGCCCGGCACGGTCATCGTCGCCGCGGTGGATCGGCGGGCCTACGGCGATACCGGGTCCGGCACCAGGGACGACTGAAGGCCCGCCAGGCCCACCCGCTCCCACAAGGCTTGGAAGCGGGGATGACTCGCTACGTTGTCCCAGTCGGCGTGCCTGAGATAGTAGATCCCGCCCTCCTCGGCGAAGCTCCTCTCGAGCCAGTCCAGCGACGCCTCGACCTCCCCAAGCACGGAGAGACCGATGGCGATGCCCGATGCGGGTACTTCGCCCCCGGACTCCTTCAGGGCGATCCCGGTCCGGACGATCTCCCGGGCGAGCTCCACCTCGCCGGCCCGGGCCGCGTGCCCGGCCATCTCCGGCGCGTAGGGCGGGGGGAGGCGATCCAGGAGCTCCAGCAGCAACGCCCGGGCCTCCTCCTGCCGGCCCACGAGACTCAGACAGGTCGCCAGGTTCGCGGTGGTGTTCGCGTTGGTGGGGTCCAGCTCCAGGATCTTCCGGGCCTCGTCCGCGGCGTCCTCCCACCTCCGGGCGTTCATCAGCAGCCACATCCGCATCGCCATGATCCGTGGAGAGTTCGGCTCGAGCGTCTCCGCACGCCGAAGAAGCTCGAGACCCCGATCGGTGTTGCCGGCGATGACGCCCTCCCACTCCGCCAGTGCCCAGAGGGCGTCCACCATGTCGGGATTCAGCTCCAGCGCTCGTTCCAGATCCTCCCTGGCGGCCGTCCAGTTCCAGTCGATGGGCCAGTGTACCGCGAGCATGGCCATGTGGGCCTGCGGGTCCTCCGGGATGAGTCGACGGGCCGCGAGCGCATGCTCCCGGATCTCGGGAAACAGCTCCCCCTGTGTCCGCTGGCCGTAGTTGTTCGACATGCTGAGGGTCAGCGCCAACCGGGCGTGCGCCTGGCCGAACTCCGGGTCGAGCTGGACCGCCCGGCGGAAGTCCTCTACCGCCGCCCACAGATCGTCGATGTCGAAGACGCCCAGGTGGTGGAGGCCCTGCAGGTAGGCGTGGTACGCCGCCATGCTGACCGTCGGCGGCCCGCCGCCGTCGCGCTGTCCGGCGCCGAGGGTCGCTCCCAGCGCCCCGGCCACCCGCCGGGCGAGGGTCGTCTGGAGATCGAAGAGCCCCTCGACCGTCCGGGACCGTTGGAGAGACTCGGACCACAGGTGCTCGTCGGTCGCTCCGTCGATGAGCTGGACCGTGAGGTTCACCCGGTCCCCCGCGGTCCGCAGGCTTCCCTCCAGGATGTAGTCCGCATCGAGGGAGTCGGCGACGACCCTCACCGGAAGAGGGGTGTCCCGAAAGGACAGGACCGAGGTCCGGGACATGAGGCGGATCCCCGGAACCTCCGCGAGCTGATGGAGGACCTCTTCGTGCAACCCGTCCGCGAAGTAGGCCTGGTCCCCACCCGAGGAGAGGTCCTTGAACGGAAGGACGGCGAGCACGGGGTCCCCGGACACGGCCCCGCCCCCTGCGCTTCCCAGCGGCTGCCAAGCCCGGACGCCCAGTCCCAGGACGAGCACGAAGCCCGCGCCCACGAGGGCGGCCCGCAGGCGCAGCCAGCGGTCTTCGACCTGCGGCGTCGTACCAGGCTCTCCGAGGGGCTCCGTCCGACGAATACCCTCCGGCGTAACGTCGAAGGTCCAGGCGAGAGCCACGGCCAATGGGAACCCTGCCAGGCTCAGGATCACGAGCCCGTTGAACGCGGCCGGCCCGAAGCCCAGCACGGGGAAGATCATGTCCGCCCCCTCCAGGGCGGCGAACGCGGCGGCCAGGTAGGCCGCACCCACGCGGTACACCTTTCTCCGCTTCAACTCGGAAAAGACGCCGAGCTTCCGGGGGCGGTCCCGGGATACGGGCCCGTCGGGAGACGGATCCGGCGGGACGCCGGTTGGGCGATTCGAGGCCATGCCCCCTTGGGCGGAGGAGGGAGGGTACATGTCGAAGGTGCAGCGGTCGGACGATCGTACGCAAGCGCATCCGCCACCCGCACCCCCGGGGCACGGTCTCGCGTGTCCGGACTGGCCGGCGTAGACTCGCTCCATGCTCGAGCGCCTGACCGTCGCGGCCCTGGCCGCAGCCAGTTTCGTCGCCACCAGCTTCGACAATTTCACCCTCCTCCTGGGGTTCTTCTCGAACCCCCGCTACTCCCGACGCAGGGTGGTCCTCGGCTACCTGGCCTCCACCGCCTGCATGGTGCTCCTGGCCTACGGAGTGTCGACGGCCGTCGAGCAGGCCCCCACGAGGACGCTCGGCTACCTCGGCCTCGTCCCGCTGGCCTTCGGCCTCCATGGGCTCTACAGGCTCCGGCGTCCCGGCGTCGGGACCGGGGACGCCGACCGGGTGGCGGAGCGGGGTTTCGTCGCCGTCTTCCTGGTGATGCTGGCGAACAGCGGTGACACCTTCGCGGTGTTCGTCTCCGTGTTCGCCGACACCGTCGAGGGACTGGAGGGGTGGATCCTGATCGCGGCCCTGGCGATGGCTGCGCTGTACGGTCTGGTGGCGCGGTGGCTGGTCAGCCGGGAGCGCGTCGCCGACGCCGTGGCCCGGGTCGCCCGGCTCGCGCTGCCCTTCCTCCTCGTATTGATCGGCCTGTACATCCTGGCTGACACGGGCACCGACGTCGTTCCCTGAGATGCCCCTTCACTCCGCCACCCGCACCTCACGCGGATCGAGGATCAGCCCGACCTCCCGCACCCCCTCGAGCTCCCCGATCCACGGGGCGATGACTTCGAGCACCTCGGGGGGGTGGGGGTGGGCTGCCTTGGTCTCGGGCGTAGGTCGATAGCCCCAGGCCGCGACCACCCGGCTCCCGATCTCCAGCCCGACGTGCACGAACTCGAAGGTCTCGGGGCCGTGCACGGGGGTCCAGTCGACGTCCTCGAAGCGGTGCGCCGGTCGCACGACGTGCACCCGCGCCGGTGCGGTGGACACGTTGATCGTGGCGAGATGGAATCCGGTGAGGTCCAACCCGCCTTCCGCGAAGAAGGGACGCTGAAGCTCGATGGTCCCCGCCGGAAAGGGCGAATCCGGGCTCCTCCCCCCCGCCACCCCGTGCCCCCGGAGGATCCTTCCCGGGAGGCGGATCCCGGATCGGGCCGCGGAGTCACGGGAGCTTGGCTCAGCCGAGGCCACGGCTTCCCTCCTCCCCACCCCGCGCCGCCGTGTCGCCGTCGGGCCTCACCGGACCCGGGGGGGCGGAGCCCCCTCCACCACGTCGACCTCCACCGTCACTGGAGCGAGCCCGTCGGCCTCTACGGCGATCCGCACGGCCCCCGTCTCGTCGGTGCTCTGGATCATGGCCAGGACGAGGCCGTGGAAGGCTCTACGCTCGGGCCCGCGGTACGACGAGTGATCGGCGGGATTCCCGTTCCCCACCGCCAGCAAGCGCCCCGCGGCCCCCTCCACCGTGAACCGCACGAGGTGGTCCGCATCGGGCACCACCGTCCCCCGGGCGTCGACCACCGCCACCTCCACGTGGGCCACGTCCCGCTCCCCCGCCCGGATCTCACGACGATCCACGGTCACCCGGAGGGCGGCCGGCGGTCCGGCGGTCCGGACCTCCTGCGTGACCACCACCTCGCTGGCCCTCTTCCCCACCGCTCTGAGAACCCCGGGCTCGTAGGGCACGTCCCACTGCAGATGCAGATCTCCCGTCGTGGGAAAGACCTGGGGCTCCGCATAGCCGTTCCAGCTCCCGGTCGTGCCCTGCCTGGGGAACTCCACCCGCTTCTCGCCGACGAACCGGTCGTTCAGGTACAGCTCCACCGCATCCACGTTGGTGTAGGCCAGGACCGGGATGAACTGCCCCTCCCGGCCCTCCCAGTTCCAGTGGGGGAAGAGGTGGACCATGGGCTCCTCGGTCCATTGGCTCTGGTAGAAGTAGAACCCGTCGTCCGGGAAGCCCACCAGGTCGAGCTGCCCGGAGGTGGAGTTCTTCCGGGGCCAGCGCGACTCGCCCAGGTAGTCGATCCCCGTCCACATGAAGTCGCCGGCGAAGTGGTCGTTCATGGACACGAACTTCCACAGCTGGGCGGCCCGGATCATCCCGGTGGTGTAGTTCGGCTGGACGCGCGCAGGGTCGTCGCCGAGGGAGTACTCGCCCCGGGTCCCCCGCACCGAGCCGCTCTCGGTCCCGATGAACCGCCAATCGGGATGGGCCATCCGGTCCGGCAGGTTGTAGAGCTCCCGACGCTCGTGCCACCGGTCCACGTAGTTGTAGCCCACCACGTCCAGCAGCTCCATGAAGGCGTCGGTCGTGGCCCCGTCGTCGGCGTAGATGTGGTCGTTCCCGGTGGTGATCGGCCGGGTGTCGTCCACGTCCTTGGCAATGGCCCTGAGCATGGCCAGAACGGTGTCGCCACCCTCGGCGTGCTGCTCACCGATCTCGTTGCCCAGGCTCCACAGCACCACCGAGGGGTGGTTCCGGTCCCGCATCATGAAGGCCCTCAGGTCCCGCTCGGCCCACTCGGCGAAGTACTTGTTGTAGCCCCATTCGACCTTGGCGTGGGTCCACTCGTCGAAGGCCTCGTCCATGACCAGGAAGCCCATCCGGTCGGTGAGGTCCAGGAACTCCGGAGCCGGCGGGTTGTGCGCCGTACGAATGGCATTGACCCCCATGTCCTTCAGGAGGCGGAGCCGGCGCTCCCAGACCGCCTCCGGGACCGCGGCCCCCACCGGTCCCCCGCCGTGATGGAGATTCACCCCCAGCATCTTCACTCGCTCTCCGTTGAGCACGAAGCCCCGATCCGGGTCGTACTCGATCGCCCGGATGCCGAAGGGGGTCTCCACGATATCCACCACGGTTCCCGCCGCGTCCTCGAGGACCGTCCGGGCCGTGTACATGGCCGGGGACCCGGGACCCCAGAGGTCCGGCGCATCGACGGAGACGCTGGCGGCCACTGCCCCTTCGCCGGTCGCGGACACCTCGACCGGGCGCTGGTCGCGGCCGGCCTCCGTTCCGTCCGGTGCGACCACGACGGTGCGGAGGGTCCCGACCCAGGACGAACCCGAAGAGTTGGCGACGCGGGTCCCGATCTCGACCCGTGCGGCCCGGGCATCGACCTCGGGCGTCGTGACGAAGGTGCCCCAACGGGCCACGTGGACGGGGCCGGTGACGGTGAGCCAGACGTGGCGGTAGATCCCGCTCCCGGAGTACCAGCGGCTGTTGGGCTGGTTCGAGTTGTCCACCCGGACCGCCAGGACGTTGGGCCCGTTCCGCAGGTGGGGGGTGAGGTCGTAGTGGAACGACGCGTACCCGTTGGGACGGCGGCCC
>DATHRY010000225.1:0-13700 GCA_035464715.1 Longimicrobiales bacterium
CGGGGCTCGAGCGGGCCACGTCCACCCGGGCCCGGAATCCCGGGGCGTCCCGCCGCCGGGCCATGGCCCGGAGGACCCGGGACCGGCCCAGCACCAGGTTCAGGAGGACGCCCGCCATGGCCGCCACGGCGGCGACCCCGAGCGTCCACGCCAGCCAGGGCAGCTCCAGGGCCCGGGCGATGGCCGCCAGGGGCGCCGCGGTGCCCTCGGCCGCGGCCCCGAAGGCCTCGGCGCCCAGCACGCCGACGCCCGCGGCCGCCACCCCCAGGTAGAGGAGCGTGACCACCGTCACCGTCACCACGATCGCCCGGGGGATCACCCGCCGGGGCTCCCGGACCTCCTCGCCCAGCGTGGCGATCCGGCCGTAGCCGGTGTAGGCCACGAACATGAGGGCGCTGCCGTGGAAGAGGGCCCGAACGCCGTTCCCGTCGCCGGGGTCGGGGAGGAACGGGACGAAGCGTGCCGTCCCCTCCGTGAGGGCCACCGGCAGCGCCGTGACGATGAGGAGCGCCAGGCCCATCACCGCCAGTCCCACCACCGCCGCGTTCCCGACGTTGGAGCGCCGGATCCCGCCGGCCACGAACGCCGTCACCGCCAGGACGCCGATCACGGCCAGGGGCACGTGCCCGCCCCCCTCGCCCCGCCCGAGCAGGTCGAGGAGGTATCCCGAGAGGCCGAGGGCGGCGGTGGCGGCGGAGGCGCTCTTCGCCAGCATGAACATCCACCCCGCCGCGAACCCGAAGGCGGGCGAGAGCCAGACGTAGCCGTATTCGTACGTGCCGCCGCTCACCGGCCGGGCGGCGGCGAGCTGTGCGCTGGACAACCCGTTGGCGGTGGCCAGGAGGGCGGCGATCAACGTCGCCGCCATGACCGGAGGCCCCGCCACGCCGGCGGCGATCCCCACGCTCACGAAGACCCCGGTGCCCACCATGGAGCCGAGCCCGAGGAGCACGGCGCCGGCGAGGCCGATCTCCCGGCGAAGCTCGGCGGTCGGGGACGGGGGATCGGAAGGCGACGGGGTCATCGGACCCCGCTACCGCGGCCGGGGCTCCCGGTTCCTTCGCGCCTACCCTTCCGGTGTGTACCAGATCGGCGAGGTGTACGCACGCTCCTGCTGGGTGGCCCGCTTGCCCTCGGGGATCTCGACGTCGAAGAAGGCGGCGTCGTAGGCCAGCCAGCTCGGGGTCGGGATCTCGAGGACGCGGACGTAATAGAAGGCGCGCTGCGACGGGTCGAAGTCCGGATCGGCCCAATACGCCTCGAGGAACGGCGCCCCGATGTCGTTGGTGTAGGTGGCCGTCTCGATGTCCACGGAGTTGCCGACCGCGGGCAGCCGACCGTCGGCACCCGGCGTCCGATCCCCGGACCAGGCGACGTCGTAGACGCGCTCCTCGGTCTCGCCGCTCGGCGTCGTCCAGCCCTTGATGATCTGGACCCGATCGAGGTTCGCACCGTCGGGATCGCGAAGCGCACGGATCAGGAAGGTCGGCGCGCGCCCGGCAGGCGCGGCGGACAGGTCACCGCCCATCGGCACCCCGTTCTGGTACCCGTGGGCCGCGAAGTCGGAGCGCGCCAGGTCCGACTCCACGAAGTCGAACCCGCCGAAGACCCGGACGCGCATCCGCGTGCCGGTGGTCGCGAAGGTCTCCTTGCGCTTCATGGCATCCCAGATCGCCTCGCGCGTGTTCTCCCGCGCCCAGACCGCGGCGATACCCGCCGCGAGCCCGTCACCGTGGACCTGATCATCGGACGGGTCGTCCGGGGTGAAGCGACCGGTGATGTACTCTTCGAAGCGGACCGGGTCGGCGGTCGGCTCGACGAGCGTCACCTTGCCGAAGAAGTTGTTCTCCTGGGCGGTCGAGAGGCCTGTGTGGCTGTCGGTCGACCCGACCACCCCGAACTTGAAGGGGTTCACGCCGAGCTCCGCCTCGTAGGCCAGTCCGCGCTTCCACGCCGCCCGGGCGTACTCCCGCGGCAGCATCTCGGGCGTCTTGGGCTCTTCGCCGAAGCTGCCTTTGTCCCAGGTGTAGTAGTCGGCGAACTCGTCTGTGGGCGACAGCATGGGATGGGCTTCGCCGTCTCCCTTGATCTGCGTGATCTCGTAGATCGGCTCCCACCGCTGTCGGCGCTGTGCGTAATCGGCCGTGAGCGGCTGACCCGACAGCGTCACGTCGTCGAACATCAGGCCGTTGGAGAGGTTTCCGTTGTGCGGGATGGCGAGCAGCTGCCCGCCCGTGCGGGCCTCGTACTCGGCCATCCACTCCCAGAGGTCTTCGGGGTCGGCGCTGTTGTACGTGGAGAAGGGCACGACCTGATCGGCCAGCTCCTTCCCGTCCCGGAAGATGACGTTCCGGTGCAGATTGTTGCCGTCGGGCCCCGAGGTCCATTCGTAGCCGATGAAGGCCGTGAAGACGCCGGGCTCGTTGTGGCGCTCCGCGGCCTCGGTGACGCGCTCCCACATGGTGCGGTCGAGACCCGAACCCTCCATCGGATCCCCGCCCCCCGGCGTGTTGACCGCGCCGAACCACTGGACGTAGGTCTCTTCGATCGCCTCGATCGTGCCCGGAGCATACGTCTCGCGCAGGGTGCGGCTCCAGTCGTTGTAGTCGAGGATCGGGCTCTCCTCCGCGAGGGCGAGGGCGACACCGAGGTTCTCCGAGTGATCGGCGACCACGAGGAAATCGAGCGGCCGCTGGAGGCGGGCCGGGAGGCCCTGCGACGACATGACCTGCTCCCCCTTCGCGAAGCGGAATGCGTCGTCCGGCGTGGTCGTCGCGAGGGCGAGCCCCGCGTCGGCGGAGAAGGCCGTGTGCAGATGCGTGTCGCCGAAGAAGACCTGGTTCGGGAAGTCTTCCTGGGTGTAGGGCGAGTACCGGATGTCCCGGTCCGGTGGGACGACAGTGCCGGGCCGCAGCTCCTGGGCGGCACCGGGCAGCCCGACGAAGGTCGAGAGGGCGATCGCGGCTACGAGAAGTCGCATCGTCGGACTCCGAAGTCGATGGTGGGTGAGCGGCTACGGTGCGCTTCACCCCCCTCCGTTTCGGTTTGTTCCCACCTGGCACGGCCCGGCGAGGAGAGCACCCACGAGCACCGCGGAGACCTCCGCGGAATCATGCGCCAGGGGCCGGACGCACGAACGCCCCGGAGACCTCTCGGCCTCCGGGGCGTCCCCTCACCGAAGTGGTGGATCCCGCCGGGCGAGGTTGCCTAGCTGATCACCCGCATGCGCTGGTTCAGCTTCTCCATGTACTTCTCGAAGAACCACTTCTGGATGTCCATCATGTCCAGCTCACGGCCCTGGATGTAGGCCTGCTCGATGTCGCTGGTGGTGTCCAGCGGCGTTCCGGTGGTGATGAGGAGGGTGGCCTGCTTGCCCACCTCCAGGGAGCCCAGCCGATCGTCCAGCCCCATGAACTCGGCGGCGTTCAACGTCACGGCTTTCAGCGCCTCCTCCTCGGGCAGCCCGAAGGCCACCGCCACGCCCGCCTCGTAGCCGAGGCGGTTCGTGTACAGGGCGCCGGATCCGCCGGAGATGGCGAACTTCACGCCGGCCTCGTGCAGACGGGCAGGCATGTGGTACGCACCGTCGTACGCCTCGTAATCCCGCCCGGGGGCGTCCAGGGTCGAGGTCAGGATCACCGGGATCTGCTCCCGGGCCAGCCGATCCGCCACGTGGATGGCGTCCTGGCCCCCCCGGATCACCAGACGGATGTCCTCCTCCTGGGCCCAGGTGATGGCGTCGTTGATCTGGGCGGCCCCGTCGGCGGAGACCACCACCGGGATGTCCCGGTTGAGCGCCGGGATCATGGCCGCGTAGCGCGAATCGCTCCGGACCTCTTCTCCCGCCTCGACCGCGTCCCGGTACGCCCGGGCCTCGGCGAAGAAGTCCTTGAGCCGCTGGACCTGCTCCTCGTAGGAGGGCCGGTCCTGGTCCTGCCCGAAGCCGCCGAACCCGCCGAAGCCGAAGCGCCGGGGGTTGGGGTTGGGCCAGTTCACGTTCAGCGCCGCCGCGGACTCCAGCGACATCTCCTCCCAGCTCCAGCCCTCCAGGGCCATGGCCGAGGACATTCCGGAGATGAGGCCCCCTCCCGGCGTGGTCAGGGTGGTGAGCACCCCGGCGGAGCGGGAGGTCCCGATGTGCCGGCTCTCGGCGTTCACCGCCACGTCGGCCTTCACGTTCGGGTTGAAGTCACCCAGCTCGTTGACGTCGTTGGACACGTCCACGGCACCGATCTCGCTGATCCCCACCGTGCTGTAGGCGTCGATGAGGCCGGGGTAGATGTGCTTCCCGGCCACGTCCACCACCCGGGCGCCCGCGGGAATCGACACGTCGGCGCCCACGGCGGTGATGACGCCGTCCACGAATACGATGGTGCCGTTCTCGATCACCCCGTTGGAGACGGTGTGGATCGTCGCCCCCTGGAGGGCGATGGGCTGGGACTGGGGTGGCACCGTCATGCGCACCTGCGCATCGGCGTCCACCGGAGAGAGGGCGACGGCGGCGGCCAGCGACAGGGCGGCCACCCCGCACCCCTTCAAAATTCTACGGGTCATGGCTCCTCGCTCGTTCGTGATCGTGTTCATCGCTGGGCTCCCCGCCGGGCCGTGGCGTTCCCACCGTTGCCGGCGGTCAGCACGGCCTGGATGAGCTGGGCCCGCTCCCGGTCGATCTCGGCCCGCATCTCGGCGTCCTCCTCCAGGGAGAAGTAGCGACGGCCGTCGACCCAGGTCTGCTCGGCCCGGGTGAACTGGGACAGGGGATCGCCGCTCCAGACGACGAAGTCGCCGTCCTTGCCGGACTCCAGCGAGCCCACCCGGTCGTCGATGGCGATGGCCCGGGCGGACTGGATCGTCACCGTGGACAGTGCCTGCTCTTCGGTGAGACCGGTCCGGAGCAGCTTGCCGGCCTCCCAGTTCATGCGGCTGGCGATCTGCTGGTTGTCCGAGTGCAGGGAGGTGGTGACGCCGGCCTCGATGAGGATGCGGGCGTTGTAGTTCGTGGCGTCGTACGCCTCGAGCTTGAAGGCGCCCCAGTCGCTCCACACCACGGCGGCCACCCCGGAGGCGGCCAGCTCGTCGGCGATCTTGTAGGCCTCGACCCCGTGCTGCAGGGTCTGGACCCGGAAGTCGAACTCCTCGGCCAGGCGCACCAGGGCAAGGAACTCGTCCGCCCGGTACCCGTGGGACGAGATCAGGAGCTCCTGGTCCAGGATGTCCAGCAGCGCCTCCATGCGGAGGTCCCGGCGCGGGGGCAGCCCCTCACCCGTCTCCTCCCAGCGCTGCCACTCCCGCCGGTAGTCCCGGGCGGCCATGAAGTGGTCGCGGATGATCTCCTGCGTGCCCATGCGGGTGTCCGGATACCGGTTCTGCCGCCGCTTCGGGTTCTCCCCGAGGGCGAACTTCACGGTCCGGGTGTCGGTCTCGAGCTTGAGCTCGTCCGGCAGGGCGCCCCACCGCATCTTCACGATGACGTTCTCGCCACCGATGGGGTTCGCGGAGCCGTGCTTGATCATGGCCGTCGTGAGACCCCCGGCGAGCTGCCGGTACATCCAGATGTTGTTGTGGGTCACCACGTCGCCCATCTGCACCTCGGGCACGATCGCGAAGCCGCTCTCGTTGACGCTGCTCACCCCCGAGTGGATGTGGGGATCGATCAGCCCCGGCGTCACGTGCTTGCCGGTCCCGTCGATCTCCACCGCGCCGCCGGGGGCGTCGAGATCCGTCCCGACCTCTGCGATGCGGCCCTCGACGATCAGGAGGTCCGCATTCTCGAGCGTCCCCTGCGGGCCCTGGGTCCACACCGTGGCGTTCCGGACGATGACCGCGCCCGGCTGCTCGGGGATCGAGCTCACCCCGTACTCCATCATGGGACGGATGAAGGGCAGGTCGATCTCGGGGACGTTCATGGCCACGGTGCCGCGGGTGGCCCCGTCGAAGGGCTCGATGCGCGTGCCCTGGAACGACGGCGACGCGCCGTTGGGGAGCGACGTCCAGCCGTAGAAGTCGTCGCCGCTCACGGAGCCGGCCAGGAGGGCCATCCCCTCGTACTCGATGGGCTCACCGTCGAAGCGGACCTCGAGGCGGCCCGTCTCGGCCACGACCGTGGCGGACGCCAGGTCGATGCGGGCGCCGTCGGGCCCGGTGGTCTCGCTGGGCGCCACGTCGATGTAGCCCGTGAGCCGGTTCAGCGTCCCCTCGAGCCGGAGCTCCGCCTCGAAGCCCCACTGGTCGTCCGAGGCGATCCGCCAGGTGCCCCGGGGATCGATCTGGGCGGGACGCGTCACCTCGTAGACCCGGCCCTGGACCCACACGTCCCGGATGTCGGCCTCCTCGGTGAAGAGGTCCCCCTCGCTCACCACCAGGTTCGCGACCTTGCCGGCCTCAATGGTGCCGTGGGTGCCCTGGATCCCGAGCCAGTTGGCCGGCGTCGTGGTCAGGGCCCGCAGCGCGTCGGCCGGGGACAGCCCCCGGGCCACCGCGATGCGGAGGTTGGGGAGGAACTGGTCCATGCTCGGGAGGCCGTCCGACGTGATGGCGAAGGGAATCCCCGCCTCGGCGAGCTGCGCGGGGCTCGTCGGGGCCAGATACCAGTGGCGCAGGCTCGCGAGGTCGGCGTTGAGCGCCGCCTCGGGATCGTCCACGTCCGGGGCGTCGGGGAAGTCCAGCGGAACGATCAGAGGGTCGGTCCGCCCGCTCAGCACGTCGAGGAGCCGGTACTCCTGCCCGCTTCCCCGGTACCAGGCGGTCAGCCCGAAGTCCTGGGCCAGCTTGTAGCCCCGGAGGTAGTCCTCCTCGCTCTCGGTCTCGAAGATCACCGGCTGCTCGCCCTGGACCACGTCCTCCAGGGCGGCCAGCGCTTCGCTGGTCTCGGGGGGGAGGAAGGTGCGGCCCGCGGCCTCGTAGGCGTCCCATGCCCGGATGTACCACTCCGCGTCCATCAGCGTCTGCTTCTGGAGGGCGATCACGCCCATGGCCGAGTTCGGGTAGGTGTTCCCGAGGGCGATGGATCGCTCGAAGCCGATCGACTGGGCCACGTCGGGACGCAGCACCCGCTCCCGCACGCCGGCGTCGCCGAGGTTCACCACCGAGGCCGTGCCCCGGAAGATGCCTTCCCGGGGGACCACCAGCGCCGTGCCGAAGCCCTGGGAGCGCAACGCCGTCCGCAGGTCCGCCTCGTCCCGGAGGTTGGCCGTGGTGCTGAACCAGGCCCGCACCTGGGGATTCCAGTGGGTCGGGCCCACGTCGCCGCCCTCGGGCACGTCGTCCATGCCCAGGTCGGCGTGGGCGTCGATGAATCCGGGATAGACGGTGAGGCCGGACATGTCCCAGACCCGGGCACCGGCCGGGGCCTGCTGGTTCCGGCCCACCGACTGGATGATGCCGTTGCGGATGACGACGGTGGCGTCGTCCATCACCTGACCCGGCGCCGTGACGACACGGGCGCCGACGAGCGCGTGGTACCCGGTGGCGTTGTCCCGCATGCCCTCCACGGGCTCGGTGCGGGTCGCCTGCTGGGCCTGGAGCCCGCCGGCCGCGAGGGCGGCCAGGCAGACGCTGGAGAGGAGTGCTCTCACGAAGTCCCCCAAGTGCTGTGTAGAGAAGTGTTCCAACGGGGCCTCCCCGCCCTACCGCGCGTGGGAGCGCGGGGAAAAGGGAGAGGGACCATGATGACTACCCGAACACGGACCCCCGCGCAAACGGGTTCGTTGAGGGTCGGGGGGGGTCCCGGGGCGGCGTGGCGGTGGCGGCGACTGGCTCCCTCGTCCCGGCCGCTTCATCTTGTGGCCCCGTAGGGCATCGAGCCCGGTGGCAGCGCGTCGGGTCGAGGCCCGGTGGCGCCGACCGGTCGATCCCTCCACGCCCTCCAGGGGAGGCTGTACGTTGAAGCCCCGGTACATCCCGGACACCGTCCGGACCCGACATCGGCCCGCTCCGAGGGGGCGGCTCGCAGTCGCGTTGGAGGCCCGGAGGGAGGCGTCGGTCTTCCGCTTCATGCAAGGGACCTCGGCGTACGCCATCGCCGGACCCAACGCGACGCGACGGCTGCGGTCGCCCGTGCGGACGTAGGCGGACCGGGGAGCCGCTCGAGATGCTTCGCCGAACGGGACGCTGGAGATGGGCCGCCGGGATCGCGGCGATCCTGGTCGCCGTCCCGGTGGCTGCGCTGGTGCTCAGCCCCTGGGGCGCCCACGACGGGTTCGCGTATCCGTTGATGCTGGAGTCCGTGGACGTGGATCGGTCCTGCCCGGAGGTGCACCGCTACCTGGGCGATTCGAGCCACGCACGGGACTGGTCCGTTTACGTAGATCACATCACTCCCCTGAACGCCGACGAGGTGCCGGACGGCGCGGCGGGATCGATCCGACGGTCGTTCCGGAACGCCGACGAGTCGGGGACCCGGTGGGACGAGTACTTCGAGGTGGTGGAACCCCGGCGTCGGCGCCTGACGATCTACGGGATCCACGGGGCCCCCCGGCCCGCGGGGGAGCTTCTGACCGAACAGCTCTATCAGCCCCTGGGACCCGACGCGTGCCGCCTCACGTTCACCCTCTTCCTCCGGGACGAACCGTCCCTGGGTGACCGCCTGCTCCTGGGGCTCGCGTCCTGGGAGGTGGCCCGGATCTTCAGGGCCAATCTCGGGAACATCAAGCAACTGGTGGAAGCCGGGTGACCCCGGGGGGCGACGGGCTTGCGTAGGCCCGGACGTCCCCGTCCTCCGAGCCTGTCGAGACTCCGCATCCGTAGCCATACGTATCGTACGACCCGGGGGCTCTTCGCCATCGATGGGTGCAGCCCGCGTCCTCGGAGCGAGGGAGTCCCGCCCCCATGAACTGTACCGCATCGGTCGCCGAGCGCTTCCGCGCTCACCCCGACCGCGCCGCCTTCTGGACGGTGTCCGGCCACACCTGCTCGTTCGGGGAGGTGGAGCGGCTCGCGGCGGGGACCCAGGCCCTGGCCCGGTCCCGGGGCATCGGACCCGGTGACCCGGTGCTCCTCCTGGGGCTGCCCGGCCCGCGCCTCTTCGCGGCGGTGCTCGGGCTCCTGGGGCTCGGTGCTCCCGTCGTCTTCGTGGAGCCCTGGCTCCCGGTCCGGGAGTTGGACGACGTGATCCGGAGGGTCCGCCCACGGGCCTTCGTGGGCTCCCGCCTGGCCCGACTCTGGGCGCTCCGGGTCGGGGCCGTGCGGAGCATCCCCGACTGGCAGGCGCTGGGCAGGATCGAGCCGGCCCGGGGCGGGGCGTTCGTGTGCGCCGACCTCGATCCCGACGCGCCGGGGACGGTGACCTTCAGCTCCGGCACCACGGGAGCGCCCAAGGGCCTGGTCCGGAGCCACCGGTGCCTCGCGACCCTGTTCCGGCTCATGAGCGCCTACGACGAGGAGGAGGCGGAGGCCGGTCCCGATCTCTGCGTCTTCCCGAACCTGGCGCTCCTGCACCTGGCCACGGGCCGGGGATCTGTGCTCTTCCCCACCCGGTGGGGGCGCGGGGCGTTCCGCCGGGTCGCCGCCGTGGCCCGGGCGGCGGAACCGACCACGGTGAGCTGCGGTCCCGGCTTCCTGGAGCGGCTCGTGACCCACGTCCGGCAACGGCCCGGGGACTTCTCGACGCTGCGTCGGGTCGCCGTGGGCGGGGCCCAGATCGACTGCGGCCTCCTGGAGGAGGCGTTCACCCACTGGCCCGCCGCCCGCTGGCTGCAGGTCTACGGCGGGTCCGAGGCGGAGCCGGTGGCCGTCACCGACGCCCGGGAATCCGTCGAGCGCAGCCGGGCCCGCGACCGCTTCCAGGCCCTCTTCCTGGGCCGGCCGATCCCCGAGATCGACACGAGCCTCGAGGACGACGGACTCTGGGTCAGCGGGCCGAACGTGGCCACGCGTTTCGGGGACGGCCCGCCCTCCGACGGGCGGCGGGTCGGCGAGGACGGCCGGGAATGGCACTGCCTGGGGGACCGGATCGAGGCGGAGGGCGGGGACTGGTGGTACGGGGGCCGGGCCCGGCAGCCCCGGGAGGAGTTCGAGCTGGAGCAGAGGCTCTACGGCGACCTGGGGACCAGCGCCTGCTTCGTGCATCGCAGTCGCGACGGCCGCCTGATGCTGTTCGGCGAGGGCCTGCCACGGGAGGCCCGGCGGTTCGCGCCGGACTTCCGCACCCGCCACCCGGAGCTGGACGGCGTACGGCCGCTCCGGATCGTCCGGGACCGCCGGCACCGGGCCCGCATCGACCGTGGGGCCTCCCTGGCCCGCGCCGGACTCGGGGAGGCCTGAGCCATGGCCACCGGAGGAACGGCGGGCGTGGGCGGGCGCAGCGGCTGGAGCAGCATCGTGGTGGAGCGCCTGGCTCTCCCGGCGCTGATCCTCATGACGACGGCCCTGTCCGCCTCGGTCCAGCTCCTGGTCCGGGGACGGGTGGAGGCGGGCCCGCTGGCGGTCACCGTCCTGGGGCTCACGGCGCTCCTGAGCCTGCTTCGGCTCATGGACGACCTCAAGGACCTCGAGAAGGACCGGGTCGCCCATCCGGATCGGCCCCTGGCCCGGGGCGCCCTCCCGGAGGCCGAGGCCCGGCGGGGGGTGCGGGTCGGCGTGTTGGTGATCCTCGGGGCGGCGGTCGCCCTGGCCGCCCTCGGGGAGATCCTGGCCGGAGGCTTCCTGGCCCTCTGCGCCACCTGGGCGGTCCTCATGTACCGGGAGTTCTTCCGCCCGGAGCTCCTGGGCCGGCGCCCCCTCCTCTACGCCGTGAGCCACCAGGTCGTCGTCCTGCCCATGTACGGGTTCGCGGCGGCCGCCGTGGGCTCCGACGCGGTGTCGGCGCCCGAGGTGTGGTGGTTCGCGGCCACGGGGTTGGGGGCCTCCTTCACCTGGGAGGTGTGCCGCAAGCTGGACCCCGCCGCCGATCCGATCCTGGGGACGTACCTGGTCCGGCTCGGCCCGGGACGGACCGTGGCCGTGGCGGCCCTGGCCCTGGCGCTGGTGGCGGTGGCAGCGGCCCGCATCGGGGTCGGCCTCCTCCTCTGGCCCGTGGTCGCGGCGGTGCTCGTGGCCCTGGTGGGGATCCTCCTTCGCCCGGCCGCCTGGCGCTGGGCCGCGGGGACGGCGGGACTGCTGGTCGCCCTACAGCCCCTGGCCCCGACCCTGCGCCACTTCTGGAGCGGATCATGAACCCCCTCGAGGTCCTGGACGCCCGCACGCCTCTGGACGTGCTGCGGCGGCGGGCCGGCGGCAAGGCCAGCCAGCTCGCGGTGCTGGAGGGACTGGGCCACCCCGTGCCCCGGTGGTTCTGCGTGCCGGTGGAGGCCATGGAGCTGGCCCTGCGGGCGTCGGGCGGGACGCCGGCGGGCGACGGGCCCGCCGTGCCCCCCGCGGTCGCGGCGTGCGTGGCCCGGGGGCTCCGGGAACGGTCCATGGAGAGGTCCTCCGTCGCCGTCCGCTCCAGCGGGCTGGAGGAGGACGGCGCCGAGCGCTCCTTCGCCGGCCAGTTCGAGAGCGTGCTGCACTGCAGGGGGGAGGACGGCGTGCTGGCGGGGCTGCGGCGGTGCTGGGGCTCGGCCTTCAGCGACCGGGTCCGGACCTACCGGGAGGTCCTGGGCGACGGCGCCGGACCCGTGCGCATGGGCGTGATCGTCCAGGAGATGGTGGACGCGGACGTGGCGGGCGTCGCCTTCTCCCGGAATCCCCTCCGCCCCGGGGACCGGGATTCGGTGGTCATCGAGAGCGTGTGGGGGCTGGGCGAGGGGCTGGTGAGCGGCGAGATGCCCGCCGACCGGTTCGTGTTCGACCGGACCACAGGGGCCGTGGAGGCGGAGATCGCCGACAAGGAGAGCGCCCGGGTGGCGGCCGGGCCCGGCGGCGGCACCCGGGACGAGCCGCTGGAGGCCGGTCGCCGCCAGCGGCCCTCCCTCACCGACGACCAGGTCCGTGCGGTGGCCCGCATGGTCCTCGACCTGGAGGCCGCCCTGGGGACCCCCCAGGACTGCGAATGGGCCTTCCGGGGCGACGAGCTGCTCCTCCTCCAGTCCCGTCCCATCACGACGCTTCCGCCCCAGAGCCTGTTCGACCCCGGGGTCGCCGGGGATGCGCCCGTGGTGTGGGACAACTCGAACATCATCGAGAGCTACGCCGGGGTGACCACGCCCCTGACCTTCTCCCACGTGAGCCGCTCCTACGCCGAGGTCTACCGGGTCACCTGCCGGGTCGCGGGCGTCCCCGAGGCGGTCATCGCCGCCAACGAGGGGCTCTTCCGGAACATGCTCGGACTGATCCGGGGGCGGATCTACTACAACCTGGCCAACTGGTACCGGCTCCTCTCCCTCTTCCCCCTGCTGGGGCGGAGCGGGCGGTTCATGGAAACCATGATGGGTGTGCGTCAGTCCCTGGACGGGGAGCTGGCCGACGTCGTGGACCCGACCAAGGACGCCCCCCGCTACGGGGTGGTCCGGCGGACGCGCCTGGTGGGGCGCCTCGTCACGACGCTGGTGGCCGGGGGGCGGGAGCGGCGGGCCTTCCTCCGCCGCATGGACGAGGTGTGCGGCCCCCTGGAGGCCCGGGACCTGGCGGCCGAGAGCCTGCCCCGGCAGCTCGCGGCGCACCGGGAGCTGGAGGAGCGCGTCCTGAAGCACTGGACCGCCCCCATCAACAACGACACCCGCTGCATGGTCTCGTTCGGGCTCCTGGGGAACCTCACCCGCCGCTGGATCACCGCCGACGAGCAGGAGGCGGCCTCCCTCCAGAACGAGCTCCTGTGCGGCCAGGGGGACCTGACCAGCGCCGAGCCCACGCGGCTCCTCATGGAGATCGCCCGGGAGGTGGCCAGTGACCCCGACCTGGCCGAGCGCTTCGGGGCCGGGACGGCGGAGGCGCTGTGGGCGGAGCTCCCGGACCTCGCCCCGGCGCTCCACGACCGCTTCCTCGACTACGTCCGCCGCTACGGCTTCCGCTGTGTCGACGAGCTCAAGCTGGAGACCGAGGACTTCCACGATCGCCCCCATCTCCTGGTGGCCACGGTGCAGGGCTACCTGCGGCACGGCGTGCCCTCGGCCCGGGAGCTGGCGGAGCGGGAGCGGGGGATCCGGGAGGGCGCCGAGGCCCGGGTCCGGGAACGGCTCGGGGGCCTCCGCCGATGGATCTACACCCGGGTGCTGCGCTGGACCCGGCGGGCGGTGGCGGACCGGGAGCGGCTCCGGTTCGAGCGCACCCGCGCCTTCGGCCTGATCCGGCGGATCTTCCGGGGCGCCGGCCGGAACCTGCACGCCCTCGGCCTCCTGGACGATCCGGCGGACGTCTTCTTCCTCACGGTGGAGGAGATCCTGGCGCTGGCCGAGGGGCGGGCGGTCTCCCTGGAGCTGCAAGGGCGGGTGGAGGTGCGGAAGGCCGAGTACGAGGGGTACCGACGGACGCCGGCGCCCCCCGACCGGTTCCTCACCCGGGGCGCCGTGGGCCCCGCCCTCCGGTACCCGGCCCTCCTGGCCGACGGCGACCTCCTGGCGGCTCTGGACGACCCCGGCGACGACCCGGACGTGCTCCGGGGCACCCCCTGCTGCGCCGGTGTGGTGGAGGCGACCGTCCGGGTGGCCCGGAGCTTCGAGGACTGTGCGGGGCTCGACGGGGAGATCCTGGTCACCCAGCGGACCGACCCGGGGTGGATCCCGGTCTTCCCGTCGCTGGCGGGTCTCATCGTGGAGCGGGGCGGCCTCCTGTCCCATTCGACCGTC
>DATHRY010000226.1:0-7223 GCA_035464715.1 Longimicrobiales bacterium
ACAGCAGCGGCCCCGGATACTGCCCGTTGTAGGCGTACATCCGGACCCGGTGCCCGTCGATGTCCCGCTCCACCACCGTGGCCTCCAGATCGAAGACGTCCCCGTCGTCCAGGCGGACGATCTCGTGGGGACGGGCGGGTAGGGGGGACGCCGCTTCGGGCATCGACGCGGCTTCGGACGTCGACGCGGCCCCGGACATTCCATCGCCCACCGGAACCGCTCCGTCCCGCTGCGCCATTCCGTCGCCCCCGCCCTCTCTCCACAGGTCGCCAGGCATCAGGGGGCGCACCTGGGGCCGAAGGTCCATCATCCGGGGAAGCATCCCCAGGCCCCTGGGCATCGGCGGCAGGATCCACCCGCTCGAGTCCGGCATCGCCATGGCGCCGTGGTCCTCCATGGGCTCCTCCATCCCCGCCATGGGGGCCGGGCGCCCCGGCGCCAGCGCCCCGGGCATCGCCCCGAGCGCGAACTCGATGACGTCCGCCGGCTGCATACGGCTGCTGGGCGAGTCCGCTCGGAAGAGGATCCGCCCGCTCCGCTCCGTGGCCGTGGTGTCCGGCTCCGCAGACACGATCACCAGGAACTTGTCCAGCGTGATCTCGGCCAGCCGCGTCGTCCCGGGCCGCACGGTGCCGAGGCGGTACTCCGGGAAGAGCGTTGGCCCCGCCACCCAGGCCACGTAACCCTGGACGCCCTCCACCTCCTCGGCCGACGGCACCCCGCTGAGAGACAGTTGGGTCGCATATCGGTGCCGCCCGTCCCGGGTTACCGACACCGAGAAGGGCCCCACGGGGCGCCCGAGCTCCACCACGGCCTGCCCCTCGACACCCGGGACGGGACTGAGGGGGAGGCAATAGAGGTCCGCCGAGGGTGCGAGCCCGCCGTCGTTGGGCCGATCGAGAAGGGCGTCGCAGGGGCGGGGCGCGGGGGCGACGCCCGACGGCGTCTGCGCGGCCAGAGGGCCGTTCAGGATCGCCAGGGCCCCGGCCAGACACGCCAACAGCCGCCCCGCCAGGGCCCCGAGGGCCCGCCGTGTGGGAAGGGGCGTGCGTCGGGCCGGAAACGGCGCGGGTCGGACCGGAAGCGTGCACATGCCGCACGATATCCGAAGTCCCTCGCCCCGCACCACCCCGACCCGACCGGTGACGCGGTGCGGCGGCGGACCCTGACGCGTATGGTGTGGTCGAGACCTCGGACGACCGCCAGGGAGGTGCGTGTGAGCTCAGCAGAGAAGGACGGAACGAGGCACCGGGGGCTCGCCACCACGATCGAGATCCTCACCGGGATCTCCGTCGTCATCACGCTGGTGCTGCTCCTGGTCGAGGTTCGAGCCAACACCGGCGCGTTGGAGCGGCAGATCCGGATGGACCAGGCCCAGTCCGTGGCAGAACCGGTGCTGAACGATGCGCTGCTCCGATCGGCCTATCGAAAGGTCAAGCAACGGGACGGCTGGGAGCCCGAAGTAGCCGCATTCATGGACGAGTACGGGCTCACCGACGAGGAGGCGATCACCTGGACGCGCTTCCTCTATTGGGCGTGGGTGCGCCGGGAGGCGGACTACACCTATCTGGGCCGGGATCCGGCCCTCGCCTCGAGCATCCACGGCCTCCTGGTCTTCCCGGACAACCAGCTCTTCTGGGAGACCGGCCGAGATGGGTTCTCCGAGGACTTCCAGGCCTGGGTCGACGAGATCCGGGCCACCTTGCCCCCGCGTCCCCCGGCCGGTCCCGCCCCCTCCGTCCCTGCCGACTCGATGGTGGCCCCCCCTGACTCGGTGACGAGCCCGAAGGTCCCGGAGGTCTCTGCAGCCTCCCCAGGGGCGGGACCGTCCGGGACGGGCAGCTCCCGCCCGGACGGCCCGGCTCCGTGGGTCAGGTGAAGTTGTCCTCGTGCCAGGTGCAGCACCCCTCCCGGCACGGGAGCCACCCCTTCTCGTCGGTGTCGGACCATCGCCAGCGGACGGTGCCGAGGCCCGAGTGGGGACGGTTCACGGCGACCTCGAGGTCCTTGACCTGGCCGGGGCGGGCCTCGGCCCATCCCTGCCACCGATCCACGCCCCCGACGGTGACCACCTGCATCCGGATCTGGCCGATGGACACCCCGGCAGCAGGTGCCGTGTTGATCCCCATCTTGACCGCGTAGGCAGCGCGGGCGGCGGGGTCGTTGCCCTCCAACCGGACGATGGCCGCGACCTGACCACCCGCTCCGATCAGCTTCAGCACATCGAGCTGGGTCGCGGGCGTTTGGTACTGGACCGCCGGACCGGGCCGGATCTCCCCCATGAGCCCCGAGACCACCAGGGCGTTGGTGGTGCTGTCCCAGTAGGCCAACCGCTGCCGGTCGGTCCAGCCGGGAAGGGCCATGCTGTTGGGGTACGCGTTGTTGGCCGTGCTGGTCAACGCCGTCGGGGTCACCTCGCACCATCTGGACTGCGTCTCGCCACCGTCCGGTGCCCAGTCACAGCGCACCCCGATGTACTGGAGCTCAGCTGCCTCGTCCCACATCCACCGGGCGGTTCGGGGATACACGTCGTCCAGTCCCGGCGGAGGCGGGGGATTGGCACCCAGCACCGCGCGGGGCACGGTCCGGAGTGTCGTCGATGATGCCGCGTTCCCCGGATTCACGCCCTGACACGTCTGGTCGGAGGGCTGGAGCATGAGGGTCTGGAGGCTTCCGACCTCGGGGCCGGGCTGCATCCAGAGGCAGTTGGCCGCGGGGCCGATCCCCAGCGGCGGATACGACGTCGCGTCGAAGTTGTACAGCTCGGCCATCACCCGCCCGGTGCCGATGGGGAGATCGGCCAGAGCCCGTTGGAGGGCGATCTGGACCAGGGGACCGTACTCGAGTCCGTTGGCGCCCTCGACGATCATTCGCTGGCAGTCGTGGGTCTCGTTCTGGTGGAGGACCCGGGCGGTCTCGGGGGTGAACAGGTCGTAGAAGGGGACCACGCCCTCGCCCTCCATGTACTGCTCGAACTGGGTCGAGGAGTCCTGGACCGCGAGGCCGTTCTCGACCGCCCTGGCATCCGCTTCCAGGTAGGGCTCCAACGCGAGGAAGTAGGATGGGGCATCGCACCCGTCCAGGAGGACGGTCTCGAGCGTCACCTCCTGCTGGACGACGGCTTCCCGATTCTCGACGGGCTCGTCCAGGTCGTCTGCGCAGGCGAAGCCCATCATCGCCAGGAGCAGGCCCAGGCCCTGTCGTATCCGTCGTTGGCGTCCGCGAGCGTTTCTCATGTCGACCTCCTATCGAGAGGGTGAACGTGCTCCGCCCCCCGGCGGGTCTCGTGCCGACCCGATCAGGGCGCGCATGCGCGTGACGAGAGGCTGCAGTGGAGGGTCGGCGTCGTCCCACAGGATGAGCACCGCCTGGGCCCATCGGCCGGCGATCTCCGGATCCCCGGCGGCCTCGGCCAGACTCGCCCGCAGCGCCATGGCCCGGACCAGGGATCCGGCCCAGGTGGGGTCGTCCAGGGGCCGGTCCAGCCATCGCAGGTCGCTGAGCGCCTCTTCCAGCATCCCCACGGCCGAGGTCGTATCGCCCAGCTCGACGGCGAGCCACGCCTCGGGATAGAGGATGTCCAAGGTCCGTCTCTGGGGGGCCGTCTCGGCCCGCTGGGCCCACAGGGAGCGGGCCTCGTCGGTTCGACCCGACCGCAAGGCCTCGAGGGCCCTCAGGAGGACGAAATCGGTGGATTCCGCCAGCGACGCGGCCGTGGCCAGGCCTCCGGTGGGAGCCGCCAACGTGGCGGTCCGGTCCAGCAGACGGTGGAGGGCCTCGGCCCGTTGTGACGCGGGAATGCGATTCTGCACCGCGGCCAGCACCCGGGTCTCCCAGACGAGGACGCTGTCCCTGGGCGCCCCGACGGCGGCGTAGGCCGCCAGGGCATCGGCCGGACCCATGACCTGCACCGGGATCACCACGGGGAGCCCCTGCTCCTCTGAGGCCCCACGGGCGATCTCGGCCGCCAGGAACACGCGACCCGCGAGGGTGGCGATGGCCGAGAGCTCGTCGGAGGGCGTGAGCCGATCTACCGCCACCAGCAGGCTGTCGGCCAGGGCCCGGCCCCGCCGGAGCGCGTCCAGCCGATCGGGGATTCCGTACTTGATCAGGCGGGGCGCCGTGGAGACCCCGAGCTGGAGGATCAGGCCCTCGTCCGTGGTCCGGCTCCGGATACTGGCCAGCGTGTCCAGCGTCGCCGCCGGATCGCCCATCAGGTCCAGGGCGAGGGCGTAGCTGCTGAGAGCCTCAGGGTTCCTCGGGTAGGCGGCCAGCCAACCCTCCGTGAGATCCCCGAGGACCCGGCGCTGCATCTCCACCGCCGCCTGCTGGCTCTCCTCCGACACCCCCGGCGTCTCCCCGCGCCCGATCTGCTCGAAGGTGAAGGGGACGAATGCCAGGGTGTCCCCCATCAGGGCGGGGTACGCGGCGAAGGGCGCCGACTCCGGCGGGGCGGTCCGGCCTACCTTGACCGTGGCGGACGCCGCGTACAGCTCCTGCATGGCCTGAGCGAAGATGTCGCTGCTCAGGTCCAGGAAAGCGGAGGGGATCAGCTCGAAGGCTCGCTGATACGCCCGCACGCCGCGGTAGTGGCTGGCCCGGAAGCTCCACCCCGACGGGCTCGACGGGTCCTCCACCACCAGCGTGTCCCACGCGTGACACTTGCCCAGGCCGTACCAGGCGGCGAAGTCGGTGTCGTCCTGGTCCCGGAGCCCCGCGTAGACCGTACACGCCTCCGGGAACCGGCCCCGCTCCAGGAGGAGCAGCGCGTCCAGGAGTGACCGCTCCCGAGGCGTCAGCGCGCCGCGGCCAGGGACCGCCCGTTCGAGCAATGCCTGCACGTTGGCGCCGCGCTGGTCGTCCCAATGCAACGCCTGGGCCCGCCAGAGATGGGCGCGGGCGTAGACGGGGTCCAGCTCCCCCGCATCCTCGAACCGTTCGGCGGCCCCGTCCAGCCTCCACTCCCGGAGCAGACCGAAGCCCTGCAGGAGCGCCACCCGAGCCGGGAACGAGCGCGTGGTGGGAGCCGGGTCGTCGCCGAGATCGAGTCCCATGGAGCCGAAGAGGAGCCCATCGACCACCGATCGCAGGGCCGGCTCGGAGAGCGATGCCTCGGCGTCCATCCGGAGGATCGTGTCGGCGAGGAGCGCACCGCCGGAAGCGTCGTGGAGGGCGAGGCGGATCCGCACCTGTTCGCCCGCCCGGGTCACGTCGCCTGAGACCAGGCGGGTCGCGCCCAGCTCCCGTGCGATCTCCCGTCCCTCGCCGACCGTCCGGGGAAGCCCTCCCCGCCGGTCCACGGCATCCTGCACGTCAAGCGGGTCCACCACGTCCACGCCGCTCCACCGCGAAAGGGCGTCGTGGACCACGCGGTCGACACCGGCCAGGATGTCCCCCGCCCCCCGGAACGGCACGACGGCATACCGGAGCACGCCCTCCTCCGGTACGCTCACCGTGGGCTCCGCCGACCCGCTCCCCCGCCGGGCCACCGCGTTCGCAGCCGCGACCCCGGCGACGGTGATGACGGTGATGAGCACCACCTCCAGGAAGGACACGCGCTGCCGTCCCTTCTCTCCGTGGAACCACGCGATGACCACCGCCGTGGGCAGCCCGAAGAGCAGAAGGACGAAGAGCGTCTGCTGCACCGCCTGGGGCCAGGGGAAGATCCCCATGAGCAGGTCCGTGACCTGCAGGATGGCGAAGGCCGAGACCACGTACGCCGCCGTCCATTGGACGAGCTTCCTCTCGTGGTTTCGGAAGGACATCCGGCGCTCCTGCGTCGCGGACCCCAAAGTACGGTGGAAACCCGAACATAGCGTCGGACTCGCCGCGCTGCACCGAAATGGTTCCTGGGAGACCGGGGCTCCCGTCATCCCATCCTCGCGCCCACCGTTCCGGGCGATCGTCCGGTGTGAACCGACCGATCCTCGACAGGACCCGAGAGGCACTCACGGCCCGGCACTACAGTCCCCGGACCCGGACGGCCTATGTCTCGTGGGTGGCCCGATTCCTCGGTCGCCACCGCGGGGTGGACCCGGGTACCCTCGGACGCCGCGAGGTCGATGCCTTCCTGACGCATCTCGCAGTGGAGGAGGAGGTCAGCCCCTCGACGCAGAACCAGGCCGCCAGTGCCCTGCTCTTCCTGTTCCGCATCGTTCTGGACGTGCCCATCGAAGCCCACGGCGAGATCGTCCGGGCCCGGCGTCGCGAGAGGCTACCGGTGGTCCTGGACGTGGAGGAGGTCCGGGCCCTCCTCAAAGAGCTCAGTGGAACCCAGCGGCTGATCGCCGGCCTGCTCTACGGCTCCGGTCTGCGGCTGGGCGAAGCTCTGAAGCTGCGCGTGCACGACGTCTCCCTCGGACTCGGCCAGATCACCGTCCGGGAAGGGAAGGGAGGCCGCGACCGCATCACCATGGTGCCCGAGCGCCTGGCCGACGCACTCCGACGCCAAATCGCGCGCCGGGAAGAGATCCACAACCAGGACCTCGGGCGGGACGCCGGATGGGTCCCCGCACCCCTCGCCCTTTCGCGCAACCGGCCCGGGCTCGGTCGGAGCCTGGGGGAGCAGTTCCTGTTTCCGGCCCGCCGCCTCGGGACGCATCCTCGCACCGACCACCGGGGCCGCCACCATCTCCACGCCAGCGCAGTGGCCCGATCCGTCAAGAACGCCGCCGCCCGAGCGGGCCTCCGCAAGCGGGTCACCTGTCACACCCTGCGCCACTCCTTCGCCACGCACCTGCTCCGAAGCGGCCACGACATCCGAACCGTCCAGGAGCTCCTGGGTCATCGCAACGTGCGGACCACCATGATCTACACCCACGTCCTGAACCGCCCCGGCCTGGGCGTGCAGAGTCCCCTGGACAGGATGCGCTGAACGTCCACGGCGCCACAGCAGCTCAGATGGCCTGCCCTCCGCCCCAGCGCCGCAACCCATCCCCACCCCCCCTCCCACCCCAAGACCGCGCCCCGCACGCAACATCGCAAACACACACCCGGACAGATGTTTGCGAGTGGTGCAATGCGTCTCTATGAATGGAGCGTGGAGAAATGAAGTTAGGCAAGCCCAACCGAGCTGCGAGGTGAACCACGGTGTCTTTGATCCGCGGATCTCTCAGGTATCCAACAGCTCCTCTTTGCGTGGGCGCGATACTCCTGATGCAGGCGGCCTGCTCGCAGGGGTCCGCCGAGGGGCCCGCCCCCACCAATAGCAGCGAGTGCCGATC
>DATHRY010000227.1:0-2725 GCA_035464715.1 Longimicrobiales bacterium
GCGGAGGTGGTCTGGACGTCACGGCCGCACGAGCTGGACGTGAGCGTCCTCCGCCTCGAGGGACCCGTGTACGAGGGCCGGATCGAGCCGTACCCCGCCAAGCGCGACCTGGCGGACCCGGGCACCCGCCCGCGGCTCTACATCGCCGGCCACCCCGGGGGCGGCAAGCTGCAGATCTCCATCCACGACAACCACCTCATCGAGTTCGACGATCGCAAGATCCTGTACCGGACGCCGACCAATCCCGGAAGCTCCGGAAGCCCGGTGTTCGACGAGGACTGGAACCTGGTCGGGCTCCATCATGCGGGGTCGGCGCAGACGTCCCGCCTGGACGGTTCGGGGGCGGTGATCGAGGCGAACGAGGGGATTCGACTCAGCGCGATTCTCGATGCGCTGGAAGGGTTCCTGGCCAGGCAGAACACGACCAGACCCGGGGAGCCCGGCGACACATCAGGATGAAGAAATCCTGGCTCGGACGGCCGAGAGCATGGTATCCTGCTTGCCCCCGCAGAGTCGGGGACATGCGGGAACGGCTCACCAGGAGGCTGGCCCATGCTCGAAATAGCTGGAGAACGGGACGATCCGGCGACGGTGCGGTTCAACGAAGCGCGCGAGAGGGATTGGGAGATTCTCCTTGCGGAGATCGACGAGGGTGAAGTCGTCCCGATCATCGGCCACGACCTCCTGACCATCGAGCGCGACGGCCTCCAGATCGACGCCAACGAGGCCTTCGCGAATGAGCTCGCGAGAGTCCTCGGGGTCGAGCCGGATCGGGAGGAGCCACCCTCCGTTGCATCGGTGGCCGCCGCCTTCCTCGAGGGAAGGGGCCATCCCGCCGAGATCTACGAGTGGATGGAGCATATCCTCCGGGACGCAGGGGGCTGGGAATCGTACCCCGACTCGCTCCGGAAGCTCGCCGAGATCACGCCCCTCCGCCTCTTCGTCACCACCACGTTCGACCCCTGGACGGAGCGGGCGCTCACGGATGCCGGCCGGTCGGTGAAGGGGCTCGCGTACCAGCCGAGTGAACAGACCGCCGATCTGCCGAAGGACTTCGAGCACCTGAAGGAGGCCTTCGTCTATCACCTCCTCGGAAAGGCCGGGACGTCCGCCTTCGCGGTGACCGAGGAGGACATCCTCGAGTTCATGCACCAGCTGCTGAGTCCAGGGAGCCCGCGGCGCCCCGATCAGCTCTTCGACGTGCTGGAGAAGAGCCACCTCCTCTTCCTCGGGTGCCGCTTCCCGGACTGGCTCACCCGGTTCCTGGTTCGCATGGCCCGTGGCGTGCCCCTCGGGGATCCCCACGGGCGCCGGAACTGGGTCGCCGGAGGCACCGTTCGGGGCAGCAAGGGACTGCAGGAGTTCCTGACGAGGTCCAGCCAGCGTACGAAGATCTTCCAGGACCTGGACGCGGGCGAGTTCGTCAGCCAGCTGCACCAGCGGTGGAAGGCCAAGCACCCGCACGGGATCGTCGACGAGACCGTCACCGAAGCGGAAGCCCGGGACAAGGTCTTCATCAGCTACGCCAGCGAGAACAGGGCGCAGGTCATGGAGCTCTGCCAGGCCCTCGACGCGCGGAACGTGCTCTACTGGTTCGACCGGGCGGAGCTGAAGGGGGGGAACGACTGGGACGAGAAGATCCGTCGGAACGTCCGGAGCTGTTGCCTCTTCGTGCCGCTGATCTCGGAAGAGGTGATCGGGAAGGGAGAGGCCTACGTCCTGAAGGAATGGCGGTGGGCCCTGGACCGTCAGGAGATGCAGCCGGCGAACGGCCGGTTCATCGTCCCGGTTCGGCTCCCGGGGAGCCCGCCGGGCCTGGAGTCGGCCGAGGAGATCCCGCTGGCGCTCCAGGAGATCAACTGGATGGACATGCCGGACTTCCTGGACCAGATCGTCGACTTCTACCGGGACAAGCAGCGGGATCGTCTCGACGGGCTGGTGGCGGAGTGAAGACCGCGACGACCGGGACGTCGATCCCCCAGGCGCTGGACGTTCCCGAGCTCGAGTCGAAGCTCGACGCCCAACACCCCTGGCCGGGGCTGGAGGGGTACCAGGAAGGGGATCAGCCGTTCTTCAAGGGGCGATCCGAGGAGATCGAGGATCTCTACCGCCTCGTCCGGCGCGAGCGTCTGACGTTGCTCGTGGGCAAGGCCGGTACGGGGAAGTCGTCGCTGATCCGTGCCGGGGTGTTCCCCAAGCAGCGAGGCGAGGAGGCGCTCCCCATCTACGTCCGGCTGGACTACTCCGAGGACGCGCCCGCCCTCGGAGCACAGGTGAAGCAGGCGGTCTACGAGGCGGCCCGGGCCTCGGACCTGGAGGCGCCGGCCCCCACCGACAACCAGTCGCTGTGGGAGTATCTCCACCTCCACGACGGGGAGTTCTGGAGCCGGCACCATCGCATCATCATGCCGTTCATCGTGTTCGATCAGTTCGAGGAGCTCTTCACGCTGGGGCTCGCCCAACACGACTCGCCACGGCACGCCGACGTCCGGGCATTCTTCTCCGAGCTGTCCGACCTCGCCGAGGAACGCGTCCCCATGGCCGTGCTCGAGGACCCGGTCCGGATGGATCGGCACAACCTGACCCGGCATCACTACAAGCTGCTGGTCTGCATCCGCGAGGAGTACGTGGCGGAGTTGGACCGCATGCGGGACCAGCTCCCGCCGGCGCTGTTCCAGAACCAGATGCGCCTCACCGAGATGACGGTGGAGCGGGCGACGCAGGT
>DATHRY010000228.1:0-5902 GCA_035464715.1 Longimicrobiales bacterium
GCCCAGAGCTCGTCGCACCGCTCCAGGTAGGTGGCCTCGGGAAGCACGACGTCGGACCACCCGACGATCTCCGCCGGAAGGACGTCCACCGTGACCAGGAAGTCCAGCTCCTGGATGGCCCGGTAGGTCTGCTCCGGGTTCGGGAGCGTGGTGGGAAGGTTGGAGCCGTAGACCATCCACGCCCGGATCCGCTCGTCCTCCCGGACGCCGGGGATGGTGGCGTCGCACACCCCCTGGGCCAGGACCTGGTCCCCCAGGGGATAGGCGCTGGGCTCGGGGCGATCCAGGGCGTGTCCGTCCTCCGGCAGGTAGCCGGGATACTCGTACCCCGGGATGTCCATCGCCGTGGGGACGTAGAAGCCGCCCCGCCGGCCCCAGGAGCCCAGGAGGGCGTTCAGCATGGCGATGGCCCGGGACCGCTGTGTGTCGTTCCCGTACCAGGTCACGTGGCGACCGGGGTGGACGAGTGTCGCCGGCCGGGCCTCGGCCATCATCCGGGCGGTACGGCGGATCCGGTCTGCCTCGATCCCGGTGCGGGGGTAGGCCCACTCCGGGGTGTAGGGCTTCACGTGCTCCGCCAGCTGCTCGAAGCCGTAGGCGTAGCGTTCGATGTAGTCCCGATCGTACCGGCCCTCGCCGATGATGACGTTCATCCAGGCGAGGATCAGCGCCAGGTCCGAGCCGGGCTTCACCGGGAGCCACTCATCGGCCTTGGACGCCGCGGTGGAGAACCGGGGATCGGCGACGATGACCCGGGCACCCTTCCGGAGGGCCGCGGCGAACTCCTGCACCTGGGTGTTGTGCATGTTCTCCCCCAGGTGGGCCCCGATCAGGATCAGGCACTCCGTGTTCTCGATGTCGGTCCGCTCCGGTGATCCCACACCCCACCCGTAGGTCAGGTCGAACCCCACGTCCCGGGGGCCCCGGCACTGGGCGTAGGACGGCGCGGCGATGTTGGGCGAGCCGTAGGCGTGGAAGAGGTGCTTCATCCACCCCCCGCCGTAGCCGTGGGAGAAGAGGGCCAGGGCCCCGGCCCCGTAGCGGGACTTGATCCGCTCGAAGTTCCCGGCCACCTCGTTGAGAGCCGCGTCCCAGCTCACCGCCTCGAACTCCTGGCTCCCGTTCCGCTCCCGCCGGATCAGCGGCGAGCGCAGCCGGTCCGGGTCGTAGAGCAGGCCCGTACCGCCGGCGCCCCGGGGGCACAGGTGCCCGTTGGAGAGGGGATCGGCAGGATTGCCGGTGATCTTGGTGACCCGGCCGTCCTTCACGTGGGCCAGCACGCCGCATTTCCAGAAGCAGAGCTCGCAGAAGGTGGGCACCACCCGGTCGCCGTCGGTCCCGGGATCGGGGAGGGGGCTCCCGTAGAGACCGTACCAGTCCGAACCGAATCCGCCCAGGAGGCCGGCGCCTGCCAGCCCGTAGGAACTCAGGCGAATGAATTCCCGTCGTTGCATGGGGTGATCTCCTCTCCGTGCACCCAGCGGCACACGGCGTCCATGAGGTGGAGACCGATGGGATCACCCGGCGTGAGCAGGACTTCCGCACCCTCCCGCTCCGCCTCGATCAGGCCCGCGTCCCGGAGATCCGAGAGGTGCCTGGCGACGGTGGACTGGGGCCAGCCCAGGACCCGGATCAGGTCCCGCTGGGTCGTGACCCCGGCATGGCCCACCTCGCAGGCGACGCGGAGGCGGTGGGGATGGGAAAGAACCTTGAAGAGATGGGCCGCGCGCTTCCGGTCCTCGGGAGAGGATTCCCGGAGTCTCGCATATCCGGATTCTCGGATATTGTGGGGCGCAACCGTCATCTCGTGAACTCCATCATGGGACGATCCATCGATCGTCTCCACGTTGGCCCCGTCCGCGGCCACCCGGTGTCGGGCAAATCCCCTCGGACCCCGTAGGCCTCCCCCGGCCCGCCCCCATCCCGTCCCCGCCCCCTGCCTCCTGGCGCCGGGGACCATAGGTTGACCGGACCCTCCTCTCCTCCCACGCAGGACCCTCTCATGTCCTACGAAGATCGCCCCCGCACCTTCAGGGAGTTCGCCGCCCGTTTTCCCGCGGTCGTGGCGGCGCACGAAGAACTCGGGAAGGCCACCGAGGCCGCCGGCCCGCTGGACGAGAAGACCCGCTCCCTGGTGAAGCTGGGCATCTGCCTGGGTGCCGGACTGGAGTCGGCAGCCAAGAGCCATGCCCGGCGGGCCGTCGCCGCCGGTGCCACCCGTGAGGAGGTGGAGCACGTCGCCGTCCTCGGGCTCGGGACCGCCGGCTTCTCCAGGGGCGTGATGACCTGGGTGTGGGTCAACGAGGCCCTGGACGAGGACTGACGAACCCGTCCACGGGCGGTGCCCCGGCCGTCAGGTCACTGCACCGGTATGCACGCTCGACCTCGACCTCGATCTACAGCAGGTACCCGCCATCCACCGGGATGACCGCACCCGTGATGTGGCGGGCGGCCTCGCTGCAGAGGAAGAGGACCACCGCGGCGACGTCCTGGGGGTCGCCGAGGCGGCCCAGGACACTCTGCTCCCGGGCCCGGTCCAGGAGCTCGGCGGGGACCCGCTCGGTGAGGCGGGTGGTGCGGATGTAGCCGGGGGCCACGGCGTTCACGTTGATGTTCCGGGGACCCAGCTCGACGGCGGCGCTGCGGGTGAGGCCCAGAAGGCCCGCCTTGGAGGCGGCGTAGTTGGCCAGGCCGAACTCGCTCCGCACGGCGTGGACCGAGGCGATGTTCACCACCTTGCCGTGCTCCTGCGCCCGGAGGTGCGGCGCCACGGCTCGCAGGAAGTGGAAGGCCCCGTCGAGGTTCGTCCGGAGGACGGCTTCCCATTCGTGGTCGCTCATGCGCCACAGGGCCCGATCCGCCCCGATCCCGGCGTTGTTGATCAGGATGTGGACCGCGCCCAGCGCCTCCACCGCGTCGGCGACGAAGGCGTTCACGTCGCCGCTGCGGCGGACGTCGCAGGCCTGACAGAAGACCCGGACCTCCAGCTCCCGGAGCTCCCGGGACAGGCGTTGGGCCTCGACCCGGGATGCCGACCCCTGGTCCAGGAAGTTGAAGGCGATGTGGACGCCGGCGGCGGCCAGGTCCAGGGCGACGGCGCGGCCGATCCCGGTGCTCGCCCCCGACACGATCGCGCACTGCCCCCGGAGGTCGTTGCCGTGGAGCAGGAACTCGGGCTGGGTATCCGGGCCCGCGACCTCCTCGATGAGCTGCTCCACCACCGTCTCGACCTCGGTGTCGTCCGGGGCGGTCAGGGTGGGATCGTCGGGCGGCTCGGGGGTCCGGGCGCGGGGGCCTCGAAAAGGCCCGTCGGGGCGGGTCGGCGGCATCCGGGGATGCTAGAGTCCCCGCACGCCTCTTGGCAACGCCGGGCCTGCCTCAGCCTTCCTCGCCGGGGATGCGGAGTCGGTAGCCGAAGCCTCGCACCGTCTCGATCCAGTCCCCCATCTCGTCGAGCTTGGCCCGGAGCCGCCGGATGTGCATGTCCACCGTCCGGGTCTGGATCCGGTCCGAGATGTCCGCTTCCACGTCCCAGGCCTTCTCCAGAAGCTGGCGACGGCTCTGGGTCCGGCCTCGCCGCTCCAGCAGCGCCTGCAGAAGGCGGAACTCCGTCGGGGTGAGGTTCAGCTCCTCCCCGTCCATGGTCACCTGATGGGCCCCGATGTCCATCCGGATCGGACCCGCCTTGAGCACGCGCCCGCCGCCACCGGACGCGGGCTCTGCGATCCGCCGGAGGATCGCCTGGCAGCGCAGCACGAGCTCCCGGGGGCTGAAGGGCTTGGTCAGGTAGTCGTCGGCCCCCAGCTCGAGTCCGGTGATCCGCTCCTCCTGCTCCCGCTTCGCCGTGAGGACCAGGACCGGGATTCCCCTGGTGGCGTTCTCTCCCTTGAGGGCCTTGAGGACCTCGTCCCCCGAGAGGCCGGGCAGCATCCGGTCCAGGACCACCAGGTCGGGGATCTCCCGGTTCACGGCCTTCAAGGCCTCGGGGCCCGTGGCCGCCGTCTCCACCCTGAATCCCTCCCGGGTGAGCTGATAGGCGATCAGCGCGGCGATGTCGGGCTCGTCCTCGACCACCAGGACACGCGGGGAGGGATTCACTCGGGGAACGGATTCCATGTCGATCCTCTGGGAGGCTTGAATCATGTCGTGTCGGCCACCAGGGCCATCATCTCGGTTTCTGTGAGGGTGTGGTCCGTGCGCTTGGCCGCCTGGAAGATCCGTGCGACCAACTCGTCGTCCCGGTCGTCCATGCCCCGGGACCGGAGCCAGTACTTGACGTTCGAGAGCCCCGCCATGGGCCCGACCTCGATCTCCTGCCGGCGACCCACCATGGAGGCGGGGACGCCGGAGTAGATCCGATCCGCCAGCCAGGCGTCCCCCTTCTCCTCGGCCTTGATGATGGCGGCGGCGTGAACCCCGGTACCGGTTCGGAACGCGTCCCGCCCCACCACCGGGTAGGTGCTGCTCATGGGCACTTCGTAGGCCCGTGACATGGTCTCGCAGTACTCGGGAAGCCGGGTCAGGTCCCCCTCGTGGACGCCCAGGAGGACGAGGTTCACCAGGATGAGGTCCATGGCCGTGTTCCCCGCCCGCTCCCCGATCCCCATGGCCGATCCGTGCACCCGGGTCGCCCCGGCCTGGATGGCGGCCAGGGTGTTGGCGAGTCCGAGTCCCCGGTCCCGGTGGCCGTGCCAGTCGATGCCCACGTCCTCCCCGGAAGGCTCGACGATCTCCTCTTTGACGAAGCGCACGAGCGCCCGGGCGCCTTCCGGTGTCGCGTGCCCGACGGTGTCCGCCAGGCAGAGCCGCTTCGCCCCCCAGCGGATGGCGTTCCCGTAGAGCGCCTTGAGCGTCTCGGGGTGGGCCCGGGTCGTATCCTCGGTGACCATCATCACGGGCAGGCCCTCGGACACCGCGAAGGTCACGGCCTCTTCGGCCACCCGGAGCATGCGCTCCAGCGTCCAGTCCTCGGCGTACTGCCGGATCGGGGAGCTGCCGATGAAGGTGCAGGCCTCGATGGGGATCCCCACGGACTGGCTGATCTCGGCGATGGGCCGCACGTCGGCGACCACGGTCCGGGCCGCGCAGTTGGCGGTCACCGTGAGTCCCGCATCCCGGATCTCCCGGGCCAGGGCCGTGACGTCCGCCACCGCCCGGGGCCCGGCACCCGGCAGACCGATGTCCGCGGTGTGGATGCCCAGGGCGTCCATGAGGTGGAGGAGCCGGATCTTGGCCTCGACCGGCGGATCCGTGACCGACGGATTCTGGAGCCCGTCCCTGAGGGTCTCGTCGTCGAGCTCGACGGGACCCACGGTGGACCAGTCGAAGGTCCCCGGGAGGGTGTTCCAGTCATGGATGAGGTCCTGCTCGTTCATTTGCCGCCAGCCGTCGGTCTCATGGTGGATGCGGGCCCGGATCACCGGGTCTGTAACACCCATCAACGTCCTGTTACACAACCACCCCCGCAAGCACCTCCGCCCCCGCAAGCACCTCAGAGGTCGTCCCTGAAGTTCATGAACTTCCAACCGCCTTCCATCTCGACGAGGGCGTCCATCAGGGGAATCATGCCGGTCTGCCCCGTTTGGGTGTCGCGCACGGTCATCCGCGCCCCGCGGTAGAGCGTGAACGCCCCGTACGGCTCCACGTCGTCGGACAGCTCCACCCGCACAAGCTCCAGCGGCGCCCCGCCGAGCTCCCCAAGGACGTTCCGGCGTGCGCTGCGGCTCCGGGGCCCGGTGACGCTCCATACGAAGGCGAAGGACATGTGCTCCCGGTCCGGGAGCACGGGCCACAGCAGCGTCTCGTACTCCTCCCGGGTGATCATCAGGGCGGCCAGGGCGGAGTCGCTCCGTGCGGCCAGGGCCTCGAGGGCGGCCTGCGCCAGGGCCTCGGAGCTGATCCG
>DATHRY010000229.1:0-1717 GCA_035464715.1 Longimicrobiales bacterium
TCGGTGAGCCAGGTGACGGTGCGGGGCGAGGGGCCGGCCGAGACGGTGATCCACCCGTGACCTGCGGGCGTGGCATCCGCATTGGACACGGGCCGGATCTCCTCGATGCCCACGCCGGGGAGAGCCTCGATGGCGGGTGCACCCGCGGCCTCACCCTCGGGCCCTTCGAGGGGGACGAGCCACGCCCGGGACCGCTCGAGGGGGCCGGAGACGAGCCCCACGGCCCGGCTGTCGACATCCACCCGGGGATGGTGCACCGCCTCGCCGGTGCCTCGCCGCAGGAGGAGACGGCGCTCCAGGGCCGGTCCGTCCTCCAGGGGCAGGACCCCTCGGACCAACGAGTTCGACACGCTGGGCCCACCGGGCTGGGGTTCCACCCAGACCGAGTCCAGCGTCGAGCCGTCGAGGCGGAGGGGCACCAGATAGACGAGGGGGGTGGACAGGTCGAAGACCTCCAGCCCGCCGGTTCCCAGGTGAACGATCCGCCAGCGGCCCGGGGCGCCGGCCGGTAGAGCCAGTAGACAGCCTTGGAGGGAGCGCTGCAGCTCGGAGGCGCCCACTTGCGGGGGCGTGGCGTCCGGGATGGTCACGCCCGTGAGGTCGGACCATCCAACCGGGTCCAGCCGGGCGGTCCAGACCCTCGTTCCGGGAGCGTCCCCCGGGAGCGGGGAGGTTCCGAACACCCGCCACCCGTCCCCCTCACGGCCGCCCCGAAGCAGCGTCGGGGGCTCGACCCCGGGGGGCACGGGAACCGGCTCCGAGAGCAGCTCGCCTCCCTCGGTCCCGCTGTCGCCGGCGAGTGCCGTCAGGTCGATCAGGCCCCCGAGCCAGTTCCGGTGCAGGGCCAGGGAGTCGGGTGTGGCCTGGGTGACCACCTGGGGTCCGAGCAACAGGGCCGTGGGGCCCGACGGGAGCACGTCGCCCAGGTCGATGGCGAGGGGCCGACCGTCCGGCGCGACCAGATCCACGTAGCCGGGTACGGGACAGGCAAGCGCGGACCCGAGGCCCGGGGACCGGTCGGGAAGCGGGCCCCCGCAGGCGGGGAGAAGGGCGGGGAGGAGAGCGAGGATGCGTCGCATGTGGCGCCCGGTTCGAGGAGAGGACGTCCTCAACGTCCCACGGTGGCAGGGCCTGCCGAATGGGCCGATGGGACAGGTGCGGTCCCGGTGTCCGGGCAGGCGTCCCGGCGCGCCCTGCACCCGCCCGCCGCGCGGTGTAGGTTGTCGGGTGATCGGCGGCTCGGTGACGACGGACGGACGAACGACTTCGGAGGTGGGGATGCGTGTGCGGGCACGGAGGATCCTTCGGTGGGCGATGGTGGCGGGGGTGGGAGCCCTCACGTGGACGGCTCCGCTCCAGGGCCAGGGCACGCGGCTCCTGAGGCAGCCCTCCCTCAGCGGCACACAGATCGTCTTCGCCCACGGGGGCGATCTCTGGGTCGCGCCCCGGACGGGGGGTGATGCTCGACGCCTGACGAGCACGCCGGCGACGGAATCGGAGCCCCATTTCTCACCGGACGGACGGTGGATCGCCTTCACCTCCAATCGGGCCGGGACCAACGCGGTCTACGTGGTCGCGGCCGAGGGTGGCTCCCCGACCCGGCTCACCTGGTATCCCGGTGGCACCTGGGTCCGGGGGTGGACCCGTGACGGGTCCAGGATCCTGTACTCGACGACCCGGGGGACCGCGCCCACCGGGTACGAGCGACTGTGGACCG
>DATHRY010000230.1:0-11770 GCA_035464715.1 Longimicrobiales bacterium
CGGCCCACCACTCGCTGCGCCGGTTCGGGTCGGCCCCGAGATCCAGCAGGAGATCGACCATCTCCAGGTCCTGGGCCCCGGCGCAGTGGACGAGGGCCGGAGCATCGAAAGCGAACAGCGGTCGGTCGATCAGATCGCGCGCCGAGGGGTCGCTCAGAACCAGACGCCGGATGGCCTCCAGGTCCCGAGCTTGCACAGCCCGGGCCAGCTTCTCATGGACGGACCCTGCGGACACGAAGGCCTCCCTTGGGCGGTTGGAGCCCCACGGACGACGCCGATGGCCGGTGCCTACCCCCCGACCGATCCATCGCTCCGGGTCGTCCTACCCGGCGCTCACGGGAACTCCCTCTTCAGGCAATCGGGGCAGATCCCGTGGGTGAAATCCGCATGGGTGCGATCCCGCACATACGTCTCGATGGCCTGCCACGCCCCCACCTCGGTGCGGACCTTCTTGCAGTGGGCACAGATGGGAATGAGCCCCTGGAGCGTCCGGAGCTCGGCCAGGGTCCGCTGGGCTGCGGCCCGGGAGGCTTGCTCCGCGGCCCATGCGGTCCGCAGCGCCGCCTCCTGTTCGAGCCGACTGCGCACCAGGAGGATGCCCACCAGATTGAGGGCCAGGAGGATCATCACGTCCCCGGGCAGGTCCGTCGACGTCGTGGAGGGCCCTCCGTCGAGTCTGCCGATCCGGAGAGCCACCAGGCCAGCGGTCAGGAAGAGGGGTGGAAGAACCTGCCGGCGTAGGGCGTTGGGCATCGCCGCATACAGGACGGCGATGGTGAAGAGCGGCACGCGGAGCGGGAGTCCGAGACCCACAGGGCGAAGGACGTTCAGCCCCAGCATGACCAGGGCGACGCTCCACGCGACGGTCGCCGTGACCGCGGAATACGCCTCACCGGTCTCCACCGAGCGCATCCGCAGCAGCCCGACGAGAAGGGACAACACGAGGAAGAGCCGCAGCGCCCATCGAGCCAGCCGGACCGGGCCCTCTTCCGGGAAGAGGGCCAGGTCGGTCCGGACGTACCAGACCGCGGGGACCAGGAGAACGGCGAAGGCGGCGGAGGAGAGGCGACGCTGGGCCCGGAGCTGCAGCTGGTCGTAGACGTACACGTTGCCACGCCTCCTGGAGAGTGCACACCGCAATGGGCGATCCCCGACGCATGGCCAAGATGGGCCTCGGGGGGGGCCGGCGCGAGGACAGGCGCCAAGGACCCTGCCTGCGTCCAATGACCCCGTTTCGGTCCACGGGCCCGAGCCGCCGTCTCGTGGTTGGTGCCCGGGGCGTCAGGTCCCCGTGGGCGAGACCGGCGACAGTGGCGGGGCGTCAGCCTCCGAGGGCCAGCTCCTCCGCGCCGGATCCCGTCCGGCCGGGGCGCCGGGCGACGAACAGCGCCAGGCCGAGGAGGAGCGCGTTGGCGGCCCACATCGCCAGGACCGGGGAAAGCATCTGCCGGTCGGCGAGGGACTCGCCCGCCATGAGGAAGGTCCAATACCCCGCGAAGACCAGCGTGCTCGCGGCGATCACCACCTTCGCCCCACCCCGGGGGAAGCGGAGCCCCGTCGCCACGCCCGCCAGCGCCAGGAAGAGGCATGCGGCCGCCAGGGCGAGCTTCTTCTGGACCTCGACCTCGTACGCGGCGGCCCGGGCGGCGGCTCCGGGCCCGGCGGCGACCCGGACCCGCTCCGCCGCTTCCCGCAGCTCGCCCACGGTCATGGTCCGATCCGAGCCCTGGGTCGGCGACCCGGTGACCACCATCACCAGCCGTGCGTTCGCCCGGGGAAGGAGCTGGGTGTTGGAGACGAGGGTCACGGTGGTGACGGCGAGCGCCGCGACGACCACAGGGGCGAGCAGCCGGCGGAGGCCTCCGCGCTTCCGGGCCGCCGAGGCCAGGACACCCTCCGCACCCAGCCGGGTGAAGACCCACGCCGCGGCCAGGAAGACGGCCATGGGGATGGTCAGCGCGACCGTGTGGGGCAGAGACAGCGCCAGAGCCTGGACGACGTCGGCGAGCGGGAGGCCCTCCGCACGCCACTCGGGCACCCATCGAGCGGCGAACCGTCCAAGGAGGAGTCCGGTCAGTCCGGTGACCGAGACGGCGAACGCGACGGCGAGGCGACCGAGCAGCCGCCGGGTGGTGATGGTGGACATGGGTGGTCCTCCCGGATGTGCGGGTCCGTTCGGCCCCCCGAGGGTGGCGAGCCGGCCCGGCGCATGGACGATCGCCCGTCCCACCCCGATCAACGCGAGCCGCGCGATGGCGCCGATCGCCCCCAGCGCGAACCGGGTGCGCTCGGCGGGGTCGGAGATGGCATCCAGCTCGGCGAGCATCCCTCGCACGAGCTCCCGATGCCGGGGAGGGGACAGCTCCGCCATGCGGCCGGCGATCCGGGCGAGGACGACGGCAATGCGTGGCTCCATCCTCACGCCTCCCGGGTCACGGACGGCTGAACCCACGATGCCTGCGCCCGCTCCAGCGCCGCCCGGGCCCCGGCCCGGCCCGCGGCCGTGAGGCGGTACAGCTGTCGCGGCGGCTTCCCGGGATGCTCGGACTCCTCCCAACGCGACTCGAGCCAGCCGTCTTCGGTGAGTCGCGCCAGAAGGGGATAGAGCGTCCCCGACGACAGGTCGGCGACCTTCATGAGATCGTAGCCGTACCGCCAGGTCCCCGGGGTGCCCAGGAACGCGAGGAGGGTGCGCGTGGTGGCGCGAGTGAGCCGTTGCATGTTCTTATTCTACATATGTCGATCTGGGTACGCCAGCCCTCCGTTTGCGTCGGAAACCCGAGGCGGCCGGATCCTGCATCCCCCCGTCTCCGGCGCGGGCGGACCCGGCCCTCGCGGCGGACGTGGCGGGCTACCCGTCCCCCACCGCCTTCATCGACAGGCCGATGCGGCCCCGCTCCAGATCCACGCTCAGCACACGGACCCGCACCGGCTCTCCGACCCGCACCACCTCCGACGGATCCTTCACGAAGCGATCCGCCAGCTGTGAGATGTGGACGAGGCCGTCCTGGTGCACGCCCACGTCAACGAAGGCCCCGAAGGCCACCACGTTGGTGACCACCCCCTGGAGGACCATCCCCTCCTTCAGGTCCTCGGGCTTCTGGACGTCGTCCCGGAACGACGGGGGCTCGAAGTCGTCCCGGGGATCCCGGCCCGGACGGCGGAGCTCGGCCAGGATGTCCTCCAGGGTGGGGCGCCCCACGTCCTCGCCCACGTACCGGTCGAGCCCGGCCTCGAGCCGATCCAGGAGCCCTGCGTCTCCTACGAGCGCCGGCAAGGCCGCCCCCAGCTCCCGGGCCATGCGAGCCACGAGGGCGTACCGCTCCGGATGGACGGCGGTGGCGTCGAGCGGATGCCCTCCGTCCCGGATCCGCAGGAAGCCCGCCGCCTGCTCGAAGGTCCCCGGACCCAGTCGCGGAACGTCCAGAAGCTCCTCCCGGGTGGAGAAGCCGCCCCGCTCCTCCCGCAGTGCGACGATGTTGTCCGCCAGCGTGGGCCCGATGCCGGCCACGTAGGAGAGGAGGGGGGCCGAGGCCGTGTTCACCTCGACCCCCACCCGGTTCACGCACCCCTCCACGACCTGGTCCAGGCGTTCCGCCAGGCGCGTCTGGTTGACGTCGTGTTGGTACTGGCCGACGCCGATGGAGCGGGCGTCGATCTTGACCAGCTCGGCGAGGGGATCCTGGAGCCGGCGAGCGATGGACACCGCGCCCCTCAGGGTGAGGTCCAGCTCCGGAAGCTCCTGCCCTGCCAGCTCCGACGCGGAGTAGACCGACGCACCGGCCTCGTTCACCAGGACCACCGCCGGCCCGTCGGGGCCCACCGCCCCCCGGGCCGCGGCCTCGGTCTCCCGGGAGGCCGTCCCGTTGCCCACCGCCACGAGCTCCACCCCGTGCTCCGCCACCAGGGACCGGACCCGGTCCCGGAAGCGCTCCTCCTGATGGAGGTGGAGCACGTCCGTGGCCAGCACGCCCCCCGTCCGCGAGGTGACCGCCGCCTTCACCCCCGTGCGGAACCCCGGGTCGAGGCCCAGCACCACCCGTTGGCCCGCCGGAGGCTGGAGGAGCAGGTTCTCCAGGTTGGTTCCGAAGATGCGGATCGCCTCCTCGTCGGCCCGTTCGAGGAGCTCGCCCTTGATGTCGGACTCGATGCCGGGGTGGAGGAGCCGGTCCCAGGAGTCCCGGGCCGCGTCCTCCAGCTGGGTTCGGGCCGGCCCGCGCCCCCGGGCGTGGGCGATCACCGCGGCCCGCGCCTCGTCCGGCGCCTCGATCCCCCAGGCCAGCACGCCTTCGGCGTCCCCCCGCCGGAGCGCCAGGATCCGGTGGTGGGCGACCCGGCGGATGGGCTCCGCATAGTCGAAGTAGTCCCGGAACGCCTGGGCCGCCGGGAGCGCCTTCTTGCCGCGACGCGCCCGGGCCGTGACCCGGCCCCGCTTCCTGGCCAGGTCCCGGACCGCACGCCGCAGCCCCGCCTCCTCGGCGAGGCGCTCGGCGAGGATGTCCCGGGCGCCGGCCAGCGCCGCGTCCGCGTCCGGCACTTCGGCCTCGGCATCCACGAAACCCGCCGCCGCCCGCCGGGCGCCGGCGTCGTCCACCTCCCCGTTCCAGATCAGGTCCGCCAGCGGCTCCAGCCCCCGCTCCCGGGCCGCGGTCGCCCGGGTCCGCCGCCGTGGCCGCCAGGGCAGGTACAGGTCCTCCAGCTCCTGCCGGGTGGTGGCCGCCCGGATGCGCCGCTCCAGCTCGGGGCCGAGGGCACCCTGCTCCCGGATCGAGGCCAGGATCGTCTCCCTCCGGTCCTCGAGGTCCCTCAGGTACGCCGCCCGCTCCCGGATGCTGCGGAGCGCCACCTCGTCGAGCCCTCCGGTCCGTTCCTTCCTGTACCGGGCGATGAAGGGGAGGGTGTTCCCCTCGTCGAAGAGGGCGAGAGCAGCGGCCACGCCGGCCGGAGGCAGCGCGAGTTCCCGGGCGACGGCCGGGGCGGTGGGGGCGAGGGCCATCGGTACGGTAGGCTCGGGGGCGGAGGGCGAGCGGAAAAGGTAGCGCGCCCCGGCCCCTACTCCACCCGCATCGACCTCACCGGATCGATCTCGAGGGCCCGCCGGATGGGCAGGGCACACGCGAGGGCGGCCGCGAGCCCGATGAGGACCGCCACCGAGCCAAGGACCACCGGATCGGCATCCCCGACGGGCACACCTCCGGCGGCCAGGACCCGGTCGGCGGCCCAGGCCAGGGCCGCGCCGGCGCCGATGGACCCGACGACCACCCGGGCGAGCCTGCCCCCCACGGCCCGGATCACACGGCCCCGGTCGGCTCCCAGAGCGATGCGGATGCCGATGTCCTTCCGGCGCGACGCGATGCGATAGGACACCGTGCCGAAGATGCCGATGCACAGGAGCGCCACCACCAGCGCCGACAGGCCACCGAGGACGACGCCGGTGAGCCAGATGCCCCGGATGGACGCCCGGAGCACGCCCTCCACGTCGTCGATCGACTGGATCGCGGCCTCCGGGGCCACCTCGTCGAGCCAGACCGCCCAGCTCTCCGCCGACGGCGGCGTCCCAAGGGGATCGACCCGAAGGAGGAGCCCTGCCCCGGGGGATCCCGCATAGAACCCATCCCGGGTCTGGGAGAGGGCGGTGTAGATGCGGGGGTCCGCCCCCGAGTCCTCGCTCCAGGCACGGCTGACCACTGGCGCGGCGACGCCCACCACCGTGAAGGTCTCGCTCGTCTCGCCCACGGTCAGCGTGAAGGACGCCGCGATCACGTCGGCGTCCGTCCGGTCCGGCCACATGGACCGGGCGGCGCCCTGGGACACCACCGCCACCGGCCCGGCGCCGGGGCCGTCGGCCCGGGCGATCCCGCGGCCCGCGAGGATGGGGATCTCGTTGACCTCGAAGTACCGCGGGCCCACCGCGACGGAATGCCGGGGGACCCGGTCGTTGCGCATCGGCTCCGGGGCACCCGAGACCCGCACGGGACTCTCGGCGTCCTCGGTGCCCCGGGACCCCAGGAACACGGTGCGGCTCAGGGCATGCCCCTCGAGGCCGGGATGGGCGTCCAGGGCGTCGTCGAGGCGACGGGCCAGCTCGGCGACGGACGTCCCCTCCGCAGCCGGGGGCGCCGGCACCTGGAGACTCACGTTGGTGAGGCCGCTCCATCGGTGGCCCAGCCGATCGAAATCGCTGACGGTCCGGAAGGTCCGCAGAGCCCCGAAGCTGCCGGCCACGAGGACCACGCCCAGGGCGATCTGGATGCCGAGAAGGAAGTCCGGAGCCCGGGCCCGACCGCCTCGGGAGGTCGGTGCACCCTCCCGGTCCCTCGCGTGGGCCCAGGAACGGACCAGCGGCAGCAGCCCCGTCACCGCTGCGATCAGCGCCACACTGCCGATGGTCGCCCCCAGGACGCGGAGGTCGATGGGGAAGGACACCCACGGCGGCATATCCGCGGCGAAGGTGGCGATCACCGCGTCCCGCACCATCCACGTCAGGAACACCCCGCCCACCCCGCCCGCTCCGGCCAGGAGAAGGGCGTCGAGCACCGCCGCCCGGGCGATCCGTATCCGCCCCGCCCCGAGGGCCGACCGCACCCCCAGCTCCTGGGCCCGCTGCGTGACCCGGGCGAGGAGCAGCGCCGCCAGATTGAGGGCCGTCACGAGGAGGACGATGAGGCACAGGGCCACCAAGGCGAAGGCGGTGGAGGGTGCGGCCCCGCTCCGGGCCAGGTCCGTTCGCAGGGGCGTGGCCCGGGCCGACCACCCCGGTTCCAGCGCCGGATCCTCGGCGTAGAGGCCGGTGGCCAGCGCGGCCAGCGCCTCGTCGGCTGCGGCGAGCCCGACACCCGGCGCCAGGCGGCCGATCACCCAGAGACCCCGGTCGTCGAATCCCCCCACCTCCTGATCCCGCCGGATCGGAACCAGGAGATCGGCGCGGTACAAAGGGCGGGCCGCCGGACGAAGCACGCCCACCACCGTGTGGCGGATCCCGTCGAGCTCCACTGCCTCCCCGACGGCCGAGGGGTCCTCACCGAACAGGCGCTGCCAGGCCTCGAAGGTCAGGACCGTGACCGGCTCCGAGCCGATTTCCGTGTCCTCGACGCCGAACAGGCGGCCCAGCCCCGTGTCCAGATCCAGGAGCTCCGGGAGGCCGGGGGTGGCGGACATGACCACCACGTCCACGGGGAGGTTGCCGATCCGCAGGGTGACCCTCTGCCGGTCGGTGGCCTCGATGCGGTCGAAGACGCCGCCCAGCTCCTCCCGCCACGCCGCATAGGCCCGAAACGAGGTGCCCGGCGAGCAGACCCGGCAGAGCTCGGTCGGATGTGTGTCCTCGAGGTCGACCAGCCGGTCCTGCTCGGGCCAGGGCAGCGGCGCGAACCAGGCCCCGTTCACCAACGTGGCCGCCGCCGTGACCAGCCCGGACCCGAGGGCCAGCGACAGAACGCCCACCGCCACCAGGACGGGAGCGCGGCGCAGCCCCCGGAGCGTGGCCCGCAGGTCCAGGGCGAGGCCCGACGTGGCCTCCAGGACCCGGGCGCCGAACGCCCGGAGCGCCCACGGGACGCCCAGGGCCGACACCTGGGCCGCGTACCAGAGGTCCGATGCGAGCCGGCCCCGACGCCCCCGCACCCGGAGGTACTCCTCGTGGAGGTCGCCCAGGACCGAGGCCCGTCCCGAGGCGCCCTCCGGGATCCACCGCCCCAGAGCGCGTTCGAGCCACGCCGGCGGCCCCCGTCGCTCCGGGCGGCTCATCCGAGCCCCTCGACCGCGTCGGCCCACAGGCTCTCCAGGGTGGCACGCCGGGCGCGCACGACGTCCCGTCCCTCGGGAGAGAGGTGGTAGATCCGGCGGGCGTGCCCGCCCCGATCCCCGTCCGGCTCCTCGACATCCCACTCGATGAGCGCCTTCTCCCCGAGCCGATCCAGCGATCGGTAGAGCGCCCCTCGGGTCAGGCGGCGCCCCTCGGCCTCCAGGCGGCGCCAGACCGCCATTGCGCTCGCCCCCGGCCGCAGCGCCGCGATGGTCAGCAGGATCAAGTGCTCGAGCTCACCGATGGACTCCCTTCCCATGCGCCCCTCCTCGTCCCTGGAATCGACTGAGTGTCGTGATTGTATACAGTCGTGCTTGTATACTCAAGTGGGGCGTCGCTGGAGCGGAGGTCGGCGAGGAGGAACGGTAGGAACCCTCCTCGACCCCGGCGTGGTCTAGCGCGCTCCCCCGGCGGTCCGCACCGCCTCCAGCCGGGCCAACGCCTCGGCGACCTGCGCTCGATAGGCCTCCCGGTCCTCCGGCCGGGTCCAGGCACCCCGATCCTCGACCTGTCGCAGCACCTCGCGGACGACCGACGCCAGGAACGCCGCCGACGCCCGGGAGGCCGCGTTCGGCGGTGCGTCCGCGAAATAGACCGGACTGGTGTGGGCGAAGGCATCGTCGTCGCCCGAGTAGCGCGCCCTCGGTCCCCGGGCCCGGACAGCGATCCAGCGGGCGTCCGCCACCGGGACCGACACGGTGAACCGAAGTCGCCGCTCGCCCTCCGGAACGGTCCTGGAATGCCGCACCTCCCCATCGACGACGATCTCGACGACCTCGACTGGAGCCAGGGTGGCCAGCTCCACCGAGACCGTCACCTCGCCGGCCGGGCCGAGGGTGGCGCCCGGTTCCAGCCCGTCGAAGGTGGCGAACAGGAGCGGACCGTTGGTGGCGAGGGTGCGCCCCGCTCGGACCGCCTCGATCCACGACGCCCAGCTGAGCTCCCCGTCGATCCGGGCATAGGTCCGTGCGGTCCCGCCCGAGGGGTCACGCCAGACGTTGGAGAAGTTGTCGGTCCCGCCCGTGGCCGGCAGCCGGGCGCCCACGTTGAGCATGTGGTAGTAGATCGCCGCGCTGTTCATCTCGTCCGAGGCGATGGAGACCAGGTCGTAGAAGTCGCCCCGGCCGAGGACGGCGTGGATGGGAATGTCGGACTGGGCGGCGCCCTCCGGCGTCCCGACGTCCCCGTTGTTCCGGGTGTAGGGATGCATGAAGCCGCCGATGCCGCCCAGGCTCCGGATGCTGTCCAGGTAGGCGAGCTTGAGTCCGTCGGACGGATAGGGCGAGCCCCTCGTGCCCCCGATCAACGGCATGATGAACTCGCTCACCCCCAGCAGCCCCACGTGGCCGTAGGAGCCCCGGAACTCCTGGTTGTACCGGAGCACGTGGTCCCGGGTGGATCCCTCGTAGTTCTCGCCCGTGAGGTCCTCCCACCGGCCCATGAGCTTGGTCCCGTCCATGTGGATGAGGGCGTTCGCCACGTGGACGTCCTCGGCCTGGAACTGCTGGAAGAACTCCTGCTGCGAAAGTCCGTAGCGGCCCTCGTGGAGGTCGTGGACGTGGGTGTCGCCCGAGACCCAGCCTTCGGCACCGGGATCGGCGAGCCGCTCGAGGCGGAGCTCCACCGTGGTGACCTCGCCGGCGGGTGCGACCACGGACTCGTCGGCCGGAATCCACTCGAATCCCCGTACCGCCTCCACCCGGACCTCTCCCGCAGGCACGACCACCTCGAACTCCCCGGTCGAGTGGAAGTAGTGGATCTCGTTCACCGAGCTCACACGGTGGAAGGCGCCGTCCGGCGCGTAGCCGCGCCCATCGGAGGCCAGCAGCTGGATGCGGGCCGGGACCGGGCCGCCTCCGGGTCCCACCACCCGCCCCCGCACCGTGGCGGTGGGCTCCCGGGCGATCCGCCTCAGGGGACGGATCTCCTGCCAGGGTCCGCCCCCGTCCCCGAAGCGGGAGGTCACGTAGAGGCGGGTGGGGCCGTCCTGGTTCCCCACGAAGGCGACGGACGCCCCGTCCGGACTGACGGCCGGCGCGAACTCGTCCCGTTCGTGGGAGGTGAGGCGCACGCGATTGCCGCCCGCCGCCGGGATCGCGGCCAGATCGTACGAGCCCGCCGCATCCGAGGCATAGACGAGGGCGGACCCATCCGGCGTCCAGGCCGGGGCGGGCCGGTAGCTCGTCTCCTCGTAGTGGATCAACTCAGGGTCACCGCCCTCCAGGGGCCTGATCCAGATCCCCCCGCTCCCCAGTCGTCCTCGCACGCCGGCGATCCAGGCGAGACGGGTCCCGTCCGGCGAGGGCACCGGCTGGAACTGGTTCCCTCCCCCGCCGACCACCGTCGTCACCCTCCCGGTTTCCAGGTCGACGCGCATCACGTCGAAGTCCCGGCCGCGGGACGAGGCGAAGAGGACGGCCGTTCCGTCGGGGGTCCACGCCGGCTGTACGTCCAGAGCCTCGCCGGAGGTCAGGCGCCGGAATCCGGTCCCGTCCGGACGCACGATGGCGAGGTCGAAGTCCCCGTCCAGCTCCACCGCCAGCGCGATCCATGCGCCGTCGGGGCTCCAGGCGGGCTCGAAGTGGTACGCCGGCCCGGCGGTGATGGCCCGGGCCTCCTCCGAGCCGATCCCCTGGACCCAGATGTCCCCCCGCATGGAGTAGGCGAGCCGCTCGCCCTCCGGGCTCCAGGTCGGATCAAGGGGGCCCGTGGTGACGGCGGGGAGCATGTGGAGCTCCACCCGGGTGGGCAGCCCGTAGCGGGAGATCTGCCCGGCGACGCCGGAGGCGGTCAGGGCAACGGCCGCCAGGCCGAGGGCGGCGACCGGGGCGGACGGTGTGAGGAGGCGGGTGCGGCGGTGGACGGACATCTGCGAAGAGTCGTAGAGGAGGAGACGAGGTCAGCCGCCGAGACGGGTCAGGCCGTCGCGGAGCGCTTCGGCGAGGTCGTGGTTCGCCGCCAGCCGTCGCCCGGTGATGCCGAGTCGGAGGTCCGTCCAGTGACGATTCATCAAGATGGCGTTGACCAGCTCGTCGTCACTCCTGAGCTGGCGCAGGACTCGCGTGGGGTCCAGGCGTTGGCCCCCTCGCTCGCTTCGACTCACGGCCTCGAAGTCGTCGGGGTGCAGTCGATTCGCCAGGAGGTCCCAGTAGTCCGACTCCTCCTCCTTGTACCAGTCGGTGAAGAAGTCCGCCGAGGCGATGCTTCGATAATACCCGGAGATCTTCCGCCGCAGGGCCTCGTCCGACAGGCGACTGAGGCCACCCGCCCCGAGGATCTCCCTGTACGTGTGGTCGAGAGGCTGGAAATTGTCCACGAAGGCCGCCCGGAATAGCCAGACGGCGAGGGAGTCGGCCGGAGGGTCCAGCGCCGCGTTGCGACGGAGTGCCAGCAGCCGGTCGGCCACATCCAACCCCCGCTGGGCCGTTGCCCGCCGGTCCTCCAGCCCCAGGCTGTCCGTCCCCAGGTCCGAGAGGATCCCCGCGAGATAGGCCTCTTCCTGCGCACGATCTCGCCGGTCCTCGGCGAGCGTGTCCACCCAGAGCGCGATGAGCACGCCGACGACGATTATGGTGAGCTCGCCCGCCACGCGAAGCAGGACCGGGATGCGTGTCGACATGTTGGTCTGAACGTCCTTCTGTGAGGCTGGGCCACCGGTGAGCCGTCGAGGGTGCTCGTGGGACCCATTCTACAGCGCCCCGCCCGGGCGCGCGCAGCCCGAAGCGGGATGTTGGCATCTTGCGGCCTATCCTCCCGCGATCCAGTCCGGCCGGAGCTGGGCCGCCACCGTCACGACGGACAGGACGACCAGGAGGGCCACCAGCCCCCGGTGAACCCGCTCGTTTCGGCTCAATCCCCCCGCGAGGCCCACCGCGAGGGCCAGGGCATGGATGCCCCGGGCCGGGTGGGCGAGCCCCATCCCGAGATTCACCGTGGCGCTGAGGGCGGCGCCCACGGCCCAGAGCG
>DATHRY010000231.1:0-46381 GCA_035464715.1 Longimicrobiales bacterium
GACGGCCTCCTCGGCGGCTTCCGGCTCCGGTGCCTCGTCGGGCCGGTCGATCTGGAGCTCCTCGGGGGCCGGGGCCGGCGTGTCCTCCTCCTCCGCCTGCTGCGGGGGAGGCGAGACGATCTCGATCTCGTAGGTGATGAAGGTGTTCGGCTCGGGAGCCCTCAGCGTGGCCAGGAAGGCCAGGAGGACGACGACCGCGTGGAACCCGGCCGACTTGAGCAGGGAATCCCTGGAGGGGCCTCCTCCCCGACGACGGAAGCTCCAGTCCATGGCCGGCCTCAGTCCCGGACCCAGGGCTCGCCGACGAAGGCCTGGTTCACGCCGGGCTGTCGGCCGAGGATTCCGATGACCTGCATCATGGTGCCCCAGGAGGCGGTGGAGTCTCCCCGGACGTAGATCCGGTCGATGTCCGCGGCCTCGATCAGGCCGGGGATCCCGTCCCGGAACTCCTGCAGCGTCCATTCCTGCTCGTCCACGAAGATCCGGCCGTCCGGCAGGATGCTGACGAAGAACGGGTCGTCCTGGGCGGTGAGAGGCTGGACGTCGGCGCGGGGAACCGAGACCTCGACCCCGCCCTGGAGGATGGGGGCCGTGATGATGAAGATCACCAGGAGGGTGAACGCGATGTCCACCAACGACGTGACGTTGATGTCCGCCGTGAGCGGAAGGTCCTCGTGTCGTGAGCGTCCCCTGGGCATCCTAGACCCGGCCCTCCCGGGCCAGCGTACCGATGAACTCGCTGGAGAAGCCCTCCAGCTCCCCGGTCACGAGGTTCAGACGGGACACGAAGTGGTTGTAGGCGATCACGGCCGGAATGGCCACGAACAGGCCCGCGACGGTCGTGATGAGTGCCTGCGCCACGCCCGGAGCCACCGCCCCGATGTTCGTGGACCCGGTGGCCGCGATCCCGAGGAAGGCGTTCATCACCCCGATCACCGTGCCCAGCAGACCCATGAGGGGGGAGACCGACCCCACCACGGCGAGCCAGGACAGCCCACGGGCCAGATCGTCCCGCTCTTCCGCCTCCTCCTTCTCTAGAACCAGACGCAGGACCTCGAGCTGCGCCGACGAGAGCCCCTCGCTGGGGCCCGCCCCCTGCCGAAGAGCCCCCGGACGGAGCTCACTGAAGAAGTTGACGCCCTGGCGGAACACCCGGGCATACGGTGACTCCGGGAGGGTGAGGATCGCGTTGTACGCGTCCTCGAGGCGCTGGGCCCGCTCCATCGCATCGATGAAGTGGTCGCCCTGACGCTGCACGAAACGGAACTGCCGCGCCTTCCAGAAGATGATCCACCACGAGCCCAGGGAGAACAGGGCGAGAGCGGCGAGGATGACCTGGGTGGCGAGGGTCCCCCTGATGACCATGTCGAAGGCGCTGGTCGGGGGCGCGGCCTGCAGGAGGAACAACGTCATGTATGAACCTTCTTCTGCTCCGCGATATACTCGTAGGTCTCTCTCAACCCTTCCTCCAAGGTCCACTGGCTCGACCATCCCCGGGACTGGAGCTTGGCGGCGTCGAGACAGCTGTGCCGCAGCTCCCCCGGACGGGCCGAGCGATAGTCCCGGCCGGGCCGGCACCCGCCGATCCCTTCCAGGATGTCCGCCAACCGGTTGACGGAGGTCTCCACCCCCGTCCCCACGTTGAACGCCACACCATCGAGCCCTGTTCCATCGAGGCTCAACTCGGAGACGAGGAGGTTGGCGGCCACCACGTCCTTGACGAAAACGTAGTCCCGGGTCTGCTCGCCGTCCCCGAAGATGGTGAGACCCGCACCCGCCTGGAGCAGGTTGCAGAAGATCGCGACCACACCGGCCTCACCGTGCGGGTCCTGGCGGGGCCCGTAGACGTTGGAATATCGGAGGGCGGCGTACTCCAGCCCGTGGATGGCGCGGTAGTAGTTGAGGTAGTACTCCCCGGAGAGCTTCGTCACGCCGTAGGGCGAATACGGCTGCTTGGGTGCGGTCTCCGGGGTGGGCCGCTCTTCCGGCTCACCGTACACGACACCACCGCTGGAGACGTAAACGAACCGCCGGGTCCCCGCCTCCCGGGCACCCTCGGCGAGGTTCAGGAATCCGTCGATGTTGATGCCCGCGTCCCGCCGGGGATCCTCCACCGAGACCCGCACGTCGATCTGGGCGGCATGATGGTTCACCAGGTGGGGCCTCACGTCCCGGATCAGCGCACGAGCCTCCGGCGAGCCGATGTCGGCTTCGAGAAAGGCTGCGCCGGAGGGGATGTTCTCCCGCCGTCCGCTGGAGAGGTCGTCCACGACCCACACCTGATCCCCACGGTTGAGGTAGGCGTCTGCGACGTGGCTCCCGATGAATCCGGCGCCCCCTGTGACCAGGACGCGGCGTGTCTCTTCGCTCATGGTACGGCCGTTCTGCTTCGATGTGGATGGGGCCCTGTGTCCGGACGCCGAATGATCCTCATCAATCGGTCGTCGGGGGTCCAGGGGTCGGACTGGAACGACGAGGCGCCCCGGAGCCGGTCCTCGGGTCTCCGGGGCGCCTCAAGGGCCGGACGACGTCCCGAACCGTCAGCGCGTCGGCATCTTCCGGTCCATGCGCATCTGGACCCCGGGCAGGAAGACCGGATTGCGAATCATGGTGATCCGTGCCGTGGAGACCTCGTCCTGGACCCGCACGACCTGCGCGCGCCCCTCGACCCGGGCCTCCGGGGTCCCGAGATCGACGATGAACTCGTCCCCCACCCCGACACCCGCGCCCTGCCCGGCGTCGAGGAAGAGGAAGTTGCCGGGCTGGTGGAGCTCGTGCTGCCGCGCGAAGGCCACCACGTTCACCACCGGGCCGTTCGTCATGGGCTCGGCCACCACGCCCGGCGCGCCGGAATAGGTGGGCAGCGGTCGGACCAGGTCCCCCTGGAACAGCTTGTCGAACTGGGCGTCCACCTGGGCCACCACCTCGCCCTCCCCCACCCGGTGCAGGATGGTGACCACGCCGGTCGGCATGGCGACGAGACCGGTCATCGTCTCTCGCGGAGCGGCCAGGCGGTAGGCCTGAAGCCGGGTGCCCGGGGCGGGAGCGTCCCCGTCGAGGCGCAACGTCACCCGGTCGTACATCACCAGAGCCTGCCGGGGCGTCCGGACCTCCTCCTCGCCCTCGAAACCGGTGATGGACCCGGAGGCGTCGGCCCCGTTCGTGTAATCCATGAACGGAGCCGCATAGAAGACCGCCTCGGGCACGGCGAGCCACTGCTCCAGGGCGGCCGTCCGGGCCCGAGCCGCGGACGTGGTGTCCCGCCAGAACTTGGTCCGATCGGGCGGCCGGTTGGCGGCCTGCCCGCCGGACGGGTTCGCCCCGGCCCGGGCCTGCAGATCGGGCTCACCGGAGACGATCATGACCTCCTGGAGGTTTCCGTCCTCGTCGGGGATGAGGAAGATCTGCCCCGGATAGATCCAGTGGGGATCCTCGATGCGATCCGTGTTCGCCTCGTAGATCCGGGGCCACCGGAAGGGGTCGCCGTAGAAAGCCGCAGCCAGGTCCCAGAGGGTGTTGCCCACCACGACGACGTGCTGACCGCCTTCGGGGAGGTCGAGGACCTGCGCGTCGGCGTGCCGGGGCGCCCCCGCGAGCACGATCGTGAGGAGCACCGCAGCGGTCGAGAAGGACCGATTCATTGTCCGGACCCGTCCTTGAAGGAGTTCAGCGAGAAACATCTGTTCTTCAAAGGTAGGCGTCTCTCGACGGGCAGTGCAAACCCTTTTTTGCGACGGATCGGGTCCGGTCAGGGAGGGGTCTCGGGGCCCAGATCCAGGGCCAGGACCCGGGCGTCCTCCCGGGGTTTCTCGTAGTAGTCCCGGCGGCGCCCCACCTCGTTGAACCCCCGGGTCTCGTAGAGCTTCCTGGCCTGCTCGTTGGACTCCCTGACCTCCAGGAAGAGGCGCCGGACGCCCCGCGCCCGGGCGACCTCGACCAGGTGGTCCAGGAGACGGCCGCCCACCCCTCGCCCCCTCTGTCGGGGAAGGACGGCGATGTTCGCCAGCTCGCCCTCGTCCAGGATGCACCACAGCACGGCGTAGGCCACGACATCCCCGTCCTCCTCGGTGACCCAGAGCTCCGCTCCGGGCCGCTCCAGCAGCCGGCGGAAGGTCGCCGGGTGCCACGGGGTCGAGAAGGTCGACGCCTCCAACGCCGCCACCGCCGTCACGTCGCTGGCGGTCATCCGGCGGATCATCCGGGCCGTCCCCGCTCGGCGCCGGTCGCTCGCAGATAGTCTGGAGCCCAGTCGCCCGGGTTCGGGACCGGCTCCGGAACCGGGTGGCTCAGGACCACGTGGAGGAGCCCGTCCGCCGTGGGATGGCCCGCCGGGGCCGGGAGCACGGTGCGGCCGGCGGTCTCGAGGACGGCGGCATGCCGCAACGCCCCGTCGCCGCACAGGGGCATTCCGGCCAGCGCCGGGTCGCCCAGGAGCTCCGGGAGCCTCCGGAAGGCGGGCCGGGCGAGGGGCACGGGGGAACCCGAGCCCAGCCGGTAGGCCGCGGCGAACAGCCGGTCGCCCCGGGCGTCGAAGGCCACGAGCCTGACACTCCCGGCTTCCGGGGCCGCCCGCACCCCCCCGCCGCCCCACGGACCGTCGATCTCCGACGGCAGGGCGACCTCGGCCACGGCCGCCCCGGCCAGGGAGGACACCGGAAAGAGCGGGACCTCCAGCGCATGGACGAGCCCCTTCGCCGCCGCCGCACCCACCCGCACGCCCGTGAACGACCCGGGGCCGGCGCCCACCACCACCCCGGAGATCGAATGCCGGGAGATCCCGGCCGCGGCGAGGAGCGACGACAGCGCAGGGAAGAGCTCCCGGGCATGGCCGCCACGCTCGGTGAGGAACCGTCGGCCCACGACGTCGCCGTCCCGGGAGACCGCGACGGACGCCACGGCTCCCGAGGTCTCGAGAGCGACGAGGATCCCCTCGCTCATGATCCGGCGGCTCCGGTGGCGGCACCGGCCGGCGGATCCACGCCGAGGTGCGGTGGATGTCCGACCCGGACCAGGGCCAACTCCCGGAGTGCCGGGTCCCCGACCACGGGGCTCAACAGCACGTCCCATCGGTCCGTGGGCAGGAACGCCTCGGCTCGCTCGGGCCATTCCACGAGCACGATGCCCGAGCCTCCGGCCAGCTCCTCCCAGCCCAGCTCCCAGATCTGGTCCGGTGCGGTCAGACGGTACAGATCGACGTGGACGACGGGCACCCCGCCCCGGCCTCTGTACCGGAAGACCAGGTTGAAGGTCGGCGACGGAAGGGTACCCTCCACGCCGGCGCCTCGGGCCACGGCCCGGGCGAACACGGACTTGCCCGCCCCCAGCTCCCCTCGGAGGGCGAGGAACACCGGGGGGACCACCGACCCGCCCACGGCCTCTCCGAAACCCCGGAGCTCCCCCTCGGTAAGGATCACGTCGCCCCGTCGGGTCAGCGCGTGGCGACGATCACCGTGGCGACGGCGGTGGTGACCGCGAGTACGCGGGTCAGTGCGGCGTCCCAGTTGAAGCCGGAGCCCTGGGGCTCCTCGGGGACGAAGATCACGCTTCCGGGGCGGACGTCCGGCGTGGACCGGAAGAAGAGGAACTTGTTCACGGTGGCCCGGCTCCCGTTCGCGTACTCCACGCTGACCCGGCCCTTGTCCGCGTTCTGGGCGTACCCCCCGGCCTGGTCCACGAAGTCGTCCAAGCTGAGTCCTTCACGCCACACGGCCCGGGACTCGAAGACCACCGCGCCCCGGACGCTCACGGTGTTGTCCAGCACGGGCACCACGATGCGGTCCCCGCTCCGGAGAACCGGATCGTCTTCCGTCCCCGGGTTCGCCATGGCCTCCTCGTAGTCCACGCCCACCGGGATGGAGTCCCGCACCAGGCGGACCCCCTCGGCGAAGGCGGCAGCGGTGAGCCCGCCTGAGCGGGCCATGATGGAGCTGAACCGCTCGTCCTGCCGGATCAGCTGATACGGTCCCGGGCTCAGGACCTCCCCCTCGACCGCGACGCGCTGGGGCGAGACGTAGCCCGGAAGGGTCCGGATGTAGACCTCGTCCCCGTTCCGAAGCGGGAACGCGCCCTCGTCCAGGAGGGTGGCCACCGTGTCCGGCCGGAGGCCGGCGAACTCCTCGTCCGGGTAGGGGAGCTCGTCCCGCAACGCCACGTAGCGCGAGTTCGAGAGGTTCCGGTCGGTGGCATCCGGGCGTTCCGGTCGCACCACCTCCGCGAGCCAGGGTGCGGCGCCCCGGATGAAGCCGCCCGCCAGGAGGACCAGGTCCCCCGCGGTCAGCCCCTCCGAAAGCGGGTAGGACCCCGGGTTCCGGACCCTGCCGAAGATCGCCACCGAGTCCGGGACCATCAGGCTGTTCAGCGCGAAGACCCGGACCTCGTCGAACTCCTGCAGCAGGGGGCCCGGATCGCCCCCCTCCAGGGTGAGGCGGGTCGCCGAGGTTTCTCCGGTGGCCAGGTCCCGCCGGCGAAGGAGGACCTGGGTGGTCAGGGCGTCCTCGGTGAGGCCGCCGGCCCGCTCGACCAGGGAGGACACAGTCGTGCCGGGACGAAGCTCGTAGCTCCCCGGACGCCAGACGGCGCCCTGGACCGACACCCGTTGTCGCTGGCGGTCGAGAACCGCGAAGACCTGGACCTCGTCCCCCCCTCGCAGCTCGAAGCTCTCGGCGCCCCGGAGGACCTCCTGCAGGGGCGCGTCCAGGAGCACGCGATCGACGCCGGGGCTCCGGTCTCCCGGCGGGAGGATCCGATCGACCTGCACCCGGTCGGTCCGGGCATCGGGGAGCAGGCCTCCGGCGAAGTGGATCAGTGCGGCGAGCCCTTCCCCCTCCTCCATCTCGAAGATAGCGCGCCGGCGGACCATCCCCCGGATCGTCACCTGATCCTCGGCAGGGGGCACGAAGATCACGTCTCCGTGCTCGAGCCGGGGATCCTCCTCCGCGGCCCCGGTGGTGAGGTAGGGGTACAGATCGATCACACGGGCGGGCGCGCCGCCCCTGCGGAGCTGGATGCGCCGGAAGCTCCCCTCCGCCCTGGGCCCACCCGCCTGGTAGAGGGCCTCGATGGCCGTCGCCGCGGCGCTGACCACGTAGGCTCCGGGTCGGATGACCGCCCCGGTCACCCGGACCTGGATCGTCCGCAGCCGACCCAGGGAGAGGCTGAACCGGGTCGAGGCGTCCGCGCCCCGGGTCACGCCGCTGTAGACGCTCCCCAGGCGATCGTACAACCGGTCCTCGAGCTGGCTCAGAGTCAGCCCGTTGACGGACACCTGCCCCACGTCGGGGATGAACACCGCCCCCTCCCGGTTCACCTGGAGGGAGTAGGCCAGCTCCACGTCACCAGTGAGTACGAGGGAGAGTTCGTCGCCCGGACCCAGGACGTAATCCGGACCCGCGGGTCCCGAGGCCAGAGGCTCGAAGTTCGTGGAGACCGCCCGGAAGGTGTTGAGACCGAAAACCCTGGGGACCGTGTCGGGCTCCGTGTCCTGCCCGAAGAGGGAGTCCGGGATCGGGGTCCGGGTAGGCTGCAAGGCGAACCCCGTCGCGGTGTCCACCCCCGCCCCCCCCTGGAAGACGCCGATGCCTTGGAGGGCCTCCAGGAAGCCGGAGGACATGTCCAGGTCCTGGGCCTGGGCGAGCCCGGTCTGCCCCTGCTCCAGCGCGTCGAAGTACTGATCGGCCAGGAAGGGGTCGTACCCGGCCCGGCGGAGGCGGTCCCGAACCTGCTCCCGGCTGAGCCCCGACGCCTGGAGCTGGAGGGCGATCTGCTCCGGTGACATCTGGCTCAACAGCTGCTGGATCTGGGCCGGGGACGGCACCTGTGCACGGCTCCCGGCCGGGAGCGCACTCGAGAGGAGCACCAGCAGCGCAGCGAGCTGGAGGAGTCGGGTCGGACGCGGCATCATCGGGGAGCTTCGTGGGAGCGGCGGGCCCGCAGGCGACCGGCCAGGGGGAGTGAGGACACGAATCCGTCCCAGCTTCGACGGAACTCGGCACGGGGTCCCTCGGCATCCGGGTCGGGGCCAACCATGGCCTCGGTGAGGAACGCGAGCAGGATCCCCAGGAGCCCGCCGAGGACCGCGCCCAGGACCGCCCGGAGGAGGAGTCCGCGTTCGTCCGGCGCCGGGGGCAGGTAAGGCCTCTGCAACACGGTGAGGACCGGCGTGTCCCGGACCTCGGAGATCCGGGCCTCCTCGTAGGCCTGAACGAGGGACATGTAGATCTGCCGTCGATTCGACGCCTCGTCCTGGAGCAGCGTCCGCTCGTACTGCAGCTCAGGCGAGCCGCCGATCTGGCGGTTGCTCTGGATGTGCGCCAGGAGCTCGGTCTCCGCCTCCCGCAGCTCACTTTCCACGGCTGCCACCCGGGCCTCGATGAACGCGCGCTCGGCGGCGGCCTGGGACCGCCGCGTCTCGAGGTTGAAGCGGTTGACCTCGCCGAGGAGCCGCTCCGCCACCTGGGCGGACATCTCCGGCGACCGGGTCTTCACCTCGAGGTGCACGATTCCCGTTTCCCGCCCCGTGGAGACCGAGATGGCCTCGTCACGGAGCCAACGGATCACCTCGCGCTCCTCGAGTCCCGGAGTCTCCTCCTCGATGTCGAGGAACTCCACGAGCGTCATCGAGGCCCCGTCGATCTCCCACGCTCCGGCGGCGATCTGTGCCAGGATCTCGCGGGAGGTCAGGACCTCGGCGTAGAACGCGGGGCTCTCTGTCTCCTCCCCTCCCATGGGCACCCGCACCCCGAACTGGCTGGCCAGGGCGGCGAGCTCCGAGCCCCCGGACGAGCCCTGAGGGCGAAACGATGCCGACGTCGTGTACTCCCGGGCCGTCAGGACGGTGATCAGCACCGCAAGGACGGCGACCCACAGCGTCGTCCCGAGGATGAGGCGGCGCCGCCGTAGCAGGACCACCAGCACCTCCCACAGGGAGATCTCGTCCTCTGGAGGAGATCCGACCGGGCGGGTCGGAGCAGGCGGTTGGGTCATCGGGGCGGGGACGGACGGGCGTCGGGGGATTCCGGAGTCGGGCGGAACATCGTCATCTGGTACCGGGACGGCAACCGGCTCCGCCCCGCCGCAGACCGCGCTACAGCTTGGCCTTCAGCTCGAAGAGCTGGTCACGGAGGAGGGCCGCCCGCTCGAAATCCAGGCCCGCGGCAGCCTCGTCCATCTCCTTCTCGAGGATCTTGACGTAGGCCTCGGTATCGACCTCCGACGCGTAGTCCCCTCCGGGCTCGGCGACGGCCACCTGAGGCTTCCCCCGGGCATCCGCGACCCGGGTGGAGAATTCGATCTCCTCGATGCTCTTCTGGATGGTGGCGGGAGTGATGCCGTGCTCGAGGTTGTGAGCCACCTGGATCTCCCGGCGTCGCTCCGTCTCCTCGAGGCATTTGCGCATGGAGTCGGTCATCCGGTCGGCGTAGAGGACGGCCCGACCCCGCACGTTCCGCGCGGCCCGCCCGATGGTCTGGATGAGGCTCCGGAAGTCCCGGAGGAAGCCCTCCTTGTCCGCGTCGAGGATGGCCACGAGGGACACCTCAGGAAGGTCCAGTCCCTCCCGTAGGAGGTTGATGCCCACCAGGACGTCGATGCGGCCCAGGCGCAGGGAACGGAGGATGTCCACCCGCTCGATGGCGTCGATGTCCGAGTGCATGTAGCGGACCCGGACGCCCACAGACTGCAGGTACTCGGAAAGGTCCTCCGCCATGCGCTTCGTGAGCGTCGTGACCAGGACGCGCTCCCCCCGGGACTCCCGCTCCCGGATCTCGGCCAGCAGGTCGTCCACCTGCCCCTTCACGGGCCGGACCTGGACCTCCGGGTCCACCAGCCCGGTGGGCCGGATGATCTGCTCCACCACCACGCCCCCGGCCTCCCGCAGCTCCCACTCCCCCGGCGTGGCCGACACGAAGATCGCGTTCGGAAGCAGGCTCTCCCACTCGTCGAACTTGAGCGGGCGGTTGTCCAGCGCGGAGGGAAGCCGGAATCCGTGCTCCACCAGCGTGAGCTTGCGGGACCGGTCCCCGTTGTACATGCCGCCGATCTGGGGGACGGAGACGTGGCTCTCGTCCACCACCATCAGGAAGTCCTCCGGAAAGTAGTCCAGCAGACAGGCCGGCCGTTCCCCCGGCTCCCGCATGGAGGTGTAGCGGGAGTAGTTCTCGATCCCCGGGCAGGTGCCGATCTCCAGCATCATCTCGATGTCGAAGTTCGCGCGCTGCTCGATCCGCTGAGCCTCCAGGAGGCGACCCTCCATCTGGAACCGGCCCACCTGTTCCGCCAGCTCCTCCCGGATCAGGGGCACCATCTGCTCGATGGTCCGGCGGCGGGTCACGTAGTGGCTGGCCGGATAGATGGCGGCTCGTTCCAGCCCGGTGATCGTGTCGCCCGTGAGGGGATCGAACCGGGTGATGCGCTCGATCTCGTCCCCCCAGAGCTCCACCCGCACCGCCTGCTCCTCGTAGGCCGGGTAGATCTCCACCGTGTCGCCCCGGACCCGGAAGGTGCCCCGCTCGAAGACGTAGTCGTTGCGGCGATACTGGATGTCGACCAGGCCTTTGAGGATCTCCTTCCGCGACTTCTCGTCCCCTACCGTGAGGTGAAGCATGAGGGAGCGGTAGTCCGCCGGGTTCCCGAGGCCGTAGATGCACGACACGGAGGCGACCACGATCACGTCGTCCCGCTCCATCAGCGACGAGGTGGCCCGGAGCCGGAGGCGCTCGATGTCCTCGTTGATGGAGGCGTCCTTCTCGATGTACGTGTCCGTGGACGGGACGTAGGCTTCGGGCTGGTAGTAGTCGTAGTAGCTGATGAAGTACTCCACCGCGTTCTGCGGGAAGAGGGACTTCAGCTCCCCGTACAGCTGGGCCGCCAACGTCTTGTTGTGGCTCATCACCAGGGTGGGGCGCCCGTGGTTCTGGATCACGTGGGCGATGGAGTACGTCTTCCCCGTGCCCGTGGCCCCGAGGAGGACCTGGCGGGGGTCGCCCCGGACCAGCCCTTCGGAGAGCTCCTGGATGGCCCGGGGCTGGTCGCCGGCGGGCTCGTACGGGGACTGCAGCTTGAAGTCGGCCATTCAGGTCAGCGGGCGTGCGAATGCCGCCGTATCGTAGTGGGGCTGCCGGCGAGCCTTCGCGTGTGCCCCCGCGCCGATGCGGCGAGCACCGAGCGCGTCGATGCGCCCGCCGGGCAAGGCGCGACGACGCGACGTAGCATCGCTACGCCAAGGAGAAGCAACGCCACCCGGTGGGATGCATCGGCGTGCGAATGCCGCCGTATCGTCGTGGGGGTACATGCGAAGGCTAAAGACTCAAGTCCGCTTCCTGGAAGCTCTCCCGCCGCTCCACGCTGAGCACGCCCTTCACCCGGGCGATGGCCTTGATGACCTTGCGCAGGTGGGGCAGATCCTGGACCTCCACCGCGAACTCGCCGTTCATTCCGCCCTCCACGGCCTGCATGTCCGCATGCTGGATGTTCGTGCCCGTGTCGGTGATGGCCTTGGCCACGTCGGAGAGGAGGCCCCGGCGATCCGTTCCCCGCATGTGGATCCGGACCATGAATCGGTCACCTTTCTCGGCGGCCCACTCGATCTCGATGCGCCGTTCCGGATCGGGGAGATTCAGGATGTTCGGGCAGTCCGTGCGGTGGATCGACACCCCCCGGCCCCGGGTGATGTAGCCCACGACCGGATCGCCGGGCACCGGCTGGCAGCACTGGGAATAGCGCACCATCAGGTTCTCCATCCCCTGGATCCGGACGCCCTTGTTCGTCCGGATCAGCCTCTCGGCCAGTCGCTGGAGCGCCGTGGGACTCCGGCTGGCCGCGTCGGCGGGATCGTGCTCCGGATGAAGCTCACGGATCACCGCCGAGGGACCGACATCACCCCGCCCCAGTGCGGCATGGACCTGATCGAACTCCTGGAAGCCGAGCTTCTCGGCAGCGGCCTTGAGCACGTCGTCGGCGGGTCGCTCGAGCCGTGCTCGCCGGAGCTGGCGATCGAGGAACTCCTTCCCCAGCTGGGCGGCGGCGTCGAACTCCTCGCGCCGGATCCATTGGCGGATCCGGCCCCGGGCCCGGGACGTCTTCACGAAGGCGAGCCAGTCCCGGGTCGGCCACTGCTTGGGATTGGTCAGGATCTCCACCGAATCCCCGTTCTTCAGCTCCCGGGACAGGGGCGCGATCCGCCCGTTGACCCGGGCCCCCGCGCAGTGGAGGCCCACCTCGGTGTGGACCGAGAAGGCGAAGTCGATGGGCGTGGCCCCCGTGGGCAGCTGCTTCACCTCGCCCTTCGGGGTGAAGACGAAGATCTCCCCCTGAAAGAGGTCCATCCGGAGGAATTCCATGAATTCCTCGGGCTCGCTGGCGTCCTGCTGCCACTCCAGCACCTGTCGGAACCAGGTCAGGGCTTCGTCGACCTCGTCCTTCCCGCTCCCCCCCTCCTTGTAGCGCCAGTGGGCCGCGATCCCGTACTCCGCGGTGCGGTGCATCTCCTCGGTGCGGATCTGTATCTCGTAGCGCCGCCCCTTGGGCCCCACCACCGTGGTGTGGAGGGAGCGGTACATGTTCGACTTCGGTGTGGCGATGTAGTCGTGGAACCGCTCCTGGACGGGCGCCCATTTCGAGTGGATGGCCCCGAGGGCGGCGTAGCAGTTCGGAATGCTGTCCGTGATGACCCTCATGGCCATCAGATCGTAGATCTGCTCGTAGGGCACCCCGCGCTTCTCCATCTTCCGGTGGATGGAGTAGAGGTGTTTCGGGCGGCCGGTGACCTCGGCTGGGATCCCCGACTCCCGGAGCTCCTCTTCCAGGGGCAGCTGCATCTCCCGGATCTGCTCCTCCCGCTCCCGGCGTCGCTCGGCGATCTTCCGGGTCAGCTCCTCGTAGGCCTCACGTTCGAGGTACTTGAAGGCCAGGTCTTCGAGCTCCCACTTGATCGAGAAGATCCCGAGCCGGTGGGCCAACGGTGCGTAGATCTCCCGGGTCTCGAGGGCGATGCGCCGCTGCTTCCCCTGCGGCAGGTGCTCCAGGGTGCGCATGTTGTGCAGGCGGTCCGCCAGCTTGATCAGGATCACCCGCGCGTCCGCGGCCATCGAGAGGAGGAGCTTCCGGTAGTTCTCTACCTGTTGGTGGGTATGGGACCGGAACTCCACCTTTCCGATCTTGGTCACGCCGTCCACCAGGGCCGCCAGCTCGTTGCCGAAGCGTTCCGCCAGGTCCGCCAGCGTGACATGGGTGTCCTCCACGGTGTCGTGGACGAGCCCCGCGACGATGGACGCGGTGTCCAGGCGGAGCCCCGCCAGGATGGTGGCGACCTCCACCGTGTGGTTGACGAACTCCTCCCCCGAGGCCCGGCGTTGCCCGTCGTGCGCGTCGGCCGCCAGCTCGTAGGCCCGTCGGATCGCGTCCAGGTCCAGCCGGTCCGCGTACGCCTCCAGCGCCCGGCCCAGAGGGACGGGCAGGGCGGAAAGGTCCGACAAGGTGGAGGAGGCGGGGGGCGTCAAGTTCGACCTGGGGACGGATCGACGGTGCACGGGACCGTACGGGCCCCGCCCGGCGCGGTCGCCACGCCGGAACCGACGAACATACACCGAAAGCCCCCGAAAGAGCCAGCCTCCCGTACCGGCCCCATGCCGTTCCTCAGGGGTCGCTCGGCACGCTCCTCCAGCGGCCGTCGCCCACCACGACGTGGTCCAGCACCGGTACGCCCAGGGTGCGTCCGGCCTCGGCGAGCTGCCGGGTCACGGCCCGGTCCTCGACCGACGGTGTCGGATCCCCGGAGGGGTGGTTGTGCACCAGAACCAGGGCGGCAGCTCCCGCTTCGAGCGCAGGCCGGAAGACCTCTCGAGGGTGGATCAGGGAGGCGTCCAGGATGCCCCGGGTGACGAGGACCTCGCGGATCACGCCGTGCTGGGCGTCCAGCAGGAGGGTGTGGAACTCCTCCTGCATCCGGTCCCGGAGGCGCGGGCCCATGCGCCGGTAGACGTCCTCGGGACCCCGGACCCTGAACCTGGGGGTGCGCGGCTCGGTGGCCGCCCGCCGTCCCAGCTCCAGGGCCGCCAGAATCCGTGCGGCCAGGGCCGGGCCCACACCGGCCCGCCCCTCGAGTGCCTCCATGGAGAGCCGGGACAGCCCCCGCAGCCCCTGGCCCGTGGAACCCAGAAGCCCACGGGCCACCTCCTCGGCGGATCGTCCGGCGTGGCCGGTCCCCAGCAGGGTCGCCACCAGCTCCGTGACGCTGAGGGCCTCGGGCCCGAGAGCGCGCATGCGCTCGCGTGGGCGGTCGGTCGGAAAGGCGGAACACGATGGCGTCATCCAGCCACGTTGGCCCCACACACCGGGCTCCCGAATGGTCGGATCAGCCGCCCCATGGGCCCGGCCTCACGGCCGGGCGGGCATGCCTCCCGTCGGGCCTACACCCGCCCGTGGCACTTCTTGTACTTCTTGCCGCTCCCGCAGGGACAGGGGTCGTTCCGGCCGGGCTCGTCCTCGGCAGTGACCGGCTGCGCCTTGGCCGCCTCGGCCTCGCCCCGGTTCGTGGAGAGGCTCGCCACGTCGGTGGCGGGTCCCACCGGACCAGTGTCGGCCCGAGCCCGGGCCGCGATGCCCGTGGCGTCCACCCGGGGCTGCGCCGGCGCGGAGACCCGACCCTGGGCCTGCTGCGCACCCGCCCCCGAGGTTCCGGTGCCGGGCTCGGACGGCCCGGACAGGGTCATCCGGCTCTGGGGCGCCGGGCGTCGCTGCGGCACGCCGACCTGCGCACGGAAGAAGTTCCGGGACACCGTGCTCCGCAGGTCGGTCATCAGGTCCACGAACATGTCGAAGGCGTCCTTCTTGTATTCCACCAGCGGGTCCTTCTGGCCCCAGCCCCGGAAGCCGATCGACGCCTTCAGGTGATCGAGATCGTAGAGGTGGTCCTTCCACTTGTCGTCGATCACGGTCAGGAGGATGTAGCTCATGACCTTCTCGGCGAGCTCTCCGAACGTGTCCAGCTTCCGGTGCATCGTCGCCCGGGCCGCCTCCAGCGTCATCTCCGTGACGTCCTCCCGGTCCAGCTCGTGGTCCGGATCCTCCTCGTCGGGGAGGCCGTCCACCATGACGAAGAAGTCCATGAGCAGCCGCTTCTTCAGCGCGGCGAGCTCCCAGTCCTCCTCCGCGACCTCCTCGGGCAGGTACTCGTCGATCCGGTCCTTGATGGCGAGTTCGATCATCTCCCAGATCTCGCCCTTCAGGTCCTCGCCACCCTCCAGCGCGAAGAGACGGAGGTCGTAGATGACCTCCCGCTGCTGGTTCATGACGTCGTCGTAGTCCAGCAGCCGCTTCCGCTGCTCGAAGTTGTTCCCTTCGACCCGCTTCTGCGCGTTGCCGATGGACCGGGTCACCAGGCCGTGGGTGATGACCTCACCTTCCTCGGCGCCCATCCGCTCCATGGCGTTGGCGATCCGCTCCGATCCGAAGAGCCGCATGAGGCTGTCTTCGAGGGACAGGAAGAACTGGGTGGCCCCGGGGTCACCCTGGCGGCCCGCCCGGCCCCGGAGCTGACGATCGATCCGACGGGACTCGTGCCGCTCGGACCCGAGGATGTGGAGTCCACCATCCTCGATGAGGTGGTCCGGGGGGCGACTCTCGAGCTTGTCGTCGTAGCGGGTGGGGTCCACCGGCTGGAGGGTGTCCAGCTCCAGCCCCCGCTCCCGGGCCCACCCCACGGTGCGGGCGTCGGTCACCCCCTGACCGAGTTTGATGTCGGTCCCACGGCCGGCCATGTTCGTCGCGATGGTCACGGCACCGGGCTTCCCGGCGTCGGCGACGATCTCCGACTCCCGCTGATGCTGCTTGGCGTTCAGGACGTTGTGGGCGATGCCCCGGCGCTTGAGCATCCGGGCCAGCGTCTCTGAGACTTCCACGTTGGTGGTGCCCACCAGGACCGGGAGCTCCATGCGGTGGAGCCGCTCGATCTCGTCCAGGATCGCGTTGTACTTCTCCCGGGTCGTGCGGAAGATCAGGTCGTCCCGGTCGTCCCGGACCACGGGCCGGTTCGTGGGGATGACCATGACGTCCAGGCCGTAGATCTGGTGGAACTCGCCCTCCTCCGTCTCGGCGGTCCCCGTCATTCCGGCCAGCTTGTCGTACATCCGGAAGTAGTTCTGGATGGTGATGGTGGCCAGCGTCTGGGTCTCGCCCCGGATCTCCACCCCCTCCTTGGCCTCGACCGCCTGATGCAGCCCGTCGCTCCAACGCCGGCCCGGCATCTGACGACCGGTGAACTCGTCGACGATGACCACGGAGCCGTCCTCGCCGATGATGTACCTCTCGTCCTTCTGGTACAGGGTGTAGGCCTTCAGGAGCTGGTGGATGACGTGGAGCCTCTGGTTCTTCTCCGCGTAGCCGGCCTCGAGCTCCTCGAGCTTCTCCCGCTTCTCGTCGACGGTGAGGGACTCGTCCCCCTCGATGGCGCCTATCTCCTCGGAGAGGTCCGGCACCACGAAGGCGTTGGCGTCGTTGGGGGAGAGCTCGTCGAGGCCCCGGTCCGAGAGGTGGGTGTTGTGTCCCTTCTCGTCCATGGCGAAGAAGAGCATCTCGTCCACCTCGTGGAGGCGCTTCTCCCGCATGTAGTCCGCCTCGACCTTCTGGACCAGGGTCTGCAGGGAGGCGTCCTCGGCGAAGAGCTTGAGCAGCTTCTTGTGGCGGGGGTTGCCCCGCCGGACCGCCAGGAGCTTCTCCCCCGCCCCGAACTCGTCGCCATCCTTGAGGTCCTGCTCGGCCTCGCTCACCAGCTGGTTCGTGAGCTTGAGCTGTTTGTTGTAGAGGCCGCGGACGAGGGGGTTGTACTGCTTGAAGGGGGTGGACGTGTCCTTGCCGACGGGACCCGAGATGATGAGGGGGGTCCGGGCCTCGTCGATGAGGATCGAGTCCACCTCGTCGATGATGGCGTAGGCGTGCTCCCGCTGGACCCGCTGCTCCAGCGTGTGGACCATGTTGTCCCGCAGGTAGTCGAAGCCGAATTCGTTGTTGGTCCCGTAGGTGATGTCGGCCTGATAGGCGGCCCGGCGCTCGGCGGACCCCGGCTGGTGCCGATCGATGACGTCCACCGTCAGCCCGAGGAACCCGTAGATCGCCCCCATCCACTCGGCGTCCCGCTGGGCCAGGTAGGAGTTCACCGTGACCAGGTGCACGCCCCGGCCGGCGAGGGCGTTCAGATAGACGGGAAGAGTAGCGGACAGGGTCTTCCCCTCACCGGTCTGCATCTCCGCGACCTTGCCCTGATGCAGGGAGATCCCGCCGATGAGCTGGACGTCGTAGGGGATCATGTTCCACTCGGCCGTGGTGCCGGTGAAGGTCACCTCGGTCCCGACGAGGCGCCGACATGTGTCCTTCACCACGGCGAACGCCTCGGGCAACAGCTCGTCGAGCACGCCCTCCAGGCGCTCCTTCATCTCCTCTTCGAGCTGACCCAACCGGACGCTCAGCTGCTCCCGGTGGTCCGCGTCCTCCGACGCTCGCTTCTCGGCGCGCACGGCTTCGATCTGCTCCCGCACCGCTTCGGTGGCGGACCGGATGCGCTCCCGGAACTCGTCGGTCTTGGCCCGCAACTCCTCGTCGGAGAGGGCGGCGAGCTGCTGATAGTGACCGTCGATCTCGTCCAGGACGGGTTGGAGCTTCTTCACCTCCCGGGCGTGTCGGTCGCCCAGGACCTTCTTGACCAGAGACTTGAGCATCGTAGGACCTTCTAGGAGGAACGGCGGAGCCCGCCCGCCAGGTCGGCGGCGGGCTCCCCATACAGAGAATTCTCGTCGATCAGGGCCCCGACCGCGTCGGGCACGAGGTAGCGGATGGAGCGTCCGGCCCGGACGCGCTCCCGGATCTCCGTGGAGGAGATCTCGAGGCGCCGTACGGGCACCCGGTTGCAGGGCCAGTCGCCGTCGGGCGGACCCTCCGGGCCGTCGTACCCGCCCCGGTCCAGAACCGCCACCCGGGCCAGCTCGAGGATCCGTCGGGGAGCCTTCCAGCGGTGGAACTCTGCCCACTGGTCCTGCCCCATCAGGAGCGTGAGCCGCCGCTCGGGGTCCTGCAGGGCCTCCAGCGTGTCCACCGTCCAGGACGGGGGCGGTCGACGAAGCTCCCCGTCCCACACCCCGAAGGCCGGGTCGTCCGCAACCGCCGCCTCGCAGAGACGGCGACGCAGATCCGGGTCGGTGAGGACCTCGCCCGTCTTGAAGGGCGAGCGGTGGGCGGGCACGAAAAGGACCCGATCGAGATCGAGGTGCTCGAGGGCGTCCCGGGCGACGTTGAGGTGACCCAGGTGTGGCGGGTCGAAGGACCCCCCGAAGACGCCGATCTCGACCACGTCAGTCGCCGGAGCCGGTGACGCCCACCGCGGAGCCGGGGTCCCCGTTCAGGGAGCGGGCCTCCTCGGACTCGGGGTACTGGTTCAGCAGTCGATTCCGGGCGCGCTCCACCTCGTCCTCGTACCCGATGGCCTCGTACGCCCGGATGATGCCGAGGAGCGCCTGGGGCGCATAGGGCGTCTCGGGATAGCTCGCCACCACGTCCTCGAAGTAGATGATGGCCGAGTCCCAGAGATCCCGGCGGAGGTAGTAGGAGCCGTTCTCGTAGATCTTCCGGGCCAACTTGGCCCTCATGTCGTTGGCGATGGTCGCGGCCTCCTCGGCCACCGACGTCCCCTGGTAATCCGCCACCACGTTCCGGCACACCACGAGCGCCTGATCCGTGAAGGTCTGGTCCCGCTGGGAGATGGGGGACATGGCGGCGTAGGACCGGCAGACCCCCAGCGCGGCCTCCCCGGCCCGGGGATGGGTCGGATACCGGTCGAGGAACATCGTGTACTGGCTCGCCGCGGTGATGTACTTCTCGTCGAGATAGTACGCGCTGGCCAGGAGGAAGGAGGCCTCGGCGGCCTGCTCGAAGGTCGGGTAGACGAGGAGCAGGCGGTCCAGGGTCTCTGCGGCGTCGCCGTAGTCCTCCTCGGCCATCTCGTGTTGCCCCATGGCGTAGACGCCCATGGCGTCCAGCCCCTCGTACTTGGAGGCGGAGGCGCACGCGGCGAGCCCGGCGAGAACCGGGAGGACCAGGAGTTTCCAGGGTCGAATAGGCATCCGTGGAATCTACCCATAATCGGGGCGCGTGTTCAGCCCCCTTCGGGTCCCTGCGCGTCAGGCCCCGTAGAACTCCCGGATGGTCTCGCCGACGGCCTCTACCGAGTCCTCACCGAGCTCCGGAAAGACAGGGAGGCTGATCACCCGTGTGCACAGCGATTCGGAGACTGGAAGATCGCCTGGGGTGCCTCCCAGGGAGGCGAAGCACGCCTGGAGATGGAGGGGCACCGGGTAGTAGACGCCGCTGCCGATGCCCCGGTCCCCCAGGTGGCTCCGAAGCTCGTCCCGGCGCTCCGCCTGGAGCGTGTATTGGTTGTACACGTGGAAGTTGTCCTCCAGGACCGGCGGAACCTGGACCCCGTCCACGTCCGCGAGGAGTCCGTCGTAGTGACAGGCGTTCTTCCGACGCCCGGCGGCCCAGTCGTCCAGATGGGGCAGCTTGACCCGGAGGACCGCCGCCTGCAGGGCGTCCAGTCGGGAGTTCGTCCCCACCATCTCGTGGTGGTACATCTGGCGGCCCCCGTGGACCCGGAGCTTCCGGATCCGCTCCGCCAGCTCGTCGTCCCGGGAGGTCACCAGCCCGCCGTCTCCGAACCCGCCCAGGTTCTTGGTTGGGAAGAAGGAGAAGGCGCCCATCTGCCCCCAGGCGCCTGCCATGGTGCCATCCCCGCCCGGGCCGCCCCGGCGGCGGGCACCCACGGCCTGGGCCGCGTCCTCGAGGACCAGGATCCCGTGGCGGTCGGCCCAGGCCTGGATCTCCTCCATGGGCGCCATCTGGCCGAAGAGGTGCACCGGGATGACGGCCCGTGTCCTGGGCGAGCGGGCCGCCTCCAGGGTGTCGACCGTGACGTTGAACGTCGCCGGGTCCACGTCGCAGAAGACGGGCTTGAGCCCGGCGTTCCAGGTGGCTCCGGCCGTGGCGAAGAAGGTGAAGGCCGGAACGATCACCTCGTCTCCGGCCTCGGCCTCCAGCGCCTTCAGGGGCAACAGAAGAGCGTCGGTTCCGCTGGCGACCCCCACCGCGTGGCGCACCCCGAGGTAGTCGGCCATCTCCTCCTCGAAGGCCTCCACTTCCGGGCCCAGGACGAAGCCCTGGGAGGCGATCACCCGATCCATGGCCGCCCGGACCTCGCCTTCGATCGTGGCGTACTGGGCCGTCAGGTCCAGGAGAGGGATGCTCATGGAAGGACCCTCAGCCGCAGGGACGATCGGGGCGGAACTCCTGCAGGCCCTGACCGAAGTAGATCTCGTCGAAGCGCTGCTGGGCACGCTGGACCAGGGATCCCGTCCCCGCTCCCTCGGCCACCCGGACCTGGGCGAAGGACTCCATGGCCTCTTCGCAGCGACCCAGGCGAGCCAGGAGCTCTCCCCGCTCGTACCACGCCTCGCCCAGGAGGCTCCGCGGCTCTCCGACGTCGATCACCCGGTCAACCAGGGACAGGGCCTCCTCCAGGTCATCGTCCGAGACATCGGGTCGGCGCCGGAGCTCGTTGGAGCGCTCGAAGGAGCACTGGCCGATGTACCAGTCCACCTCGCCCCGGCGGGACGCACGGACCATCTCCCGGAACCGCTCGAAGAAGACCAGGCCGTTCTCGCAGTCCTCGATCTCCCGGTAGACCCGTCCGATCTCGAACACCACGGCCGGGATGGAGTCCGCGCCGCTCTTCAGGGAGCGCTGATAGAGGGGCAGCGCCTGCCCGTACTCGCCGTTCTCGAAGTAGTGCCGCGCCAGGGGAAGGGCCATGTCGTCGAGACCGATCGCCGGTTCCATGGCCAGGGCCTCCTGCACGGCCGAAGCCATCTGGAAGCGCTCCCCTGTGTCCGCGGCCCTGCGGGCCATCCCCATGAGGTCGGAGACCGCCTGGGTGCGGAGGTCCTCGTCCAGAGAGACCGCTTGGCGGTAGTACTCCGCCGCCTCGTCCACCCGGCCCAGGGCCACGTAGGCGTGGGCCACACGGGCCAGGACCTCGGGCTCCCCGTCGCCCTGACGGACGGCGAGCCGGTACTCCGCCAGCGCCTCCTCCACGGAGTCGGTGGCGAAGGCCACGTCTCCGCGACGGACGGTGGTTTCCTCCACCGCCGGCTCGCACGCAGCGGCCACGAAGAGGAGGATGGCGGAGACGAGGAGGCGTGAGCGTGGGGGGTTCTGCATGGCGCCTGATGTACGTCCGGGGAGGTGGGGAGGTTCCGGCCTCGGGCGTGGAAGGCCGCCCTCGAAGAGAGGTGGCGCCCTCTAGTCCGGCGTGCGGCCGTAGCGGTCCTCGAGGCGGACCACGTCGTCCAGATGGGGCGTGGAGGCCTCGAGGATGTCGCAGTCCGTGACCGCGATCATCCGGTGGACGGTTCCCGGGGTGCAGTGGAACCGGTCGTTCTCCTTCATGCGATACTCGACGAGCTCGTCCGTGGACGGGCCGGCGAGGAAGCGCATCTCGCCGGACAGCACGCAGATCGTCTCGTCCTTCACTTCATGATACTGCAGGGAGAGGGCCTCGCCAGCGTTGATGTGGAGGATCTTCCCCACGTACCGGTCGGTCTCGGCCCAGATGATCTCGTGTCCCCAGGGCTTCTCGATGCGTCTCGGTCGATCCATCAGTCCGCGGTCTCGGTAGGGGCCTCGGCCTCGGCGGCGGCCGCTTTGAGGGAGGCCAGGTAAGCCCGGGCACGGAAGTCCTCCGGGTCCTCGTCGATGCAGGTGAGCCAGTGGCCCCGGGCCGACTCCATGTCCCCCATCCGATGCAGCACCACGCCCAGCCGAAGCCGGGCGCTGGTGAACTCGGGGTCCTTCTCCAGCACGAACTGGAGCTCCTCCCGCGCCGCGTTCAGGTCGCCGGTCTCCATGAGGCTCTCGGCGAGCTTGGTCCGGATGTCCTGGAACCGGGGCCTTACGTGGAGCGCGGCCCGGTACTGCTCCGCCGCAAGGGCCGGTTTCTCCGCCATCAGGTACAGGTCGCCGAGCTTGGCATGGGTCACCGCGATCTGATTGCCCACGTGGGACGGGAAGGCGGTGCCGTCCCGGGAATCCAGCTCCTGCGCCCGGTCGAAGGCCTCCTGGGCGTCGTCAGCCCGACCCAGATCCTTGAGGACGATCCCCCGGTTGAGGTGCGCCTCCGCGTAGGTGGGCGCCAGCTCCACCGCGCGATCGAAGGCGGCCAGGGCATCGTCCAGCCGGCCCAGGAGGGCGAGGCAGAGTCCTCGTCGGTTGTGGACGTCCGGAAAGGTCGAGTGATCCTCGAGAACCGCCTCGAAGATGCCCAGGGCCTCCTCGTAGGACTCACGGTCCCAGGCGTTGACGCCCTGGGCGATGCGGTACTGTGCGTCGTCTCTCGAAGTCATGGAGGAGGAGGATAGGGCCGGGGCGCAGCCGCGGAAAGGCGTCAGCCGCCGGGAATGATGCGGGCCGTCCCCTTCCCCGCTTCGACCAGGGCGCGGAAGTAGGGAACGCTTCGCCGCAGGCCTTCCCGGAGGGCGACCCGGGGCTCCCAGTCCAGGAGGTTCCGGGCCACCGTGATGTCGGGTCGTCGGACCTTGGGATCGTCGTCCGGCAGCGGCAGGTGGACGAGCTCGCTGCGACTCCCCGTCTCCTCGAGCACCGCGTCCGCCAACTCCCGGATGGTGAACTCCTCGGGATTGCCGATGTTGGTGGGCTCGCCCCGATCCGAGTGGAAGAGGCGGTAGAGCCCCTCGATCTCGTCCTCCACATAGCAGAACGACCGGGTCTGGTCCCCCTCGCCGTAGATCGTGAGGGGAGCATCGGCCAAGGCCTGGACGATGAAGTTGGAGACGACCCGGCCGTCCCCCGCCCGCATGCGGGGGCCGTAGGTGTTGAAGATGCGGGCGATGCGGGTGTCCACGCCGTGCGCGCGGTGGTAGGCCATGGTCATCGCCTCGGCGAAGCGCTTCGCCTCGTCGTAGCACCCCCGGACGCCGACCGGATTCACGTGGCCCCAGTAGGTCTCCGGCTGGGGGTGGACCTGAGGGTCCCCGTAGACCTCCGACGTGCTCGCCAGGAAGAACCTCGCCCCGGTGGCCAGCGCGATCCCCAGACAGTTGTGGGTGCCCAGGCTGCCCACCTTGAGGGTCTGGATGGGGATCTCCAGGTAGTCCACGGGGCTCGCCGGAGAGGCGAAGTGCAGCACCCCGTCCACGGGTCCGGGCGGCACGAAGGGGTTGGAGATGTCGTGCTCCACGAAGCTGAACCCCTCCCGCTCCCGCAGCCTCGCCACGTTCTCGGGAGACCCGGTGGCGAAGTTGTCGAGCCCCAGGACGGTGTGCCCGTCGTCCAGGAAGCGATCCGCCATGTGGGAACCCAGGAACCCGGCGGCACCCGTGATCAGGACGTGCATCGGTGGGCCCTCCAGAGGTCGCGCACGTCAGTCTGTGCCGCCGCCCACGGGGGCGCGTCCGATGGAGTGATACTCGAACCCCGCCTCGGCCATCTGCGCCGTCCGGTAGAGGTTCCGCCCGTCGAAGATCACCGGCGTGGCGAGAGCGGCCCGCATCCGGGCGAGGTCCGGATGGCGGAACGGCTGCCACTCCGTGTGGATGACCAGGGCATCGGCGCCGTGGAGGGCGTCGTAGGGCAGCTCCCTGTAGGCGATGCGATCACCGAGGATGCGGCGCGCCTCGTCCATGGCCTCCGGGTCGTGGGCCACGATCTCCGCACCCCGGGCGAGGAGTGCATCGATGGTCACCAGGCTCGGAGCCTCGCGCATGTCGTCGGTGCGGGGCTTGAAGGCGAGCCCCCACACCGCGAAACGGCGACCGCCCAAGTCCTCCCCGAAGCGCCGCACGATCCGCTGCCAAAGCAGCTGCTTCTGGCTCTCGTTCACGCTCTCGACCGCCTCGAGGATCTCCGCCGGCGTGCCGAGCTCCCGCATGGTCCGGGCGAGGGCCTTCACGTCCTTGGGGAAGCAGGACCCGCCGTACCCCACCCCGGGGAAGAGGAAGGCCGAGCCGATGCGCTCGTCTGAGCCCACTCCGAGCCGGACGGCGTCCACGTCGGCACCGGTCTCCTCACAGAGACGGGCGACGGCGTTCATGAACGAGATCCGGGTCGCGAGCATGGCGTTCGCCGCGTACTTCGTGATCTCCGCCGAGGGGACGTCCATGACCAGGAAGTTGTGCTCCCGTCGAGTGAACGGCGCGTAGAGCTCCCGCAGCACGCGCTCGGCCGTCGGGTGGTCCACGCCGATCACGACCCGGTCCGGATACATGAAGTCGTTGACCGCCGCGCCCTCCTTGAGGAACTCGGGGTTGGAGCACACGTGGACCACATGGTCGGTCTCGGCCTCGATGGCCTCACGGACCTTCCGTGCCGTCCCCACCGGAACGGTGCTCTTGGTGATGACGACGCGCTCGCCATCCATGGCCTGGCCGATCGTCCGGGCCACGTCCAGGACGTGCTGCAGGTCGGCGGAGCCGTCCTCGTCCGGCGGCGTTCCAACCGCGACGAAGATCACATAGGCCTCCCGCACGGCCTCGCCCACGTCGGTGGTGAAGCGCAGGCGTTCCTGCTCCAGGTTCCGACGGACCAGCGAGCCCAGACCGGGCTCGTAGATGGGCACCTCTCCCCGGGACAGGCCCGCGATCTTGTCGGCGTCGATGTCGGCGCACACCACGTCGTTCCCGGTCTCGGCCAGGCAGGCGCCGGCGACCAGGCCCACGTATCCCGTGCCCACGACGGCGATCTTCAACGGTCGTCGCCGTCCCGGGCTGGATCGACGCCGACCTTCCGGAGCAGTTCGAGCACCGCCTCGGCACTGGCGGCGACATCTTCACTGGCGGTCTCGAGGACCAGCTCGGACCGGGCGGCCTCGTAGGGCTCGTCCACCCCGGTCAGCCCCTTGAGCTCACCGGCCTCGTGGCGCGCGTACAGCCCCTTGGGATCCCGCCGGCGGGCCTCGTCCACCGGGACGGAGACGTGGACCTCCATGAACCGCCCCTCCGGGAAGAGACTCCGTACGAACGCCCGGTCCTCGATGTACGGGGACACGAAGGCGCACAGCACGACGTTCCCGTGCTCGAAGAAGAGGCGCGCCGCCTCCCCGACGCGCCGGATGTTCTCCTCCCGGTCCGCCCGATTGAACCCCAGGTCCCCGCAGAGACCGTGGCGCACCTGATCGCCGTCCAGGAGCATGGTGGACACCCCGGCCTGCCAGAGCTGCCGCTCAACCTCCTTGGCGACGGTGCTCTTGCCGGATCCGCTGATTCCCGTGAACCACACCACCACGGCGGGATGGCCGTTCCGGGCCTCCCGCTCCTCCCGGGACACGTTCCAGGGCTCCCAGACCACGTTCGGGGAGCGGGGGCGAAGCCGCGGACCGTCGAAACCCTCCTCGTCCTCGTCGATCTCCCGGACCTCGCTCCGGATCATCCCCGCCCCGACCGTCGCGTGGGTCAGGGGGTCCACCAGCACGAATCCGCCGGTCTCCCGGTTCCGCTGGTAGGCATCGAAGAAGATGGGGCTGGCGGTCTCGACCTGGACCCGGCCGATGTCGTTCAGGCCGAGATGCTCGCCCTCCTCCCGGTGCAGCGTGTCCACGTTGATCCGGTAGACCAGCCGGTCCACGATGGCCGGCACCTCCCGGGAGGTGTGGAGCAGGAGATACTCCCGGCCGACGTCCAGCGGCTCGTCCGCCATCCAGCACAACAGTGCCTCGAACCGGTGGTTGCGGGTGGGCAGGTTCATGACCCGCACCAGCATGTCCCCACGACTGATGTCCACCTCGGACTCCGTCGTCACCACCACCGAGTCACCGGCGACGCCTTCCTGCACCGGACCGTCGAAGGTCTCCACCGTCCGGACCCGGGTCCGGGTCCCACCGGGGAGGGCCACGATCTCTTCGCCCGGACGGACCGTGCCGGAGGCGATGCGGCCGGCGTACCCCCGGAACCCCTGGTGAGGCCGGATCACGTACTGCACGGGGAAGCGGAAATCCAGCAGATTCCGCCCGCTTCCGACGTTGACCGTCTCGAGGTGGTGCAGGAGGGTGGAGCCCTGGTACCACGGCATGTTCGTGGAGTAGTCCACCACGTTGTCCCCCATCAGCGCCGAGATGGGGATGAAGGTGATGTCCGGGACGTCGAGCTTCTCACAGAAGTCCCTGTACTCCTTCACGATCTCCCGGAAGACATCCTCCCTCCAGTCCACCAGGTCCATCTTGTTCACCGCCACCACCAGGTGGGGCAGCCCCAGGAGCGAGGAGATGAACCCGTGCCGCTTCGACTGGGTGAGCACGCCCTTGCGGGCGTCGATCAGGACGATGGCCAACTCGGCGGTGGAGGCCCCGGTCACCATGTTCCGGGTGTACTGCACGTGCCCCGGCGTGTCGGCGATGATGAACTTTCGCCGGGGCGTCGCGAAGTACCTGTACGCCACGTCGATGGTGATCTTCTGCTCCCGCTCCGCCCGGAGACCGTCGGTCAACAGGGCGAGGTTCACCGCCTCCTCGCCGTGGGAGCGGCTGGCCCGCTCCACCGCCTCCATCTGGTCCTCGAAGATCGATTTGGTGTCGTAGAGGAGCCGACCGATGAGCGTGCTCTTGCCGTCGTCGACGCTCCCGGCGGTGGTGAACCGGAGGAGATCCGAGTCCTTGTAGTCCTGCGCCCCCATCAGAAGTACCCCCTGCGCTTCCGGTCTTCCATGGCGGTCTCCGAACGCTTGTCGTCGGACCGGCCTCCCCGTTCCGTCTCCCGGGCTGCCGCCACCTCTTCGATGATAGCCTTCAGCGAATCGGCATCCGAAAGGGTGGCCCCGGTGCACGTCGCGTCGCCGATGGTCCGGAACCGGACGGTGCGCCGCTCGCTGACCTCCCCCTCGATGGGCCAGAGGAACTCGGTCTTCGCCAGGATCACGCCCTCCCGCTCGACCACCTCCCGTTCGTGCGCGAAGTAGAGGCTGGGGAGGGCGATGCCCTCACGGTCCACGTATTGCCACACGTCCAGCTCGGTCCAGTTCGACAGCGGGAACACGCGGAAATGCTCGCCCGGCGCCTTGCGGCCGTTGAACAGGTGCCAGAGCTCGGGCCGCTGGTTCTTGGGGTCCCACTGTCCGAAGCGGTCGCGGTGGGAGAAGAACCGCTCCTTGGCCCGGGCCTTCTCCTCGTCCCGGCGCCCCCCGCCCAGGGCCGCGTCCACCCGATGCTCCTTGAGCCCGTCCAGGAGGGTGACGGTCTGGAGGGCGTTGCGGCTCGCGTGCGGACCCGTCTCCTCCTTGACCCGCCCCTCGTCGATGGATGCCTGCACGCTGGCCACGATCAGGTCGGCCCCGAGATCCTCCACCAGGGAATCCCTGAACTCCAGGGTCTCCGGGAAGTTGTGGCCCGTATCGACGTGCATGAGCGGGAACGGGATGCGGCCGGGATGGAAGGCCTTCCGGGCCAGATGGGTCATGACGATGGAGTCCTTGCCTCCGGAGAAGAGGAGGACGGGCCGCTCGAACTGCGCCGCCACCTCGCGGATGACGTAGATGCCCTCGGACTCCAGCTGGTCGAGATGCGATTTGGTGTATGCGGTCACGATGCCCTTCGGTGGTTCAGAGTTCGGAGTCGGGACGGAGGTGGGTCAGGCCTCTCCCTTCACGATCCAGCTCTCGCGGACGGGGAAGCCCGCCCGGCGGAAGGCATCCCGGGCATCCACGATGCGGACACCCTCCTCCCAGATCCGTTGCAGAGCGAGGGCCCGGTGGTCCGTCACCAGCAGCACCAGGTCTGCGGCGCTCAAGGCCTCGTCGTCGAGCGGGATGGAGTCCCTGGGTCCGGCCGGCTCGTGGGCCGGGATCTCCGGGACGTGGGGATCGTGGTACGACACCTCGGCGCCGTCTCCCTCCAGGAGCTCGATGATGTCCAGGGCCGGGGATTCCCGGAGGTCGTCGATGTCGGGTTTGTAGGCGACACCCACCACCAGGACCCTGGCCCCTCGGACCGCACGGCCCGCCCGGTTCAGGGCCTCCCGGACCTTCTCCAGGACGAAGCGTGGCATCTCTCCGTTGATCTCCGACGCGAGCTCGATGAACCGGGTGCGGTAGTTCATCGTGCGCATCTTCCACGACAAGTACTGGGGGTCCACGGGAATGCAGTGACCACCGAGCCCGGGCCCGGGCACGAAGCGCATGAAGCCGAACGGCTTCGTGGACGCGGCGTCGATGACCTCCCAGACGTCGACGCCGAGGCGCTCGGCGATGAGGGCCGTCTCGTTGGCCAGGCCGATGTTGATGCTCCGGAAGGTGTTCTCCAGGATCTTCGTCAGCTCCGCCGCCTCTGCCGAGGAGACCGAGACCATCGTGTCGATGAAGCGTCCGTAGAATGCGGCCCCCACCTGCGTGCAGGTCTCGGTGATCCCTCCGATCACCTTGGGCGTGTTCCGCGTCTGCCAGGTGGGATTGCCAGGGTCCACGCGCTCCGGACTGAAGCAGAGGTGGAAGTCCCGTCCCACCCGGAGGCCCGAAGCCTCCAGCACCGGCAGGAGGATCTCCCGGGTCGTCCCCGGATAGGTGGTCGACTCCAGGGTGATGAGCTGGCCGGGCCGGAGGTTCGCGGCCACCGCCTCGGAAGCGGCAACGATGTACGAGACGTCCGGATCCCGGGTCTTGCCGAGGGGCGTGGGGACGCAGATGGCGATGGCGTCACACTCCTGCAGCGCCGACGCATCGGTCGTCGCGCGGAACCGCCCCGTCTCCACGTGCTCGGCGACCCGGTCCGCGGGCACGTCGCCGATGTGGCTCTCCCCGCGAGTGAGGAGGTCAACCACACGGCTGGACGTGTCCAGTCCGATCACGCTCAACCCGGCGTCGGCGGCCTCCACCGCAAGGGGAAGACCGACGTAGCCGAGGCCGATGACGCCCATGGTCAGGGGCTCGCGCTCGAACTTCTCGATCACCGACATTCGTACGACTCCTAGAAGGCTGCTCCGGGAGCTCGTCCCCCGGAGCCGATGGACCGTTCAGGCCCAGCGGGCCCGGAACTCTTGCAAGAGACGCGCCGGACCGGCCAGGAAGTTCGGCAGCAGGGTGACGGGACGGTTGAACCGGGGTTCGGTGCCGTCCGCGTGGATCACCCGGAGCCCCGCGGCCCGTACCAGGGCGGCCCCGGCGACGACGTCCCATTCGTGCTTGGGGACCAACGTGATGGTGGCGTCGGCGCGCCCGGCCGCCACCAGCCCCAGCTTGTACGCAACCGACCCGCAGGGGACCACCTCGAAGTCGGCCTCTGCGTAGCGCTCCCACTCGCCACGCCCCACCTCGCTGCGGCTCGCGTAGATCCGGGCGCCTCCGAGCCCGAGATCGGGATCGCAAGACACGGCCTCTCCGTTGAGGGTCACCCCGGTCTCGACCGCCCCGACGATGCGCTCCCCCGTCGCGGGGTTGAGGATGCCTCCGGCCACCGGCTCCCCGTCTTCCACCAGCCCGATGGAGATGCACCATTCCGGGATCCCGGCCACGAACTCCCGGGTGCCGTCCACGGGATCGACGACCCAGCACCGTTCGTACCCCAGCCGGCTCCGATCGTCGGCCGTCTCTTCGGACAACCAGCCCTCCCCGGCCCGCGGCAAGGCCTCGCGGAGGACCCGGTCGACGGCCAGATCCGCTTCGGTGAGGGGATCCCCTCGGCGGTCCTTCGTCTCGAACTCGACGGCACCGGGCGTGAAGGGTCGAACGGCCTCCTCGGCAGCGGACAGGGCCGCCTGGATGCGCCCCAGATCCTCATGTCGACGATGCATGGACTCCTCGGTGTGCGCCGGTCCCGGTGGATTCGGCCAGCCAAGAGGATACACAACAACCGGTCCCGGGTCATGGGGGTGCGAGGGGAATGGACCCCCCGGAACGTCGAAACGGGACCCCCGACGGTGCGGAGGTCCCGTTCCAGGAAGAGCGGTGGTCCGAGCGAGCCCTCAGGCGTCCCGCTTGATCACCGGCGCCTTCGTGATCTTCCCGGCCGAGATGCACGACGTGCACACCCGCACCCGGGTCCGGGTCCCGTCCGGCAGCTGGATCCGCGCGGACTGGAGGTTCGGCAGCCACCGCCGACGCGTTTTGTTGTTGGCGTGACTGCGGTTGTTCCCCGTTCCGGGACCCTTCCCGCACACGTAGCACACACGAGCCATGATTCTATCCTCTGGAAGCTGTTCCGACCCCGTCAGGAGCCGGAGGAGGCGCCACCACCGGACGCCCCGCCAACGTTCAATTGATCGGCCTCGACGAAGTGCGTCGAGAACTCCACGAGCATCTGCTCGTTCGCGTTGATGAGCGCGTTCCCCACCCAGTCCGCAACGATGCTGTCGGTCATCTCCATGAGGCTCCCCACCACCGTGACCCGATCGCCGACCGCCACCGTCGCTCCGGACGCGGCCAGGTCCGGGGACAGCCGGACGAGGAACGGCTGGGACGGGAGCTCCGCGGTGGCCGGGAGATCCACGAAGAAGGCCTCCTGGCCCACCATCTGGGACACCGCGAGCCCCTGAAGCCGGATCAACTGGCCGGTGTAGGCCTCGGCGCCGGTCTTGAGCTCCTGGGGATCCACGGCCGTCGAACCCGCGGTATCCATGTCGGAGCCGTCATCCACTTCCTCCACCATCACGGGCTCGGTGGGCTCGGCGGTGATGTACAGCCAGTACATGAAGCCGCCGATGAGGAGGAACGTCACGAGCATCAGGGGCACGCCCAGATTGGTGGCACCCCGCCGGGATCCGAAGTCGGCCATCACCGCCATTCCTTTCGCTGTAGGTTCGATCGTTGCGAGAGGGGGAACCTAATCGACCAGTTCGATGAGCGACATCTCGGCCGCGTCACCCTTCCGCGCCCCCACCTTGAGGATGCGGGTGTACCCTCCCGGGCGATCCGCGAACCGGGGCCCCAGGTCGTCGAAGAGGATGCCGAGGGCCGCCCGGTCCTGGACCTTGCGGGCAGCCAGCCGCCGCGCGTGGAGGTCGCCTCGCTTAGCGAGCGTGATGAGCCGCTCGGCGTAGGGACGAAGCTCCTTCGCCTTGGCGGTGGTGGTCTCGATCTTCCCATGGCGGAAGAGGGAGGTGGCCATGTTCCGGAGCGTGGCGCGCCGGTGGCTGGCCGTCCTCGACAGCTTCCTGCCTTTCTTACGGTGCCGCATCGTCGTCTATCCGAATCGCAGGTGCAGATCGACCGCCGCTCACTCGGCGCCGGCCGTCTCCTCGGCTTCTTCTTCCATGAAGAACAGCTGACCTTCGTCGCCGCTCTTCAGCATCATTCCGAACCGCAGATCGTGCTCGTTGAGGAAATCGGTGATCTCCTTGAGAGACTTCTTGCCGAAGTTCTCGATGGCGAGCATCTCATCCTCGCTCTTCTGGACCAGGTCCCCGAGGGTGCGGATGTTCTCCTTCTGGAGAGAGTTCCGCGACCGGACGCTGAGCTCCGCAAGGTCCTCGATGGGCCGGGAGAAGAGATCCTGGAGCCGATCCGGAACGAGCCGCGCCCCCGGAGGCGTCTCCTGAGGGATGCCCCCCTCGCCGAAGTACATCATGTACTCGAGATGCTTCCGGACCAGCGCCGACGCGTAGCGGACGGCGTCCTCGGGGTCCACCGAACCATCGGTCTCCACGTGGAGCGTCAGCCGATCGAAGTCCGTGCGCTGCCCCACCCGGGTCTCCTCGACGGTGAAGTTCGCCCGGCGGACCGGGTTGTACACCGCGTCGATGCGGACCAGGTCGACGGGAGCCCCCTTCGGAAGCTCGTGCTGGTCGGCGAGGACGAAGCCCCGCCCCTTGTTCACGTACAGCTCGATGTTGAGGTCCCGCTCGTCCTGCAGTGTGAGCAGGTGATGCTCGGGATCGGTGAGCGCCACCCCGGACGGAAGGTTGGCCTCGCCGGCCAACACGGGTCCGGGTCCGGACGCACCGATCTCGATCGTGGCGTCCTCCACGTCGTCGTCCAGCACCACGACCAGCGACTTCAGGTTCTGGATGACCTGGTGGACGTCCTCCACCACACCCTGGATGGTCTGGTGCTCGTGGACCACGCCATCGATCCGGAACGCCCAGACCGCCGAACCCCGGAGGGAACCCAGCAGCACACGGCGGACCGAGTTGCCGAGGGTATGTCCATACCCGCGCTCCAGAGGCTCGACCACGAAGCGGGCGGCGCGCCCGTCCTCGGACGTCTCCACCCCCTCGATGCGCTCCGGAAGCACCAGTCCGGTCAGATCGATCTCCACAATATCCTCCTCGTGCCTCGGCACTGGGACCTGTTCGATTGACGTCCGGGTCCCGATCGGGACCCGGACGCCTGGATTCAACTCTTTACTTGGAGTAGAGCTCGACGATGAGCTGCTCCTGGACGGCCAGCGGGATGTCCTGACGCGTGGGCGTCCGGACCACCCGACCGACCCGGTTCTTCTCGTCCAGCGTGAGCCACTCCAGCAGCGACGGCCGGGTACGGGACTCGAGACTGGCCTGAACCGACAGGGCGTCCTTCGACTTGCCCCGGATCGCGATCTCGTCACCGGCCTTCAGGTGATAGCTGGGCACGTCCACGACGCGACCGTTCACCTCGACGTGGCGGTGCCGCACGAGCTGCCGGGCCTGATTCCGGGAGGCCGCGAAGCCCATGCGGAAGACCACGTTGTCCAGCCGGGACTCGAGCATGACCAGGAGGTTCTCACCGGTCACGCCCTTGGCCTGGGCGGCACTCTCGAAGAGGTTGCGGAACTGCTTCTCGTGGAGTCCGTACATCCGCTTCACCTTCTGCTTCTCACGAAGCTGGGTGGCGTAGTCGGACTGCTTCCGCCGACGGGCCTGCGCGGGGCCGTGCTGGCCCGGCGGGTACGACCGCCGGTCGACGGGGCACTTCTCGGTGTAGCACTTCACGCCCTTCAGGAAGAGCTTCTGGCCCTCCCGGCGGCAGAGCTTGCAGACTGGACCTGTGTAGCGAGCCATTCAGTAAGACCTCGTCAGACCCGCCGCTTCTTAGGCGGCCGGCAACCGTTGTGCGGGAGAGGGGTGACGTCCTGGATGGACTTGATGTGAAGACCGGCGGTGGCGAGAGCCTGGATGGCGGACTCGCGCCCGGAACCGGGCCCCTGGACCCGGACCGACACGCGGCGCACGCCGAGGGCGACGGCCTCCTTGCCGGCGATCTCACCGGCCACCGTGGCGGCGAACGGGGTGGACTTCTTGGAGCCCTTGAAGCCGGCCTTGCCGGCCGAGCTCCAGACCACCGCGTTCCCGCTGTTGTCGGTGATGGTGATGATCGTGTTGTTGAAGGTCGCGCGGACGTGGGCGACGCCCTCCGCCTCTACGACCTTCTTCGCCCGCTTCGTACGGGTCGGCTTTCCTTTCGCCACGGTCTCTTCCCTTGCGTTCGGTCGATCGAACAAATGCGGATGCGGCGATCAGCGGAGCGACCCGTTGATCCCGCATCACTCGTCGGGCACGGAAGGAACCGCGCCGAACGAATCCTACTTCTTCGGAGCCTTCTTCTTCCCTGCGATCGCGCGCCGCACACCCTTGTGCGTCCGGGCGTTCGTATGCGTGCGCTGGCCTCGGACCGGCAAGCCGCGGCGGTGCCGCAGACCCCGGTAGCAGCCGATGTCCATGAGCCGCTTGATGTTCATGGACACCTCCGTGCGCAACGCACCCTCCACCTTGAAGTTCCCCTCGATCTCACGGCGGAGACGAGACACCTCGTCGTCGCCCAGGTCCTGGGTCCGGAGGTCCGGATCGATCCCGGTCGCCTCGAGGATCCGCCGGGCCCGGGAGTCCCCGATGCCGTAGATGTAGGTCAACGCGACCTCGATCCGCTTTCCGCGGGGGAGATCGACACCAGCGATACGAGCCATATTACCCCTGACGCTGCTTGTGCTTCGGGTTGCGGCTGCAGATGATCCGCACCACGCCCCGCCGGCGAATGACCCGGCAGTGCTCACAGATGGGCTTCACGCTGCTACGAACCTTCATTTCGTCTTACTCCAGAGTGCGTTTCTGGCAGAGCTAAGTAGTATAACCAAGGATCATCCCCCCCTCAACCGCCTACCGGCGAGGGATCGGTCTCCACCTCCGCCGGGGCCCGGGTGAGCACCCGGGGGCCTTCCGTCGTGAGGGCGACCGTGTGCTCGAAGTGGGCCGAACGGCTCCGGTCGGAAGTCACGACGGTCCAGCCGTCCTCGAGAGTGCGGATGTGCTCGGACCCCATGGAGAGCATGGGCTCGATGGCCAGGACCATCCCCGCCCGGAGGAGGGGGCCGTAGCCCTGTCGCCCGATGTTCGGGACCTGCGGCTCCTCGTGGACGTCCCGGCCGATGCCGTGCCCAACCAGATCCCGGACTATACGGAGGGACCGGTCACCAACGGCATCGACCACGGCGGACCCGATGTCCCCCATGTGCCCACCGACCCGAGCGGCCTCGACCGCCTGCTCCAGCGCTGTGCGGGTGACCGTCAGAAGCTCGGTGGTCCCGGGGTCCACATCTCCCACCGGGAAGGTCCACGCGGAGTCGGAGCACCATCCGTCCCGGCGCACTCCCACGTCCACGGAGACGATGTCTCCGGACTCGAGGACCCGCCGCGGACTCGGAATGCCGTGGACGATCTCATCGTTCACCGAGACGCAGACCGCACCCGGGAACCCGTACAGCCCCTGAAAGGCCGGCACAGCCCCGTCGAAGGAGCGGATGAAGGCTTCGCAGCGCTCGTCCACCTCCTGGGTGCTGAGGCCAGGCCGGATCCAGTCTTCCAGATCCTGGAAGAGGGCACCGATCACCGCACCGCCATAGGCGATCCGGTCGATCTCGTCGGGGCTCTTGAGATGAATCACCCTCCTACGCTCCTTCCGTCCAGGGCGGCCGCGAGGGCACCCTGCACGACGTCCACCGGCTGATCTCCGTCCACTTCCTCCACGCCTGCTCCGCCACCGCTGTAGAACTCCACCAGCGGTTCGGTCTGACGGCGATAGACCTCGAGACGGTTGCGCACCGTCTCGGGATCGTCGTCGGCCCGGTGGACCAGCTCCGCACCACAGGCGTCACAGCGACCGTCCCGGGCCGGGGGGTTGAAATGGACGTTGTAGACCTTCCCGCAGTCCGGACAGCTACGCCGTCCCGCCACCCGCTTGACCAGCACCTCGTCGGGGGCGGTGAGGAGGACCACCCGATCCACCTGGAGGCCGAGCCGGTCGAGGGAACGATCCAATGCCTCGGCCTGACCCACCGTACGGGGGAACCCGTCCAGGATCACCCCGCCGTTCCCGTCCAGATCGGCGAGGACCTCCTCCACCATCCCGATGATGACCTCGTCAGGAACGAGCTCGCCCTGGTCCATGTAGGCCTGGGCCTTCCGTCCCAGCTCGGTCCCCTCGCGACGGGCCGCCCGCAGGAGGTCCCCCGTGGCCACGTGGCGGGCGCCTCGGGCCTCGGCCAACAGCTTGGCCTGGGTGCCCTTTCCGACCCCCGGGGGGCCCAACATGATCACGATCATCGTTCTCGTCGCCTCCCGGTGAGGGCGCGGTCACGGCCCACGGGGGCCGAGGCGCGCTACATGTAGCGCTGGCGTCCGCGCATCTTCACCCGACCCTTCTTCATGAACCCGTCGTAGTGACGGACCATGAGCATCTGCTGGAGCTGCTGGACCGTATCGAGCCCGACGCCCACGACGATCAGGAGGGACGTACCCCCGAAGATGAACGTCGTGATGCCGAAGATGTCGAAGATCCAGAAGGGCAGCAGCGCCACGATGGCCAGGTAGATGGAGCCCGGCAGAGTGATCCGGGTGAGGATCCGGTCGATGTATTCGGCGGTCCGCGCCCCGGGCTTCACACCGGGGACGAACGCACCCTGCTTCTTCAGGTTCTCCGCCAGGTCCACCGGGTTGAAGATGATGGCCGTGTAGAAGTAGGTGAAGAACAGGATGAGGATGGCGTAGCTGATGTAATAGACCCAGTTGTTCGGCTGGAAGATGTCCGCGAGCCCCTGGAGCCAGGGGATGCTGCTGAAGGCCGCCAGCGTCCCGGGCACGATGATGAAGGACTGGGCGAAGATGATCGGCATCACGCCGGCCGAGTTCACCCGCAGCGGCACGAAGCTCTTCTGTCCCTCCTGGATCCTGCCCCGGCCCACCACCTTGCGGGGGATCTGCACCGGGATCTTCCGGGCGGCCATGGTCATGGCCACCACCGCCGCGGTCACGCCCACCAGGACCACCACCAGCGCCACCAGCGCCAGGGTGGTGATCTGATCGAGCCGGTAGAGCTCCCACGTGCCCACGATCTCCCGGGGGAACCCTTCGATGATGGAGAAGAAGATGAGGAGGCTCATCCCGTTCCCCACGCCCCGCTCGGTGATCTGCTCCCCGAGCCACATCACGAAGATCGCACCCACCGTGAGGGTGAGGACGGTGACGATGATGAAGCCCAGCCCCGGAGTCCGGACCGCGCCCGGGACGCTCTGGAGGAACATGGCGTAGCCGTACGCCTGGATCGCCGACAGCCCCACGGTGGTGTACCGCGTCCACTGCGTCAGCTTCTTCCGCCCTTCCTCGCCCTCCTTCTGCAGCTTCTCCACCGTCGGGAAGACGGCGGCGAGCAGCTGGAACATGATCGAGGCGGAGATATACGGCATGATCCCCAGGGCGAAGATCGTCGCCCGGGAGAGGCCGCCTCCGACGAACATGTCGTAGACGCCGAACAGCGTGTTCCCCAGCTGCCCCGTCTGCTGCTGGAGGAGGTTCACGTCGATCCCCGGTGCGGTGATGTGCGCACCGATCCGGTAGATCAGGAGGATGAAGACGGTGAAGGTGAGCTTCTCGCGAACCTCCGGAGACCGCCAGAGCTTACCGATCCAGTTGTCCATTCAGCTTACGCCTGCTCGTCGTCGGCCGCCCGGTCCGGCACGGTGGCCGACCCGCCCGCGTCCTCGATCTTCTTCTTCGCGCTCGCGCTGAACCCGTGGGCGGTAACCTGCAACGCCACGTCCAGCTCTCCGTTCCCCAGGATCTTCACCGGCTTCCGAAGGCTGCCGACGAGTCCGGCGGCCCGGAGGGTCTCCGGCGTCACCTCACCGGACAGCCCGGCCAGGTCGCCCACGTTCACGACCTGGTACTCGACCCGGTTGCGGCTGTGGAACCCACGCTTCGGAATCCGCCGGTGGAGCGGCATCTGGCCACCCTCGAAGCCCGCGGGCACGCTCCCGCCGGAGCGGGCCTTCTGACCCTTCTGGCCCCGACCGGCGGTCTTGCCGGTCCCGGAACCCGGGCCGCGGCCGACGCGCTTTCTGTCCCGGTGGGATCCGGGAACGGGGCTCAGATCGTGTAGCTCTGCCATAATCGTCCTTTTACCCCTCGATCTCCCGAACGGAGATCAGGTGGGAAATCTTGCTGATCATCCCCCGGATGGCGGGAGAGTCGTTGTGTACGACACTCTGCTGGTGCCGCTTGATCCCCAGCGCGCGCAGCGTGCGCCGGTGGGGCTCCGGGCGACCGATCCCGCTCCGGACCTGCGTGATCTCAAGCTTCTTGTCAGCCATGATGTACTCCCAGCTCTTCGACCGAGATCCCCCGCTCCCGGGCGATCTGCTCCACCGTCACCAGGTTGGTCAGACCGTTCATGGTGGCCCGGACCATGTTGATGGGGTTGTTCGACCCCAGGCTCTTGGAGAGGACGTCGGTGACGCCGGCGGCCTCGAGGATCGCCCGGACCGGCCCCCCCGCGATCACCCCTGTACCGGGGGCGGCGGACCGAAGCAGGACCCGCCCCGCGCCCCATTCCCCGATGATGTCATGGGGGAGCGTACCGTTGCGGACCGGGACCGAGACCATCTCCTTGCGGGCGCGCTCCAGGGCCTTCCGGATCGCCTCGGCGACCTCGTTGGCCTTGGCGAAGCCGACACCCACCTTGCCCTTCTGATCCCCTACCGTCACCAGGGCCGAGAAGGAGAAGCGGCGTCCGCCCTTCACCACCTTGGCGACCCGGTTGATGTGGATCACGTTCTCGGTCAGGTCGCTCTCGCGTCCGCGCCCCCGATCCTTGCGACCGCCCTTTCCGCGACCGCCACGCCCACCGCCACCACCACTACCACCACCACGATTCTCGTTGGCCATCAGAACTCCAGACCTCCCTCGCGGGCCCCGTCGGCGAATGCCTTGACCCGACCGTGATACCTGTAGCCGCCCCGATCGAAGACGACCGACTTGATTCCCTTGGACAGGGCCTCTTCGGCCAGCGCCTTGCCGGCGGCGAACGAATGCTCCTGGCGGCGATGCTCGCCCTCTGCCTCGAAGCCCTTGAGGGCCTTCGAAAGAGTACTGAGCCCCATGAGCGTGCGACCCGTCTCGTCGTCGACCAGCTGACCCTCGATGTTCTTGAGGGAGCGGTAGACCACCAGACGCGGCCGCTCCTCGGTACCGAAGACCTTCTTCCGGATACGGAGGTGGCGCCGAATGCGCGCCGCCCGGCGCGTCCGTCCCTTTCTCGTGTTCCCCGACATCGCCTTAGGCTCCTGCCGTCTTTCCGGCCTTGCGCCGGACTTGTTCACCCTGGTACCGGATCCCCTTGCCCTTGTAGGGCTCCGGGGGCCGGAAGCCTCGAATGACGGCGGCCGCCTGGCCCACCGCCTGCTTGTCCGCACCCTGGACCACGATGGTGGTCTGGTTCGGCACCTCGATGTTCACCCCCTCGGGCGGATCGTAGACCACCGGGTGGGAGAATCCGAGAGCGAGATTCAGGCTGTTGCCCTTCTTCTCGGCCCGGTACCCCACGCCCTGGATCTCCAGGGTTCGGCTGAAGCCCTCGGTGACGCCCTCCACCATGTTGGCGAGCAACGCGCGGGTGAGGCCGTGGAGCGCCCGTTCCTTGGGCTGGTCGGAGGGCCGCGTCACCCGCAGCTCCCCATCCTCCTGGGCCACGCTCATCTGGGGATGTACATCCAGCGTGAGCTCACCCTTGGGGCCCTTCACCTTCACGTGCTGCCCGTCGATGGCGACCTCGACCCCTTTGGGGACGGCCACCGGCTGCTTTCCGATTCGCGACATGGTTCCCGTTCTCCCTACCAGACCAGGGCCATGAGCTCGCCACCCACGCCCTCCGTACGAGCCGTCCGGTCGGACATGAGCCCATGCGAGGTGGAGAGGATGGCCATGCCCATGCCGTTCCGGATGGAGGGCACGTCGGACGCCCCCACGTAGTGCCGTCGCCCGGGGCGGGACACCCGCTCCAGGTGACGGATCACGGGGGTGCCCTCGTGATACTTGAGGTAGAGACGGAGCACACCGTGCTTCCCGTCGTCCAACGATTTGAAGTCGAAGATGAAGTGGTTCTCCTTGAGGAGCTTGGCCACTTCGACCTTGAGCTTCGACACAGGCATATCCACCCACCGGTGACCGGCCGTGCCGGCGTTCCGGATGCGGGTGAGCATATCCGCGATGGGATCGGTCATCATGACGGTATCCGCCCTTACCAGCTGGACTTGCGAACGCCGGGGATCTCGCCCCGGAGAGACTTCTCCCGGAAGCAGACCCGGCACAGGCCGAACTTCCGGATGTAGGCCCGGGGCCGCCCGCAGCGCATGCAGCGGTTGCGGTGCCGGACCTCGTACTTCTGCTTGCGGTTGTTCCGCACGATCATTGCCTTCTTGGCCATCGTACTACTCCCGAGTCGTTGCGTTCTGGGCGGTGCGGTGGGTCGACATCAAGCCGCGCTGGCCCCGATGATGACCGGCTCTTCGCCCCGGAAGGGGAACCCCATGAGCCGGAGGAGGGCCAGGCCCTCGTCATCCTTGGTGGTCGTGGTCACCACGGAGATGTCCATCCCATGGATCTTGTTCACCCGGTCGTAATCGATCTCCGGGAAGATGATCTGCTCCTTCACGCCGAGGGTGTAGTTCCCCCGTCCGTCGAAGGACCGCGTGGGCAGGCCGCGGAAGTCCCGCACCCGCGGGATCGACGCGCTGACCAGTCGGTCCAGGAACTCGTACATGCGGGCCCGACGGAGGGTGACCGTCGCCCCGACCGGCATCCCCTCCCGCAGCGAGAAGTTCGAGATCGACTTCCGCGCCCGGGTGATCACCGCCTTCTGTCCCGTGATCGCCTCGATCTCCTCGACGACGCTCTCCAGGAGTTTCTGATTCTTGGAGGCCTCGCCGACGCCTACGTTGATCACGACCTTCTCGATCTCGGGAACCTGATGGGGGTTCTCGAAGCCGAATTGCTCGGTCAGGGCCGGGCGCACGTGCTCGAGGTAGTGGGTGCGCAGTCTGGGCGTGTCGCTCATGTCATCAATTCTCTCGAGCCCGTGGCTCGGTCAGGTTTCGGTCGCGTGGGAGGAGTGTACGCCCCCACGTTCGCGGTCACTCGTGTCATTCCGGCTTCGGAACGGGGTTGCCCGTCTTGACGGCGATCCGCTCCTTCGTCCCGTCCTCCTCCACGCGCATGCGGACCCGGCTCGCCTCTCCCGAGGCGGGGTCGATCAGCATGACGTTGGAGACGTGGATCGGGGCCTCGAAGGTCACGATCCCCCCGTCGGGGTTCATCTGGCTGGGGCGCTGATGCCGCTTGCGCATGTTCACGCCCTCGACCACGACCCGGTCTTCGTCGGTCAGGATCTGGAGGACCGTGCCTTCCCGGTCCCGGTAGACCCCGCGGATGACCTTGACCCGGTCACCCTTGCGGATCTTGTGCTTCCGCTGTCTCGCGGCGGCGTTCTTGTGCTTCATGTCACAGCACCTCGGGCGCCAGGGAGACGATCTTCATGTACTTCTTCTCCCGGAGCTCGCGGCCCACGGGTCCGAAGATCCGCGTCCCCCGCGGCTCGCCCTGGTTGTTGAGAATGACGGCGGCGTTGTCGTCGAAGCGGATGTAGCTTCCGTCCCGGCGACGCATCTCCTTGCTCGTACGCACCACCACGGCCTTCACCACGTCACCCTTCTTCACCGGGGCGTTGGGGATGGCGTCCTTGACGGTGGCCACGATCACGTCCCCCACCCGGGCGTAGCGACGACGGGAGCCTCCGAGAACCCGGATGCACAGCGCCGTCTTTGCGCCGGTGTTGTCCGCGATGCGGAGCACTGATTCCTGCTGGATCATCTCGGTTTCCCTGGTTACTCAGGTCGCTCTAGGAGCTCGACCACGCGCCAGCGCTTGGTCTTGGAGAGGGGGCGAGTCTCCTGGATCCGCACCACATCTCCCACCTGGTACTCGTTCGTCTCGTCGTGAGCGTGGTACTTCTTGGACCGCGTCTGACGCTTCCCGTAGAGCGGGTGCGCGAACTGTCGCTCCACCCGCACCGTCACCGTCTTGTCCTGCTTGTCGCTGGTCACCACACCCTGACGGGTCTTGCGGCGGCTGCGCTCCGGGGTCGCCTCGGGGGCGGTCGGCTGTTCGTCGGTGTTCGCCATGTCTCGCTGGGTCACTCGTTGGTGGCGAGCTCGCGCTCGCGCAGAATCGTCTTCATCCGCGCGATGTCCCGCCGGATGTTCCGGAGCATGCGGGGGTTCTCCAGCTCCATCGTGGCGCCAGCGAACCGGAGCTTGAACTGCTCCTCACGAAGCTCGGCAAGCCGGGCCTCGATCTCCGTGTCGTCCCAATCCCTGATGTCTTCGGCCTTCATCGTGTCCTCCGTCAGACCTCGATCTGGTGCTCGCGCACCAGAAAACGCGTCTTGATCGGGAGCTTGGCGGACGCCAGCTCCATGGCCCGGCGGGCAACATCCTCGGGGACGCCCTCGAGCTCGAACATCACGCGTCCGGGCTTCACCACGGCGACCCACTGTTCCGGGTTCCCTTTCCCCTTCCCCATCCGGGTCTCGGCGGGCTTCCGGGTGATGGGCTTGTCCGGGAAGATGCGGATCCAGACCTTCCCGCCTCGCTTGATGTGGCGGGTCATGGCCACACGCGCGGCCTCGATCTGGCGGTTCGAGATCCAGGACGCTTCGGTGGCCTGGAGCCCGTACTCGCCGAACGAGACCTTGTTGCCCCGATAGGCCTTCCCCCGCATCCGCCCCTTGTGGGTCTTGCGGTGCTTCACACGCTTTGGCGCAAGCATTGCCTGTTCTCCTTACGCGCCGGTGGAGTAGGTGCGACCGCCACGGCGATCGTCCACCACTTCACCCTTGAAGATCCAGCACTTCACCCCGATGGCTCCGTAGGTGGTGAAGGCCTCGAGCTGAGCGTAGTCGATGTCGGCCCGGAGGGTGTGGAGGGGCACCCGCCCCTCGTTGTAGCCCTCGGTCCGGGCGATCTCAGCGCCACCGAGCCGGCCGGCGGACTGGATCTTGATCCCCTCCGCACCGGACCGCATGGCGCCCTGGACGGCCCGCTTCATGGCCCGCCGGAACGAAACCCGCTGCCGGAGCTGGTGGGCGACGCTTTCGGCCACCAGCCGGGCATCCATCTCGGGCCGCTTGATCTCCTCGACGTTCACCGAGACTTCGGAGTTCGTGAGCGTCGCCAACTCGTCCCGGAGCTTGTCCACCTCGGAGCCCTTCTTCCCGATGACGACACCGGGACGACCCGTGTGGAGCGTCACGACGATCTTGCTCGGCTTCCGCTCGATCTCGACCCGGGAGATGGCCGCGTGGGCCAGCCGCCGGTGGAGGTACTTGCGGATCGTCTCGTCCTCCTTGAGGAGGCGGGGGAAATCGCGCTCGGCGTACCAGCGGGACTTCCAGTCCTTGACGATTCCGAGGCGGAATCCGGTCGGGTGCGTCTTCTGTCCCATACGTCTAGGCGTCCTTGGTGTCGACGACCACTGTGATATGACTGGTGCGCTTGCGGAGGGGCGCCGCACGACCCTGGGCCGCGGCCCGGTACCGTCGGAGCGTCGGCCCCTCGTCCACGAAGATTTCGCGGACCACCAGTTCGTCCACGTCCAGCACCTCGCCCTCGTCCTGGGCCCGGTACTGGGCGTTCGCCACGGCGGACCGCAGGGTCTTCCCCACGGGCTCCGCGGCACCCTTCTTCGAGAACTGCAGGATGGCATAGGCGTCGTTCACGCCCTTCCCCCGGATCTGGTCCACCACCAGGCGGACCTTCCGCGGACTCATCCGCACGTACTTGGCAATTGCCCGAGCTTGCATCATTCGTCTCCGCTCGACCGATCAGCGCTTGGCCCGCTTGTCCGCGAGCTTGCCGCCATGGCCCCGGAAGAGCCGGGTGGGGGCGAACTCGCCAAGCTTGTGGCCGACCATGTTCTCGGTGATGTACACCGGAATGAACTTGTTCCCGTTGTGCACCGCGACGGTGTGACCGACGAACTCCGGCGAGATCGTGGACGCCCGAGCCCAGGTCTTCACGACCTTCTTCTCGTTGCGGGCGTTCATCCCCTCGACCTTGAGAAGGAGCTTCTCGTCGATGTACGGGCCCTTCTTGATGCTGCGTGCCATAACGTCAGTCCCTTGACCGGTCAGCTCTTCGTGGCTTTGCCGCGCTTCCGACCGCGGACGATGAACTTGTTCGACTTCTTCTTCTTCTTCCGGGTCTTCTTCCCGTCGGGAGTGCCCCACGGCGAGACCGGGGTCCGTCCGCCGGACGTCCGACCCTCACCCCCGCCCAGGGGATGATCCACCGGGTTCATCGCTACGCCCCGGACCTTGGGACGGCGACCCCGCCAGCGAGCCGCACCGGCCTTGCCGATGGTGGTGAGCTCGTGCTCCACGTTCCCGATCTGACCGATGGTGGCGTAACACCGCTTGTGGATGCGCCGCATCTCGGTGGATGGGAGGCGGACCGTGACGTACTCCCCTTCCTTCGCAACCACCTGGACGCTGGCACCGGCGGACCTGGCGAGCTGAGCTCCCTTCCCCGGCTTGAGCTCCACGTTGTGGACGGTCGTGCCCAGGGGGACGCGCTCCAACGGAAGGGCGTTCCCCGGCTGGATGTCGGCGTCGGGCCCCGCTTCGATCTTGTCCCCGACCTTCATGTCGCGGACGTGGAGGATATAGCGCTTCTCCCCGTCGGCGTAGTGCACGAGGGCGATGTTCGCCGTCCGGTTCGGATCGTACTCGATGGACGCAAGCGTCCCGGGCACCCCGTGCTTGTCCCGGCGGAAGTCGATCCGACGGTACTGGCGCTTGTGCCCCCCACCCCGCCGGCGGATCGTGATCCGCCCGTGGTGGTTCCGTCCCCCGGACTTCGAGAGGGGCTCCAGGAGCGACTTCTCGGGGGTGGAGCGGGTCAGGTCCTTCTTCTCGAGAGAGGACCGGAACCGCGTTCCCGGCGTCACCGGCTTGAATTTCTTGATCGCCATGATTCAGCTCACCCCAGCTCGTAGAACTCGATGTGCTCGCCCTCGGCCAGCTTCACGAGCGCCTTCTTGAAGGAGGGCCGCCGACCGACGTTCCGGCTCCGGCTCATCCGACCCATGAGCGACCGCCGCATCTTCCCGGCGTACCGCATGGTCCGGACGCTCTCCACCTTCACGTCCCAGATCTTCTCCACCGCGTGGCCGATCTCGATCTTGTTCGCATCCTCGGCCACGACGAAGGCGTAGACGTTGCCCTCGTCGATCTGCCGGGTCGACTTCTCCGTGATGATCGGCCGCATCAGGATCTCGTACGGGCTACGCATCTTCCTCTCCCTCGTCCTCGGCCTCGGCGTCGGCACCCTCCGAGCCCAGGGCATCGATGGCGCCCCGCTCGATGATCACCACGTCGGCCCAGAGAATCTCGTAGGGGTGCTCCTCGCCGAAGGGCTTGACCTCGATCTCCTCGAGGTTCCGGCCGGACAGGTAGAGCGCCTCGTTCATCCCGTCGGTCAGGACGAGCACCTTCTTCCCGCCCAGCTCGATGCCTCCGAGGTAGTCCCGGAGGACCGCTGTCTTCGGCCCGTCGAACGCCGGAGCGTCGAAGAGGACCACGCGGTCGTCCTCGGCCCGGGCGTTGAAGGCGGACCGCCGAGCCAGCGCCCGCACCTTCCGCGGCACCTTCTGGCGCCAGGAGTGGGGCTGAGGCGGGAAAGCCCGGCCCCCACCGGCCCACTGGACCGCCCGGATGGTGCCCTGGCGGGCCCGACCGGTGCCCTTCTGCCGCCAGGGCTTCCGGCTTCCGCCGGCCACCGCAGCCCGGTTCTTCGCCGCGTGGGTCCCCTGGCGCTGATTGGCCCGATAGGCCTTCACCACCTGATGGAGGACCCCTTCGTTGACGACTCCGTCGAAGAGGGAGACCGGGAGTTCCCGGGCCCGCCCCTTCTTGCCGTCGCTCTTGTAGTAACGTGCCTTGAACATTGCCGTCACTTCGTGATCAGGACGTAGCTGTCGCGTGAACCCGGCAGACCGCCCTTGATGAAGAGCAGGTTCCGCTCGCCGTCCACCCGGACGACCTGCAGGTTCCGAATCGTGGTGCGGGCTCCACCCATGCGACCGGGAAGCTTCTTTCCCTTGATGACACGGGAAGGATCGGTGCCGGGCCCCATGGAGCCCGGGTTCCGGGACATGGGATGTCCGTGCCCGCCGGGGCGGCCGGCGAATCCATGGCGCTTGACCACGCCCTGGAAGCCACGGCCCTTCGACGTGCCGGTCACCTTCACCCGGTCGCCCGCCTCGAACTGCTCCACCGTGAGGGTCTGGCCGAGCTCGTACTCGTCCCCGTCTCCCACGGTGATCTCACGGAGGATGCGGGGCGCCGCCTCGAGGCCCGCGGCCGCCACGTGGCCGACCTCGGCCCGGGTGGCACGCTTCGCCTTCTGGGCGCCGAAGCCCAGCTGCACCGCGGCGTAGCCGTCGGACTCCGCGCTCTTGATCTGCGTGACCGGGCAGGGGCCGGCCTCGACGACGGTCACGGGCACCTGAGCGCCGTTGTCGTCGAAGATCCGGGTCATCCCGATCTTCTTTCCAATGATTCCGGCCATCATCAATCGACCTTGATCTCGACGTCCACGCCGGCCGGCAGATCCAGCTTCGTCAGCGCATCGATCGTCTGCGGACGGCTGTCCACGATGTCGATGAGGCGCTTGTGCGTCCGAAGCTCGAACTGCTCACGGCTCTTCTTGTCGATGTGCGGCGACCGAAGGACGGTCCACCGCTGGCGCCGAGTGGGCAGGGGAATGGGCCCCCGCACGCTCGCGCCCGTCTTCTGTGCCGTCCGAACGATGTCCGCCGCGGTCTGGTCCACGACCCAGTGATCGAACGCCTTCAACCGAATCCGAATCCTCTCGGCCATCTCAGTCCTCTGCCTTAGCCCGTTTTCCGGAGCCGGTTATTCGATGATCTCGGTGACGACGCCGGCGCCGACGGTTCGACCGCCCTCGCGGATCGCGAACCGGAGTTCCTTGTCCATCGCGATCGGCGTGATCAGCTCCACCGTCATCTGCACGTTGTCTCCCGGCATCACCATCTCGACG
>DATHRY010000232.1:0-3667 GCA_035464715.1 Longimicrobiales bacterium
CCGGCGGGCTGGCCGCCACCCTGGCGCCCTTCGTGGAGCGGGTGGTGGGGGTGGACCGATCCCCAGCCATGCTCGACGCCGCCCGGGCCCGGCTGGAGGGCCACCGGAACGTGGAGCTGAGGGAGGGCGAGCTGGAATCCCTCCCCCTGGACGACGCCGAGCTGGACCTGGCGGTGCTGAGCCTGGTGCTCCACTACGTGGTGGACCCGGCGGAGGCGCTGGCCGAGGCCTTCCGGGTCGTCCGCCCCGGTGGCCGCCTCCTCGTCGTGGACATGCGGGCCCACGAGCGGGGTCCCGCCTACGCCCGGGACATGGGCCACGTGTGGCCGGGCTTCACCCCCGAACAGATGGCGGGATGGCTGGCGGCCGCGGGCTTCGGCCACGTCAGGCTCCAGCCCCTGCCGGCGGATCCCGAGGCCGACGGGCCCCTGCTCTTCCTGGCGACCGGAATCCGGCCGTCCCCCGACGCGATCCGGCGACCGGATCGCGGGTAGCCGAACCTTCCTTCTCTTCATCAAACGAGACACGACCATGACCGATACCGCCGTCCTCACCGAAGCCGAGAAGACCGCCACGGGCGTCGACCGGCCCCCCTTCAAGGTCCGGGACCTGTCCCAGGCCGAGTGGGGCCGTAAGGAGATCCGCCTGGCGGAGCAGGAGATGCCGGGCCTAATGGCCGCCCGCCGGGAGTGGGGAGAGGAGAAGCCCCTGGCCGGCTACAAGGTCATGGGATCGCTCCACATGACCGTCCAGACCGCCGTCCTCATCGAGACCCTCATGGAGCTGGGCGCGGACGTGCGCTGGGTGTCCTGCAACATCTTCTCGACCCAGGACCACGCCGCCGCGGCCGTGGTGGTGGGCCGGAACGGGACGCCCGAGGAGCCGAAGGGCGCCGCCGTGTACGCCTGGAAGGGCGAGACCCTCGAGGAGTACTGGTGGTGCACCGAGCAGGCGCTGACCTGGCCCGACGGCTCGGGCCCCGACCTGATCGTCGACGACGGCGGCGACGCGACCCTGCTGATCCACAAGGGGGCCGACTTCGAGGAGGCGGGGGAGATCCCGGCCTTCGATCCGGACTCGGAGCCCGAGGAGTGGGGTGTGATCCTGGAGCTGCTCCAGACCGTCGCCGCCCGTGAGCCCGGGAATTGGGGGGCCATGGCCGAGCACATCCGGGGCGTCTCCGAGGAGACGACCACCGGCGTGCACCGCCTCTACGAGATGGAAAAGGCGGGAACCCTGCGCTTCCCGGCCATCAACGTGAACGACTCGGTGACCAAGTCGAAGTTCGACAACCTGTATGGCTGCCGGCACTCGGTCATCGACGGCCTCAACCGGGCCACGGACGTGATGATCGCGGGCAAGATGGCCGTGGTCCTGGGCTACGGGGACGTGGGCAAGGGCTGCGCCCAGGCGCTGGACGCCGCCGGAGCCCGGGTGGTGGTGACCGAGATCGACCCAATCTGCGCCCTGCAGGCCGCCATGGAGGGCTACCAGGTCCTGACCCTGGACGACGTGCTGGACCGGGCCGACATCTTCATCACCGCCACGGGCAACAAGGACATCATCACCGTCGAGCACATGGCCGGGATGAAGGACAAGGCCATCGTGGCCAACATCGGCCACTTCGACAACGAGATCGACATGGCCGGGCTGTACAGGCGGCCCGGCGTCGAGCGCGTGAACATCAAGCCGCAGTACGACGAGTTCGTCTTCCCCGACGGCCACTCGGTGCTGATTTTGGCCGAGGGCCGGCTCATGAACCTGGGCTGCGCCACGGGCCACCCCTCGTTCGTCATGAGCGCCAGCTTCACGAACCAGGTGATCGCCCAGATCGAGCTGGCCCGGAACAACGAAGAGTACGCCGAGAAGGTCTACGTCCTGCCGAAGCACCTGGACGAGAAGGTGGCCCGTCTGCACCTGGAGCAGCTGGGCGCCCGCCTGACGGAGCTCACCGACGCGCAGGCGAAGTACATCGGCGTCCCGAAGGAGGGGCCCTACAAGCCGGACCACTACCGCTACTAGGGGACGGCTCCCAGGGACGGGGGCGGCACGGCGGCGGAGGTGGGGCCGCCGGCGCCGCTCCGGTCACCATCACGCGACGGGGTCGCAGGCCACACGGCCCGCGACCCCGTCGAACGTCCGGGAGGACCCTTCGGCTCTGGAATCAGCGGCGGGACGTGAACAGCTGGAGCACGTACCAGAACATCAGCGCCACCGAGGCGAAGAGCTGGAGCGAGGCCGCCACGTACCGGTCCTCGGGGTACTTGTGAATGACCCCCGAGGTGTCGTAGAGGATCGCCGCGCCGGCCAGGCCCACCATCCCCACCGAGAACCAGGTCCCCAGCTCCATCCCGAAGAGGACCCCTCCGACGATCAGGAGCATGGCGACGACCATCCCCCACATCACCAGGCCCTTCAGGAAGGAGAAGTCGGCCCGGGTGGCGAAGGCCACCGCGGTGAGGCCGGTGAAGCCGAGGAGGGTCATGGTGGCGGCGCTCTGGATCGCCCCCGGCGCGTAGTAGTTCGCCACGAACAGGAGGGGGACGAAGATGATGGCCTCCGCCACCACGAAGCCCGCCAACGCCGCGTACTGCGAGCCCTTGGATTCGGCCCGCGCAGCCACCCGGCTGGCGAACCAGCTCACCACGACGAACCCGCCCAGCACCAGGAGCCAGTTCACGCTCAGCAGCGCCTGGGCGATGGGCTCGGCGAGGCCGGAGCGGAAGAGGAAGACCTCCAGCAGCGTGAACCCCACGATGGCGCCGAAGAGGTGGCCGTAGGTGCGGACGATGAAGACCGCCCTCTCGGTCACCTCGGTGATCGGGGCCTGGGCAGCTCGCGAGTACTCGGCCATGCGGTTCCTCCGGTTGAGAGTTCGAGGCAGTCTGTGGCTGCGCAGGATTGCCGCGCAACGTCCTCGTTTCGCGGTCCCTCCGGGCGGTGACCGGGAGGTGCCGACAGGGGGGCGGGCCGGCGGTCGCCCGGGGGGTTCACGGAGACCGTCAGCAGACGAAGCTGTCTCCCCCTGCGCAGGCGACGAGCGCGGCCCCGCCGATGACCCCCAGCAGGATGGCGGGCGTGAGGAGGGCGGTCTTGAGCTGGTCACGGTCCCGGACCTCGACCACGTGGACGTCGGCGAGTCCCACCACCGCTCGTGCCGACTCCATGCACCGCGGCTCGGCCTCCAGGGCGAGATGCTGGCACCGGGATGGTACGGTGAAGAGGGAGTCGCCGGCGACCCGAGGGTAGGTGACCTCGCGGGCGCCCCGGGCATCCGTGATGCGGATGCGATCGGGCCGCTCGCCCTCCACCAGCGTGCGGAGGTCGATGGAGGTGCTCGCCCAGCTCGTGCAGGACGCGAGAGGCAGGGCGAGACAAAAGGTCGCGAGGGCCCGGGCCCGGTCCCACCATCGGGACCGGCTCCTGCGACGAGGCTGAGGGGGCATGATGAGGTCCGGGCTTGAGGCAACGGAACGCGTTCGAGTCAACCTGCAGACCCGACCGTGGGCCCACCCTGCGTACGGGTACGTAATCGCCCCGCCGTCCCCCTCGGGAGCAGTTGGACGGGGAGAGCTCGCGGCGTCGGCGAGGAGCCCCGCCTGACAGTCCCTGGAGCCGTGGGCGTAATAGAGGATCGACGCGTACTTCCCCCGAGCCCCCGCACGGC
>DATHRY010000233.1:0-1683 GCA_035464715.1 Longimicrobiales bacterium
GATGCGGAGCATGACCTCGTCGGGCGCCTGGTAGGCCCCCCCGAAACTCCCGTCCCCCAGGAGCTCCCGGACCGCCCGGGGATCGCTCCGAAGAGCGTCCGTGAGGGCAAGCGGTGCCTTCGGCGCCTCGGGGGCGCGGCTACCGGAGGGCCGGGTCCAGGGGAAGGACTCCATCCAGTTCGCGTGGCTGCCGTGCTCTCCTGCCGCCTCCACGGCTGCCAGCGTGCGGGGGGCGCGCCACCAGTCGTGCACGGCGACCTGCACTCCGCCCCGCTCCCGGGCCCACCGGGCGGCAACGGGTCGGATGGGGCCGTTCCCGCCGTGCCCGTTGACCAGGAGGATCCGGCGGAACCCACTGTCGGCCATCCCGTCGAGAACGTCCGTCACCAGGGCGGCATAGGTGCCGGGCCGCAGGGTGATCGTCCCCGGATACGCGGTGAAGTAGGCGGCGAGGCCGTAGGGGATGGCGGGCTGAACCGGTACGCCGAGGGGCTCGGCCGCTTCGAGGGCCACCCGCTCCGCGAGAATGGCGTCGGTGGCCAGGCTCAGGTAGGCGTGTTGCTCGATGCTCCCGAGGGGAAGCACCCCGCGGTCATCGTCCTCGAGGTGGGCCGCCAGCTCCATCCAGCTGAGGTCGGCGATGCGCATGGTGTGGGATCTCCGGGGGAGTGGGGTCCAGGGCCCCTGGCCCTGGTGCGAAGGGTGCGGCCATCGTCGCCGCGCGCAAGCCGGGACCGGCCCGGCCGGCTCAGCGTCCGACTCGGGCCGCCGGCCCCACCCCCGCTCCCGGGTGGGCGCCGTCAGCCCGCCAACGCACTCGTCAGGTGCCCGGCGATGGTCTGCTGGGCGGTGGGAAGGGGGAGATCGGCCATCCCCTCCAGCGGCCGCCATTCCGCCCCCCCGGGAGCAGGCCTCCCGGGGGCCAGTCGGATCAGCATCGGATGGTAGGTGACGTGGAGATGGCTGAAGGCGTGGGGCACGGACGGAAGCCGCTCCCCCGGAGCCCCGGCGCCACCCGTCACGCCCACCAGTGCCTCGGCCACCCCTTCCGGCTCCTCCACCTCCACGGCGGGGAATTCCCACAGGCCGGCGAGCAGCCCGCCCTCGGGCCGGCGGCGGAGGGCCACCCGAAACTCCCCGGACACCTCGCTGATGGCCACCACCACGGCGTGGTGCACACGGGGGACGGCGGCGCGCTTCCGTGGGACCGGGCGATCGCCCACGGTGCCCGCCGCCCGGGCGCGACAGAGGCCCGCCACCGGGCAGTCGTCGCAACGAGGCGTGCGCGGCGTGCACACGGTGGCCCCCAGCTCCATGAGGGCCTGGTTGAAGTCCCCGGGCCGGCCCTCCGGCACCCAGCGGCCCACCTCGGTCTCCAGAGCCGCGCCCCGGGGATCGGGCCAGTCCAGGAGCCGTGCCGCGACCCGCCGCACGTTCCCGTCCACCGCCGGGACGGTCTCGCCGAAGGCGATGCTGGCCACGGCGCCCGCGGTGTAGGGGCCCACACCCGGGAGGGTCCGGAGGTCGTCACGGGTCCCCGGGACGCGCCCGTTCCAACGCTCGCGCACCACGCGGGCGGCCCGGTGGAGGTTGCGGGCCCGGGAGTAGTACCCGAGCCCCTCCCAGGACTTCAGGACGGTCTGGTCCTCGGCCGCGGCCAGGGCCTCGACCGTGGGGAACGCC
>DATHRY010000234.1:0-4104 GCA_035464715.1 Longimicrobiales bacterium
CTCCTGGGCGTGACGCTGGGGGCCATCCACCACCCGGCACCCGTCGTCGACACCGGGACCCGCATGCTGGAGGCGGCCCGGAGCTACCTCGGCACCCTCACGGCCGACCAGCGTGCGGCCGGGTCCTGGGCCTTCGACGCCGAACAGCGGCACGACTGGCACTTCGTCCCGCGGGAGCGCTACGGCGTCCGTCTGAAGGACATGACGCTGGAGCAGCGGGAAGCGGCGCACCATCTCCTGACCTCCGTCCTGAGCCCACAGGGCTACAGAAAGGCCACGGGCGTGCTCCAGCTGGAGGCGATCCTGGGGGACATCGAGGAGCGCCCCGATCGCCGGGACCCCGAGAACTACTGGGTGAACGTGTTCGGGACGCCCTCCGCCGAGGGACCGTGGGCCTGGCGGTTCGAGGGCCACCACATCTCCCTCAACTTCACGGCGGTCGGTGACGGACTCCCGTCGGTGACCCCGCGCTTCATCGGCTCCAATCCCCACGTGGTCCGGGACGGCCCCTTCGCCGGCATGAGCATGCTGGCGGGAGAGGAGCAGGCGGCCCGACAGCTCCTGGCCTCCCTGTCGGATTCCCAGCGGGCGCAGGCCCTGATCCTCGACGAGGCGCCCCGGGACATCCTCACGGGCAATGCCCGACGGGTCGAGCTCGACCGGTTCGAGGGGATCCCCGCATCGGCCCTGGACGAGAACCAGCGCGGGATCCTGCGTCGCCTCGTCCGGCTCTACGTGGACAACGCCGCCGCCGACGTGGCCGAGCACGAGATGCGCCGGATCGACGAGGCGGGATTCGGGTCGATCCACTTCGCCTGGGCCGGCGGCATGGAGCCCGGCGAGGGGCACTACTACCGGATCCACGGCCCCACCCTCGTGGTCGAGTACGACAACGTCCAGGGCGGGGCCAACCACGTGCACAGCGTGGTCCGGGACCCGGAGAACGACTTCGGCGACGACCTCCTGCGGCGCCACTACGAGGAGGCCGATCACCACCGGGATCAGAGCCGGCGTCACCCTGAGGGGGCGTCCGAAATCCGCAGGTGAGACCGATCCAGGACGCACATCCCTGCCTGGGCTCTTCGCCTCACCAGGTCCCGGACGCCGGCCTCTCGCTCCCCCGGCGGGCCTCCTGGAGCTGACTCGGGTCTACCCTTCCGCCACCACCCGCAGGACGTCCATGGCCGTGACGATCCCGGTGAGCCGGCCCTCGTCCAGGACCAGGGCCCGGTGGATCTTGCCCCGCACCAGGAAGTCCGCCAGCTCCGCCAGGGTCGCGCTCCCCTCCACGGTGAACGAGACGGGCGTCATGATGTCCGAGACAGAGAGCTGGTCCAGGGCGCCGTCCGACTCCCCGAGGTCCCACTCGGGGGCGACCACGGGCGCCGCCTCCGGGAGGAAGTAGTCGCTGTACGGGTCCGGCACCGGATCCTCGGGATCGACGGTGCTCTCCAACGGGGGCACGGGGATCCAGCGGGCGCCGGTCACGGGCACCGAATCCGCCTCGGCGGCCACCCGGACCACGTCCGACGAGGAGACCACGCCCAGGACCTCTCCCGAGTCGGTCACCACGGGCACGCCGGAGATGCCGTGCTCGGCGAGAAGCCTCGTGAGCTCCCGAACCGACTGGTCGGGATGGGCCGTGACCACATCGGTCTGCATGATGTCTCTGACGTTCATGGTGCCCCCTCTGATGTGAGGGCTCGGGGCTCGCCGTGCGTCCAGGCGCGTGCAACGGGGTGGGCGCCCCGAGCGGGAGATCCGCGTCGATGGATGTCGGTCTCCTTCTACCCTCAACTTGGCGGTGGGGGATCCGCACGACCGTCGGGGTCTACCCCAAGGTCGCGACGGAATTCTTCCTACGGGCGGCGCCCGCTCCACCTCGTCAGAACACCCCGGCCACCATCTGCATGAGCTCCACCAGCTCCCCGTCGGGCCCCAGGAAGAAGGCGTTGCGGGCCTCGATGCCGCCGGGGGCCCGGACGGTCCTGACGCCGGAGAACTCCCTGGCGCCGGCGGCCTGGACCCGTTCCGCCGCGGCCTCGATGTCGGCGACGTCGACCCCGAGGTGCTGGTAGAACGGCGGGGGACCGCCGGCCTCGGCGTTCTGCTCGGACAACTCCAGCACGAAATCCTGTCCCGGGAACTTGAGCAAGGCCATCCGCACCGGGCGGGGGATCTCGGAGCCGTCGGCGGCCACCAGGGTCAGCGTGTCGATGCGCTGGGTGACCTGGAGGTCGAAGGCCCGGGTGTAGAAGGCGATGGTCGCGTCCAGGTCGGACACATGGAGCATCACGTGGTTGAAGCGGGGGGAGAGCCGGGGCGGCTCCCGCAGGACGAAGCCCGTGAGGACCCCGCCCAGGAGGAGGCCCGCGCCGACACCGAGGAGAGGGACGAGGCGGGGGCGGAGCCGCAGCGGGGAATCTGACATGGGGACCTGCCTCGTGGAGGGATCGTGGGGGCTACGGTAGGCGCGGCGCACACCATGGAGTGCGTCGGGGACCGCCGACGCCGCAAGGGTGGCATGCGCTCCGGTCGCCGGACGACCGGGTGGGTCCGTGGCACCCGGTCGGTCTCCCTGCCTCGTCGGGCGCTCTCCGAATAACGACGGCCCACTATCGTGGCTCGCATCATACCAGCGGCATTCATCCTCCCGGGAGAACGACATGAGCGCAGACGCTGAGGGGGCGGCACTCAAGGAGATGGTCCGGCGCGGGGTGATGAAGACATTGTTCGTCGCGTCCGTCCTCCTCCCCCTCGCCGCCCCCGCCGGTGGCCAACAGTGGACCGAAGAGGAGCGGGGCCTCGTCCACCACATCCAATCCTGCTGGGACGCCTGGATGGAGACCCACCGGGGCAGCGGGGACATCCAGGACTTCTACGTGTCGTGCCCGAGCGCCGACGACGTGAGCATGTGGTGGACCGACTGGAGTACGCCCCAAAGCAAGGAGCAGACGGGGCGGGAGTTCCCGTACTTCGGCGAGCTGGACCTGGGTTGGATCGCCCTGAACCCCGTGGCCGTCAGGATCTGGGACGACGTGGGCATGGTCCAGTTCTACGGCTACTGGAAGGCGGGGACCCCCGCCTGCCCCACGACCACCGAGTAGAAGCGAACCGAGCTGTACCGTCGAGTCGACGGACAGTGGGTGTTCCTCGGCGGGCAGGGCACCCCCTCCTCGTCCGCGGACGCGGATCCCTACCGATAGGCGGAAGGCGCGGGGCCCGGGGGCGGGATGGAGCGCCCGGCCGTCCCGCTTCCATGGAGTTCGACAGGGAGGCAGGAATGAGAACGATCGGTTTCGCGGTGCTCGTCGCGTCATTCGCGACGGCCATGCCCGGTGCCGGGCAGGAGTGGGCTCCGGAACAGCAGGAGCTGGTGGAATTCACCTGGGGGTGCCAGGAGTCCAAGCAAGCCTGGCTCGACTGCTTCCACCCCGACTACCGGGCCTGGGGCGACATGAGCTTCGGCGTCCCGAGGGGCAGGGCGGACGTGGAAGCCGTGGGGAGCTTCAGGTGGGACTCGAACGAGCGCCTCGCGCTGCACATCATGCCCGTGAGCATCACCGTGCGGGGTGACTTCGCCGTCGTGCTGTCGATCTACAACGTCACGACGCGGAACCGGGACACCGGGGAGGTCGTGACCAGCACCCAGGCGTGGACGGATATCTGCGTGCGGGAGAACGGCCGCTGGTACTGGATCGCGGATCACGGCTCGCCCGTGGCCGGGGGCTGAGCCCGGACGTCACGCGACCCGCGACGGACCGGCCGGGCGTTCGCGCGTACGGGCCGTCCTCTCGTCGTTCCCCACCGCGGTGCGGCTCCGCCGAGTAACGGACGCCTGCTATCATCGCCGCAGCGTGCCAGCATCCACCTTGCAGGAGAACGATCCATGAGCAGGGACTCGGAACGGCCAGCCATCGACCGGATGATCGCAGAGTGGGCCCAGGCGACCCGTCAGGGGGGCGAAGCGGGGGCTGCCGGATACGCCTCGTTCGCCACGGAGGACGCCATCTTCCTTCCCCCCGACGTGGAACGGGTCGAGGGTCGGGCGGCCATCGAGGAGGTGGCGTCGGCGTACACGTCCCTCCCCGGTTTCGACGTCGA
>DATHRY010000235.1:0-3801 GCA_035464715.1 Longimicrobiales bacterium
CCTCACGGTCTTCGATCCGGCCACCGTGATCGACCGCTCGACCTTCGCCGAGCCGGCGGTCGCCTCCGACGGCATCGAACACGTCCTGGTCCGGGGGACGTTCGTGGTCCGGGACGGGGCGCTGGTGGAGGAGGCGCGCCCGGGGCAGGGGGTGCGGCGACGGGTGATCCTGCCCTGAGGCCAGGCGGACGGGCCCACGGGGCTGCTCATCCCGGGGCCGGGCGCGTCACCCGCCCGAGCGCGCCAGTCCGGCACGGGCGGCATCCAGCCGGCGGTCGAGCTCCGGGTCCGCGTCCACCCACAGCTCCAGGATGCGGCGATACTGCTCCGCCGCCAGCCGGGGGCGTCCCCGCCCCTCGTACAGCGCCGCCAGGCGCTCCCGGGCCGGCGTCCGGAGCACGCCGCCGAGTTCCCGGTCCACGCCGATGATGTAGCGGCTCGAGAGGAAGCTCTCGTAATAGCCCACCGCTTCCTGCGTGCGGCCCGAGCGCTCCAGCGCCCGGGCCATCATCAGCTCGGGGCAGAATCGGCACTCCTCCGTTTGGCCGACCGGCTCGTGGATCGGCTCCTGAAGGAGGACCGCGGCGTCCGAGGGCCGTCCTTCCGCGAGCGCGATCGCCGCGAGCGCCACCCACCACATCCTCGGCCGACGGACTCGGGGGACGTCTCCGGTTGCCTCTTCCCACCGCTCGATCCACCCGCGGGAGCGTTCGACCTCCCCCGCCTCCGCCAGTGCCCACGCGAGATCCAGGACAGGCCGGGTCCGAAGCTCCTCGACCTGGGCTTCCGCCTGATCGAGAAGCGACAGGGCGGCGGCCGTATCCTGGGCCAGCCACAGCTCCCCCAACGCGAACTGGGCCAGGACATGGACGAGGTGCGCACCCTGTCCCAGGCTGAGGTAGGTGTCACGGGTGACGCGGAGTCGATCCCGGGCCAGGCGAAGCCGGCCGGCGCCCTGGTTCAGCCGGGTCTCCCACAACGGGACCAGCGGCCAGACCTGGAACGGTCTATCCAGCACGCTTGCGCCTTCCCTCAGCAGCCGGAGCGCGTCGTCCCATTCCTCGAGGCCCGAGGCGATTCGAAACTCCGCCAGGATCCCCTCCGCAGGAGTCGGTGGCTCCGACAGGGTACGGGCCAGCCCCTCCTCGTCGTCGAGGAGGACCTGGAAGCCTACGAGAGCCTGCCACGCCCTGGGGCTCAGCTCCCCGTCGACGGTCCACCACCGACGGCTCAGCTCCACCGCCTCGGACCACCTCCCGGCTCGCCACGCGAGAAGGACTTGTTGCGCCAGCCAGGTGCTCTCGTCGGGTTGCGTGCCGATGTAGGCGTCGGAGGCGGCGGCCGCTGCCGCGGCATCCCCCTCCACCTGGTGGTACCACGCGAACTCGATGCGATGCCTCTCGGCGCGCGACACTGCGTTCCGCAGCTCCCAGGCCCGCTGGAGGTCGCTCCTGGCGCCGGGACCGGACCGGGGCCAGAGCACCTTCCGCTCTCCCAGTTCGAGCCAGGCCATCGCGAAGTCCGGGTCGAGGGCGGTCGCCCGTTCGAGGTGGGTGTCGGGCCCCCCGGCCCGGGCGAGGGAGTAGTGTTCCAGCGCCTCCATCGACGACGTCGTCACCCGGGGGAGGGGCGAGGAGGGGGTGATCCGGACCTGGCCCAGTCGCGCCCTCAGTCCTCGGCTCATCCGCTCGAAGGCTGGGATCAGCTCCGAGCGCCCGCCCGCGGTTTCCCGATGCTGTCCCCGGGGGCGGCCGTCCCGGTCCAGCATCTCCGCCGTGAGGAGGTAGCCATCTCCCGTCTGGCGAACGGAGATGCGGACCACGCCGGCGAGTCCGTCCCGGCGCGCGAGCTCCAGGGCCGCGGTCCGTGACAGGCCTTCGTCCGTCGACCGTCGCATCCGCTGGAGGGCATCCGAGACGTGATCCTGGGGCAGGAAGGCGAGGTCCGCATCGTCGTTGACGTCGATGCGGAGGAGCTCGAGGAGGGCCTCGCGGACCCCGCGAGCCAGGGTGTCCGCGGAAGCATCCACCAGAAGCCAGACCGGGGGGAGGTGGGAGCCCCCGGGTGTCGCCTCGGGGGAGTCCCGGTCGACCCCGGGTTCATGACGACCCGTACTGAGAATCAGCGGGAGCATGAACAGGAGCCCGAGCACGGCGAGGTACCGTGCCGTCGGCCGCACCGGGTGGGCCGGCGTGGTCGGGGCAGGGCCGCTCCGGTGGGCCGTCTGAAGGGAACTCGCTCCGGACCCTCCCGGGAGCGCTCGAGCCCCCACGTCCCGGATGCTCCGTGCCAGCGCCCGGGTCTCCTCGTCCGGCCCTTCGCCGATCGCTTCCACGAGGGCCGCCTCGAGTCGCTCGTACTCGCGGATCGCCGCGGCCCGGTGACCCTGACTCGCCAGGAGCTCCATCAGCACACGGCACCCGGCTTCATCCAACGGCCGCAGCTGTACGGCGAAGCGAGCCTGGGGGGTGGCCTGTTCCGTGCGGCCCTCCCGCATGGCCGCCTCGGCGCAGCGCAGGACTGTCGTCCAGGCCGCCAGCCGGACCCGGGCCCGCTCGGCATCGAGCCAGTGGTCCAACTCCGGGCAGCCGTCGAGATGGAAGCCCTCCAGGAGGGGGCCCCGCCACAGGTCGCGGATCTCCCGGGGATCGGTCGCCTCGTCTAGGGTCCACACGTCCACCTGGAACCGGTCCGCAACCAGCGCGATCTCGCCGTCCCCCCGAGAAGCGAACGCGTTCTTCCCTAAGGATCTCCGGAGGAAGTGGAGGGCCTGTCGGAGGGCGTTCCGGGCGTGGGCGTCGTCCTTCTCCGGCCAGAACAGCGCCATGAGGTGCTCGCGCCGGATGAAGCCGCGCGGCCGGTGGAGGGCGAGATAGACCAGGAGAGCGAGGCGTTTGGGCTGTGCCAGAACCGACCGGACCGCCACCCCGTCTTCCCGTACGAGCTCGGTGGAGCCGAGCAGCTTCATCCGGATCATCCTGTCCCCCCGTCCTTCAAGTCGTCGGGAATAGGGGTCGCATCGCGTTACCCTGCCGTTACCCGGGACCTGGTCCACAGGACACGGCCGGCAAACGCGTGGGCTCCAACGTGTCCGGCAACCTCCGACAGCCGATCCGCTGCGGGCGTCCTGCGCTGAGGCGTTGCTCCTCAGCTCGCGGGAAATTCACGGCGGGTTCAGGGTCCATCCGCAGGTTGTCGGCACAACGGCGGGGAGGCGTACGCCACGAGCGACCGAGCAACCGAGACACTGAGCCGGCGGGACGGGACGGCGGGGTGGGAGGCGGAAATGAGACGTTGTCCGAGGCGATCCGACGGAGCGGGCCTGGCGCTGGCACTGACGCTGATTCTTCTGATTCTTCCCCTGGGAGCATGTACGTCCTCCCGTCCAGGTGCGGAGGCACCTGTGGATGTTGCCTCTGCTCCCAGGGGAGCCCTCGTCACCGTGACCAACGGGCACGTCCAGGACGTCCGGGTCTACGTGGTCCGGGACGGCCTCCAGTATGCCCTGGGAAGTCTGACCACCGGGGAGCGCCGGTCCTTCGGCGTCCCCTCCTCCATCCTGGGACACGGGGGGCGCATCCGGCTCCGTGCCGATCTCCTCGGGGACGCGCGCACCTTCACCTCGACCTGGATTCCGGCCACCACGGGGGACCACGTCGAATGGTCGGTGGGTCCACGCCTGTCGCTGTCCCATTTCACGGTGCGACCCTTGCACCGGGCGAATGACGGCTGACGCGCCCATCGCAGGCCGGCCCCTCCCTGAAGCAGCTCGACGGGTCGAGCCGACCCCGTCGATCCTGA
>DATHRY010000236.1:0-8341 GCA_035464715.1 Longimicrobiales bacterium
CCATCTGAGGCTGAGCCGGGAGATGAAGACGGAAGTGGAGCGGATCCTCGAGTTCGACTCGGAACCGTAACCCTGAGTAGCGGCGTGGAGCCGCGTGCCCCGCTGGCCGACCCGCCCACGGTCCTCAGAAGGCGAAGCCGATCCCGGCGTAGAAGGACGTCCGCTCGTCGGAGCGTGCGACCGTGAGATGGAGGATGGTTCCCCGACTGAGAGGAGCGAACCAGAGCCCGCCCCCCCATCCGGTCCTCCACGTGTCGGACGACTCACCGTGGGCGTACACTCGTCCGGCGTCAGCGAAGGCCATCACCCCGAAGTCGGTCGGAACCAGGAAGAGGAGCCTCGCGATATCCAGTCGGACCTCTGCGCTGCCGAGCAGCGACGCATGGCCCGCATAGCGGTCCTCCCGGACGCCCCTGACGCTCGTGGGGCCGCCGAGGAACGCCGCCTCGGCGAATGGGAAGGTCCCCCACACCTTCTTGGCCTGCGCCCGCACCGCCAGGGTGGGATTGCCGCCAGGTGGCGACAGGTAGGCCGCGGCCTGCCCGTGGACCTCACCGAAGGCGCCCTGATCCACGTCCATGAGCGCCGGCACGTAGGCGCCCCCGCCCTCGAAGTGGTAGCCGCTCGATGGGGTGCCGCCGCGGTCGCGACCGTCGAGCAGCACCTCCGCCTGGAGGCCCACCTGCCAGAAGCGCCCCGAGCCGTAGGGGTCCACCGTGCCCAGGTAGTGCGAGGTGTCGGTGGTGTCCGTGGACATGTACTTCAGGACCGGGCCGATGCCGATGCGCCGCCGCTCGCCATCTCCCGACTCGATGCTCGTCGAGAGCACGATCTGCTTGTGCGGCACCCTGTAGAAGGAGGTGGAGGCGGATTGGGGTGTCTCATTGCCGAGGCCGTAGAATTCGATGATCTCCAGTCCGGACCACCGTGCATGGATGGTCAGGTCCTGGCCGAGCAGCGCGTCGCGGAACCAGTGACGATAGTCCACGAGCGGCTCCGAGAGGCCGAACGACCAGCCTGCCTCGATCCGCATGCGGCTCGAGTACGGGTCCTTGCGGAAGCCGAACCGGTCCACCGTCACGGCAGCGCCGATCATGAGGCCGCGGTCGGGGCCGTAGCCGCCGGCCGGCATGGGCCGCCACTCCGTCCCCCAGTCGAGGTGATGCTCGTCGTTCCTCCACGAGAAGCGGCGAGGAACGTCGCGCTCGTGATGCCGCGTCCCCGGACCCTCCACCACCTCCGTCGCGTCGCCGTCGTCGTAGAATTCGTTGACTCCACGGGGCGCGTCGGAGCGGTCCACAAAACGGTCCGATGAGCCGCCGCCCACCGCCCGCAGCCGGATGTCGCCCGGCCCGGATCCGGTAACGTTCACGACGTCGTCGCCCCCGTGCATGTACAGCCGGATCTCGCGCGTCTCCCGCGGCGAGAACGTGCGTTGGAAGGTCACCCGGGCATACTGCTCCACCGACCGGACGGTGACGTCGACCGAGCCGTCTGGGCGCCGCTCGACGGTCGCCTCCTCGTCCTCGTCGGTCACATGGATGTCGGCATATTCGAAGACGAAGCGGTACAGCTCCGCGGCCGGCTCGGCGAGGGCGTCCCTGCGCTCCACGAGCGCCCTCGCAAGCTCGGGTCCCACGAGGTCGTGATGCTCGGGAGGAAGGCGTCTCACGGCGCGATCGATGACCCCGTCGGTCAGGAGTCCCTGAACTTCGGTGACGGTGGCCTCCCACTCCTCCCGGGTCAGGCCGACGAGCAGCGTCCGGTCGATGTCCCACGCGTTGCGCGTGAGCCCTCTCACGCTCGGGTACTCCTCGCTGAAGGGGACGAGTCGGTAGTCGTGCAGACGGGCGAGCACCTTGAGGAACCCGTCGTACTGGACGAAGGCCTGGTCCCGGTCACGAGGCACGACACGCCACACGGGCCACCCGTCCGGATCCTCGAAGCGGGCCCAGAGGAAGTTGTTCGTGCTGCGGTCCCGGTCCCCGACGACGAGGTCGACCAGCCGCGCTCGGAGGAGCTCTCTCGCCGCCACCCGGTTGAAGGGCTCCTCCTCGAGAATCTCGAAGAGATCGTCGGTCTGCACGATCTGGACGGAGCCCGCGAAGCCGGCCTCGCCATCCGGCAGGTCGTCCGGGCGCTCCTCGTAGAGCACCAGCATGCCCGCGAACTGCTCCCGGAACTCTCCGAGCCGGGGATCGTCCGGCACGACCATCAGCCGAGGCTCCGGATGGAGCACGCCCACCGCGTCCAGGAGCTCGGCGACGACCATCGCGCCCGAAGGATGGAACGAGGCGACCTGGTCCTGAAGGATCGCTTCCAGAGGCGTGCCCGCGAAGTCCTCGAGCAGATCCTGGGGAACCTTGTCCACGGAACGGAAGACGTATCGTCGCCCGTCGGCTCCGTCGAGGTGGAGCGTCTGTGTGGTCGTGCCGCCGCCGAGGCGCACGGGGGTGAGCCCCCCGGCGAGCGTCGAGAGGTCGGCGACCGGAACGGTGATCGGAGTGGTCCAGAGGTCCCGCCAGCCGGAGCCCATGAAGGCCTGGTACAGCGACCCCTTCTCGTACTGCGCGCTCGGGATCACGGTCACCGTGGCCGCCGATCCGTCGGGGGGAGGGGGCGCCTGGGCAATGGCCGGCGAGCCAGACCCCAGGGCCACGAGTGCGAGCACGGCGGGGAGGAGCCGGGGCGCAACGCGTCGGACGATCATGGGTTGATCCCATGCACGGGGGGCGTTTCCAGATGGAAGTGTGTCGAGGAGAGTCGGGCCTTTCCCTACGTAGCGGTACGTATCGGGCCGCGGCGCCAATCGGCCTTCCCATGGACCCCGTTCCGGATACCATTGAGCCATGGAACGAGGTTCTTTCCCTTGCGACTTCAGCGCGGGCCCAGCCGGCCCGGGAGACGGAATATGGAACAGCATCTGAACGCCTTCATCGAGGCTCATCCGGAAGGGTGGGACCACGACCAGTGGCTCGGCCTCCTGGCCGACCTGGAAGAGAACGGCTTCGACGTCGGCGATCCCACCGCGATCGGCTACGAGCTCGAGAACCAGCGTCTCGCCTGGGAGCTCCGCCGCCGTGAGGTCCCGGGCCTGGGTCCGAAGCGCATCGACGCGGTCGTGGGGCACTTCGGCACGCTGTGGAGCCTGCAGCACGCCGACGTCGAGGACTTCGCGGACATCAAGAAGTCCGTGCCCGGCACGGTTGCCGAGAAGGTGGTGTCCGCAGTCCGGTAGCTCCCCGGGGAGCGCCTGGGCTCACATCGACGTAAGACAGGGCCGTCTCCCGGATCACGGAGGCGGCCCTCGTCCATTTCCGCCCGGGGGGACTTCGCCCCGCTCCGCGCGCGTGCGGTTCGCGAGGGGTACGCCGTACCGCACTGCGACGCGGCGTTCCGATCGTTACCATGACGCTCCTCACAGTTCGGGTAGCTACGAGCCCCACTGTCGACATGACGAATCCACGACCGAGCCCGAAGGGCCGCCCCGTGAGTCGAAGCCGTCGAGCTGCACTTCGTGCCGCGGCAGTCCTGCTCGTTGCCGTCGCAGGTAGTTGTGACGGGACCGCGCCCATCGGTCCGACGCTGGACCCCGACGCCTTCACGCCTTCGCACGCGCATCTCGAGGGCCAGGACAACGTCGTGCTGATCTGGGACGAGGTTCTTCTCCAGACGATCCGGGACCTCGCCTTCGGACCGCCGATGAGCGCGCGAGCCCAGGCTCTGGTGCACACCGCGATGTTCGACGCCTGGGCGGCCTACGACGACGTGGCCGTCGGCGTCATGCTGGGTGGGTCTCTCCGACGACCGGCGGATGAGCGGACGACCGCGAACAAGGAGGAGGCGATGAGCTTCGCGGCGTACCGCCAGCTCGTCGACCTCTTTCCCGCGCGCGTAGAGGTCTTCGCCGAGACACTGATCGGGCTGGGCTACGATCCCGACGATACCTCGACCGACGTGAGCATGCCGGCCGGGATCGGCAACGTGGTCGCGCAGGCCCTTCAGGCGTTTCGCCACGACGACGGGTCCAATCAGCTGAATGGGTACGCCCCCCTGGTCGACCACCCCTCGGTGAACGGGCCCCTGGATCCCCTCGAGCCCGGCGTCGGGGGCCTGGTGGATCCGAGCCGGTGGCAACCCCTCATCCATCACGTCGGCGGGCGGGAAGTGGTGCAGCGCTGGATCAACGTCAACTGGCCGCAGGTCGTGCCCTTCTCGATGCCGAGCGGCGATTTCTTTGCGGTCGAGCCACCGGCGCCGGTGAAGTCAGGCGAGTACCGCCGGCAGGCCCAGGAGCTCATCAACCTCCAGGCGGGCCTCGACGACCGGCAGAAGGTGATCGCGGAGCTCTGGGCCGACGGGCCGACGAGCAGCTTCCCACCGGGCCACTGGCACGAGATCGCGCAGTGGGTGTCGCGGAGGGATGGCCACACGCTCGACGACGACGTCAAGATGTTCTTTCTGGTCGCGAACGCCGTCATGGACGCCGGAATCGCCGCGTGGACCACGAAGCTCGAGTACGACTACGTGCGGCCGATCACCGCCGTCCGGTATCTCAAACAGGGCAAGAAGATCGTGGCCTGGCGTGGGCCGGGGCTCGGCGTTGGCGTCATGCGCGGGGAGCTGTGGACTCCTTACCAGCCTACGAATTTCGTTACGCCCCCGTTCGCCGAGTACACCTCGGGCCACAGTGCCTTCTCCATGGCTGCCGCGACCGTGCTCCGGAGGTTCACCGGGAGCGACGCGCTCGGCTTGTGCATCACGGTGGCGGCCGGCTCCTCCAGGGTGGAACCCGGCCTCGTGCCGGCGGAGGACCTCGAGCTGTGCTGGCCGACGTTCACGTATGCCGCCGAGGAGGCCGGCATGTCCCGCCTCTACGGCGGCATCCACTTCCGGAAGGGCAACGAGAACTCGCTGACCCTCGGAGCCCAGGTGGGCCAGCAGGTCTGGGACGTGGCCCAGGCCCACTTCGACGGAACGGCCCGGACCCGGGTGGTCTCGTCGAACTGAGGTCTCCGGCGCTCCTCCACTGCGACCGGGACGCCGTGGATCGCGGCCGGTCCGTGCGGGGCGCGAGCGGTGTTGCAGGGCCGCGATCGGGTGAAGGACGCCACCGGACCCGCCGGCCGCATCCGTACCGGGGACACATCGGGTTTCCCATCCTCGGCACCACCGTACCCGGACCCGGTAGGTCACCGTTCCTCTCCACGCGCCGGCACACGCACGTCGAACCGGAATGTGTGCGCGTCCAACGGATCCGCCTGGTGACTCGAGTCGAGGATCGTCCAGTCCCCACCGGCGGGCTCGACGACACGGCGCCCTTGCGATCGCATCCGAAGTACGAGCGCTGCTTCGCACGTTCGAATCCCCCCACGAGGAGTGGGCCGCCACCTACACGGACGTGCAGGACGTGGAGGCGTTCCGGAGGTGGTTCCACCTGATGCACGACCCGGAGTACTACCGGGACAACCTCCCGCAGAAGCACGGGGGAACCCGGGTCTCGGGAGTGGTCGGCCTGATGACCTTCCGGTACCTGCTCCTCTACTGTACGCCGGACGGCAGCGCGAGCCGGCTCCACCGCCTGTCGAGCTTCGAGGGGCGTCGAGCGGTACGCGGCCGAGCACACCTACGTGGATCGGTTCATCCGAGCGGAGCGACTGGTGGCCGATCTCCTGGCCGCGTGACGATCTCTCCGGAGATCAGGTCGGAGCTCCAGTCCCGACCGCCAACACCTCCTCCCGCACGCTCGGGCCGGCTCAGTTCTTCGATGCGGCAACCGAGCAGATCGTGGCGGAGCGGGAGAAGCTGCTGATCGAGCGCTTCGGATACCCAAGTCCCGGCGAGCGTCCGCCCGAGCCCGTCGCGGGGTGATTCGCGCGCCCTTGCTGGCACCTGACCGCGCGGGCATGATGGGGCAGCGCTGCCGAGGCGGTCACAATCAAAGCTGTGGTTGCGGCTCGATGCATACATCAAATGGAGGGTGAACGTGAACCGATCCATCCTGGCCCTTTTCCTGGCAGGTTTGCTGCTGCCGGCGCCCGCCCGGGCACAGCTCGAGCCGTTGCCGTTGGACCAGGGAGCTACGGGACTGGCCCTGGCGCTTCGGCAGCTCGGCGCCGGTGCGAGCTACATGGAGGTCACGGCCCATCCGGACGACGAGAACAACGGGCTGCTCGTGATGCTCAACCGCGGGAGGGGCCTGAGGACGTCCCTCCTCACGGTGACCCGGGGCGACGGCGGCCAGAACGAGCTGGGGCCCGAGATCCTCGAGGCCCTGGGCATCCTGCGCAGCGCCGAGCTCATGGCCATGCACCGCTACGACGGTGCGGAGCAGTACTTCACACGGGCCTACGAGTTCGGCTACTCCTTCAGCGTCGAGGAGACCCTGGAGAAGTGGGGCAAGGAAGAGATCCTCGCGGACGTCGTCCGCATCCTCCGCACCGTACGCCCCGACGTGGTGACCCACCTGCCGACGACGGGCGAAGGCGGCGGCCAGCACCACCAGACGTCCGGTCGTCTGGCCCGGGAGGCCTTCGAGGCCGCAGCCGACCCCAACCGGTTCCCCGAACAGATCGCGGAAGGACTCCGGCCCTGGCAGCCCCTCAAGATGTACGAGCGCTTCCGGGGCATGGGGATGGGCTTCGGCGCTCCCTCCACGGGGCCGCTCCCGGACGGCGTGGTGCGCATGAACACCGGTGAATACGATCCGATTCTCGGGGGCACCTACGCCCAGCTGGGTTCCGAGGCCCGATCGATGCACCGGTGCCAGTCCATGTCCCAGCTCCGTGGGCTCCCCGGTGACGCCAACTCGTTGTGGTTCCTGGAGAACGCCTCCATCGAGACCGTCGACGGGGAGACCGATCTCTTCGACGGCGTCGAGACGGGCCTCGATCGGTACAGGGACTTCGTCCGGGGCCAGGAGGCGGAGGCGGGCTTCTTCCTGGAGGGTCTCGAAGCCCTCAAGGGGCACGTGGCCCGGGCGCAGGAGACGTTCGATGCCCTCGCACCCTGGGAGACGCTGCCCGCGCTGCGGGATGGCCTGTCCACGGTCCGGACCCTCCGGGCCGAGATCGCCGCGAGCGCGCTGTCGGACGACGCCAAGTACGACCTCGAGCACCGTCTCGCCCTGAAGGAGGAGCAGTTCACCAACGCCCTGGCCCTGGCCCACGGCATCGCCCTCGAGCCGCTCGCCGAAGCAGGCGAAGTCGTGCCGGGGAGCACCTTCGGCGTGGAGCTCCTGGTGGCGAACCAGAGCCCCGAGTCCGTCGACGTCACGAGCGTCGAGGTGGTGACGCCGGCCGGATGGACCCTGGGCGCCAGCACGGGCGAGGTCTCGGGCATCCTGGGACCCGGCGAACGCCTGTCCAGCGGGTTCGAGGTGCGGGTGGCCGACGATGCCGACTACAGCCGTCCCTACTGGGAACGGAACCACTCGGTGGACCGGTTCGACATCCTCGACGAGAGCCTGCTCGGCCAACCCTTCTCCCCTGCGCCCGTGAGCGCACGGGTGACCTTCCGCTCCGGCGACGTCGACGTCGTTCTCGACGAGCCGGTCCAGTATCGCTACGAGGGAGCCTGGGTGGGTACGGAGAAGCAGCAACGGATCACGGTCCTCCCGGCACTGTCGGTCAACGTGTCCCCGCGGGTGATGGTCTATCCCACGGGGGCCGAGAGCCGGGAGATCTCGGTGGACGTCGTCTACAAGGGCACCGACCCGGCTCGGGGGACGCTCCGACTCGACGTGCCCGCCGGTTGGACCGTGAGCCCGCGCGAGGCGCCCCTCAGCTTCGATCGGAAGGGCGAGGCGGCCGTGGTCCCGTTCCAGGTCGCGGCGCCCGCCGGGGTGGAGCCGAGTCAGTACAACGTCCGGGCCGTAGCCACCATGGACGGGAGGGAGTACCGCGAAGGCTACGAGACCATCGATTACCACCACATCGAGAAGCGCTACATCTTCCGGTCCTCCGAGGCCACCGTGGAGGCGCTCGACATCGAGGTGGCACCGGTGACGGTCGGCTACGTCATGGGCGTGGGCGACGACGTCGCCGAGGCCATCCAGCAGCTCGGTCTCGACGTGACGTTCCTGGACGAGGAGGCCCTCGCCGAGGGGGATCTGTCCCGCTTCGACATCATCGTGACCGGTGTCCGGGCCTACCTCAACCGGGAGGACCTTCGCGCCTACAATGCCCGCCTCATCGACTACGTCGAGAATGGCGGGACCGTGCTCGTCCAGTACAACAAGTTCGAGTTCAACGACGCACAGTGGGGTCCCTATCCCATCGAGGTCGGACGCGACCGGATCACGGTCGAGGAGGCTCCGATGCGGATCCTGGATCCCGACCAT
>DATHRY010000237.1:0-5163 GCA_035464715.1 Longimicrobiales bacterium
TTCGGCGTCGGGGACGTCATCGAGTACGGCGCCGACGTGGAGAACCTCGGGCCCGACGACGTGCCGGGGGCGACCTTCACCTGGACCGCCTTCGGGGACGTGATCCTCGACGGTGTCTTCGGCCTTTGCTCCGAAATCACCAGCCCCGTGGTGGGTACGGTCGCCGTGACGTGTCCCTTGGATCCCCTGGCCGCTGGCGCAACCCGCGGCATCCCGGTGCTCAGAGTCATCCCACAGTCCGAAGGGGACGTGGAGATCTGGGGCGCCGTCAGCGTCCCGCCGGATGTCATCGACCCGAATCCCGACAACGACCGCCAGGAGCGCATCGTCTCGGTCGGTCCCACCATCGAGGCGGATCTGGCGGTGACGCGCCTTCTGGAGCCGACCGGTCCGTTCGGCGTCGGGGACGTCATCGAGTACGGCGCCGACGTGGAGAACCTCGGGCCCGACGACGTGCCGGGGGCGACCTTCACCTGGACCGCCTTCGGGGACGTGATCCTCGACGGTGTCTTCGGCCTCTGCTCCGAGATCACCAATCCCGTCGTGGGTACGGTCGCCGTGACGTGTCCCTTGGACCCGATCGCGGCCGGCGGCACCCGGGGCATCCCGGTGCTCAGGATCGTGCCGGAATCGACGAACGACGTCACGGTGTGGGCGACGGTGACCGCACCCGAGGGTGTGGTGGACCCGAACTCGGCGAACAACCGCCAGGAGCGAATCCTGTCGATCGATCCCCTGGTCGCCGACCTCTTCCTCTCCCTCATCGACGACTCGCCGGATCCGGTGCCCGAGGGTGAGGTCGTCCGCTACCGGGTCTATGCCCAGAGCGGGGGCACGGGCGACGATCTGCCTCGTGTGCTGGTGGACATGCAGGTGGACGGTGATGCACAGCTGGTGTCCATGCCGACGGGTCTGGGCGTGAGCTGCGATGACTTCTCCTCCACCGATCCGTCCCCGGTCTACGTACGTTGCGAAATCGCTCCGCTTCAGGCCGGGATCGCCTCTCCGCCGCTGGATCTGGAGGTCAGAGCACTCTCGGGACCGAGCCTTCAGGCCCAGGCCGAGGCAATCCATATCGCATCGATCTCCACCGATCCGGATCCCTCCAACAACACCCAGAGTGAGACCACCACAGTCTCTCCGCCGCCTTCCGGCGCCACGGCCTACGTCGCGGTCTCGGGGACGAATCAGGTGCAGGCCGTGAATGCGGCCACCAATACCATCGTTGCCACCATGGCGACCGGAGAGGGCCCCTGGGGGATGGCTCCTCGCCCCGGTACCGACGAGCTGTGGGTGACGAACCGGGCCGGCGAGCGCATCACCCGGATCTCCACGTCGTCCAACACCGTGATCGGGACGATCTTCCGGCAGACGGGCTTCGTCGGGGACTTCTTCGACGTGGGATTCAGCACCGACGGTGCCACGGCCTACGTGACGGTGAACGAACCCGCCTCCAACGCGCCACGGGTGTCGGTGCTCGACGCGAATGCCGGCTCCTTCGTCACCAACATCATGGTGCCACAGGCGTTCCCGGGAGAGATCGCGGTGCTGCCGGACGGTTCCAAAGCCTACGTGGCCACGGGCGAAGGTGTCACCGTGCTGGACCTGACCACCAACACGGTGGCCACCTCCATCCCCATGACCGGAGGGACGAGTGGCGTGGACATCGCACCGGACGGATCGGCGGTGTACGTCACCCAGCGTGACGGAACCAACGGCCTGCTCCGGGAGATCGACCCGACCACGGACGGCTTGGTGGGTGTCGGCATCCCGGTGGGGATCGAGCCGAACGGCGTGGTCGTGAGCCCGGACGGCCTGTCCGCGTACGTGGCGGAAGGTCGTGCCCGGGTCTTCGTGGTCGACCTGGTCGCCGGGACCTCTTCGTCCATCTTCACCGGTGTCGGGACCGCCCCGCAGTCGATCGACGTCACCTCCGACGGAGCCCTCCTGTTCGTGACGGACCGCGACGGCGCGCAGGTCCTGGAGATCGACCTGACCACACTGGGGATCACGCCCACGGCGGTGGGATCCTTTCCCGCGGAGGTCGTGATCCGGAACTGACCCGACGGAGGGAGGTCCGGCGGTGGCCCGGGAGGGTCGCCGCCGGACCGGATGGCAGAGGAGCAACGGCATGGCGGCTTGGTTGCGGACCCCGAAGCGGGCGCCTAGGCTCGACACTCGCCTCCACGGGCCGAGGGGGCCGATCGGCCCATCCCCCGTTCCCGTCTGCATGAACGACACCTCCGACCAGGACCCGAGCCAGGTCACCCGGCTGCTCATGGACTACGCCGCCGGAGATCGCGACGCCTTCGACCGGCTGGTCCCCCTGGTCTACGAAGACCTCCGAGGCATCGCACACCAGCGGCTGGCCGGGGAGCGCAGCAACCACACCCTGGATACCCGTGCCCTGGTCCACGAGGCGTGGATCCGCATGGTCGATCACACCACGGTGGACTGGCAGTCCCGGGCCCACTTCTTCGCACTGTCGGCGGGGGTGATCCGCCGGATCCTCGTGGACCACGCGCGGGCTCGTGGACGGGTGAAGCGGGGCGGGGACGCCATCCAGGTCCCACTCAGGGACGATCTCGACGGGGCTGCGGAGGAGGACCCCGTGGATCTCCTGGCCCTGGACGAGGCGCTGGAGGCCCTCGGGGAACGGGATCCCCGTCTGAGGCGGGTCGTGGAGTGCCGGTTCTTCGGGGGAATGACCGTTCGGGACACGGCAGAGGCCCTGGGCGTGTCGTTGCGGACCGTCGAGCGGGACTGGACCCGGGCGAAGGCCTACCTGTACCGAGCCCTGGCTCCCGATCCACCGTGAGCGCCCTTCCCCCGGAGGACCGCTGGGAGCGAGTGGACCGGCTCTTCCGGGAAGCCCTCGACATCCCGCCAGCCGAGCGGGAGGCCTGGCTGGCCCGGGCTCGGGCGTCGGATCCCGACGCGGCCGAGGAGGTCGACGCACTGCTCCGCACCGAGCCTACGGGCCGGGACTTCCTGGAGGAGTCCGTCGAGGACGTCTTCGACACGGGTTCGCTCCGGAGCCCGCCCCCCGGGCCCACGAAACGTCATCCGGAGCCGACCCGTGCCGGCCCCTATCGCCTGGTCCGGAAGGTCGGCCGGGGCGGCACGGCCAGCGTCTACCTGGCCGAGCGGGACGACGGGCAATGGACCCAGCGCGTGGCGGTGAAGATCCTCCACCGCGGCCTGGACACGGAGCGGGTGGTGGCACGGTTCCGGGATGAGCGCCAGATCCTCTCCTCCCTGGACCATCCCAACATCGCTCGTTTCCTGGGCGGGGGCTCCACCGAGGACGGGCGCCCGTTCCTGGTGATGGAGTACGTGGATGGGACTCCGATCGTCGACTATTGCGACGACCATGGCCTCGGACTGGATCGACGACTTCGGCTCTTCCTCGACGTGGCGGCCGCACTGCAGGCAGCCCATCAGCGCCTCGTGGTGCATCGGGACGTCAAGCCGTCCAACGTCCTCGTGGACGTGGAGGGGCGGGTGAAGCTCCTGGACTTCGGGATCGCCAAGATCCTCGAGCCCAGCTGGGATGGGACCACGACCCGGATCGGCAACCGGATTCTCACGCCGTCCTACGCGAGCCCCGAACAGGTCCGGGGGAACGCGATCACCACGGCGTCGGACGTCTACCAGATGGGCATCCTCCTGTGCGAGCTCCTGTCGGGACGGCGCCCGTACGAGGTAAAGGCTCTCTCGCCCGCCTCCGCGGAGCGGGCGATCGCGGAGGCCGAGCCCGCGCGGCCCAGCGCTCTCGCCTCCGAAGACGCGGCGACGCATCGAGGACTGAGCGTCGATGGCCTGCGCCGCCGATTGCGGGGGGACCTGGATACCATCGTCCTCAAGGCTCTGCACAAGCCTCCGGAGGAGCGATACGCCACGGCGGCGGCCATGGCCGAGGACGTGGGCCGCCATCTGGATGGATTCCCGGTCGCGGCCCGCCCGGACGGCGTCGGGTATCGGATCCGCAAGTTCGTCCGGCGCCACCGGTTGGGGGTCGCTCTGGGCGCCGCGGCCGTGGTTGCCTTGGGCTCCGCCTCGTTCTTCTTCCGGCTCCAGGCCCGCCAGGCCGAGGCCGAGCGGGATCGGGCGCAGGTCGCCCAGCAGCGGGCCGAGCGGGTCACCGACTTCGTGACCCGCCTCCTCCAGGTGGCGGATCCGGACGTGGTCGGTGGTGACGCCGTCGCGGGGCTTCCCATGCTGGACACGGGCGTCGAGCTCGCCCGAGCCCAGCTCGGCGACGACCCCGCCGCCCTGGCCGACGTCCTGGGGACCATCGGCGACCTCTATTCCACCCTGGGGAAAGGCGACCGGGCGGACTCGGTCCTGTCGGAGGCCCTGGCGCTGCGAAGAGCGGGGGTCGAGGACCCCGAGGGACTGGTGGACGACCTCAACCGCCTGGCGTTCGTCCGCGGGTGGTTCCAACGCCGGACCGAGAATGCGGAAGCCCTCTACCTCGAGGCGATCCGCGTTGCCGAGGCATCGCTCGTACCCCGCTCTCCACGGCTCGCGACCGCCCTCATCGGCCTCGCAGACCTCCCGCTCGGCCCCGAGGGCGATGTCACGGGACCGGAACGACGCCGGGCGCTGGCGGACTCGGCCCTGGCCATCCTCCGGGAGCACCCCGTGGAGGAGGTGGCGGAGGCCCTCGCGACTGCGCTCTACGTGTCAGCGACCGTCCCCTCCGCCGGCGACCGGACCCTTCCGGAACTCCGGGAGGCGCTGGCGCTCCGGCGTGCGGTCTTCGGTGAGGACAACATCGGGATCGCGGTGATCCTGAACGACATGGCGCTGTACCTCGAGACCCGCGATCCGGTCGCCGCGGACACCCTCATGGCACGGGCGGCCGAGCTGCATGCCCGGCTCCTGGGAGAGGAGAACCAGACCACCCTCACCATCCTGAACAACCGGGCGGGACTCCTCCGAGACCAGGAGCGGTACCTGGATGCCGAGCCGCTGTACCGGGAGGTCCTGGCCATACGCCGCGAGTTCTTCCCCGCCGAGAAGACATCGATCGCCTACACCCTGCACGGGCTCGGGTGGGTGCTGGCCGAGACGGGTCGGGCCGCCGAGGCGGAAGGCCATCTGAAGGAGATGCTTCGGATTCTCGAGGAGGCCGGTGACGACCTGACCACCCCGCGC
>DATHRY010000238.1:0-7560 GCA_035464715.1 Longimicrobiales bacterium
AGAGGCGAAGAAGCTCCTCACGGACATCCGTCGGTTCGGCCCCATCATCTTCGTCTTCTCCGGCGGGGACGCCCTCAAGCGGCCCGACATCGCCGAGCTCACCCGCTTCGGAGCGGATCTCGGGCTGAGGATGGCCATCACGCCGGCTACCACCGAGCTCGCCAGCGAGGAGCGCCTGCGAGAGCTCCACGAGGCCGGGATCGCCCGTCTGGCCGTGAGCCTGGACGGATCCAACGCCGAGCTGCACGACGAGTTCCGACAGGTCCAGGGCTCGTTCGCCCATGGCCTGCGGATCCTGGAGACCGCCCGCGACATCGGGATGTCCACCCAGGTGAACACCGTCGTGGCCAGGCACAACGCCGACGACTTCACGGTCATGGCCAGACTCCTCGACGAGCTGGGGATCGTCTTCTGGGAGGTCTTCTTCCTGGTGCCGATGGGCCGCGCCCGGCCCGAGGACGTCGTGGGCGCCGAGGCGTTCGAGAACACCTTCCATCACCTGTACGAGCTGTCGAGCCGTGTTCCGTACGACATCAAGGCGACGGCTGCGCCCCACTACACTCGCGTGGTGCTCCAACGGAAAGCCGCGGCGCGTCGAGCCGGCGTTTCGGCCGACGGGGACGTCCTCACCGGCCGTGGCTCGGTTCCGGCGGGGGACGGGATCGGACGGGCTCGAGGCGTGAACGACGGCGACGGGTTCCTCTTCGTGAGCCACACCGGAGAGATCTTCCCGTCGGGCTTCCTTCCGGTGGCCGCAGGCAACGTCCGGGACCACGACCTGGTGGAGGTCTACAGGGAGAGCGACCTGTTCGTGCGGCTTCGGGACAAGGACCAGCTCAAGGGAAAGTGCGGGATCTGTCCCTTCACGAAGGTCTGCGGCGGTAGCCGCGCCCGGGCCTTCGCGGTCACCGGAGACCCCTTCGCCGAAGAGCCCTACTGCGCCTTCACGCCTGCGTAGCGCACCTCGACCAGGAGGCGCTCAGGCCGCCGTCTGGGACAACCGTCCACCGTCGGCACCAACCGTGACCAACCGACGGGCCACCGCGCGGGCCTGAGCCAGCCGTCCCGGCACACCCGGACGCGACTCCCAGTTCGCCGCGATGTGCAGCGTGGGAGGAAGCTCGAGGCCGTCGAGTGCCCCCCAGGACGCATCCCAGGCCGGCATGCGCTCCCGGCGTACGGCCAGCACCCGGGCCGACGCGCCTACGGTCCGCTCGAACTCCCGGACACCCAGCGCGCCGAGCTCCTCGTCCGGCAAGTCCACCACATCCTGCTGCGAAGACCCGCCCAGGTACACGCTGTAGAGCCCGGTGCGGGCGAAGACGGAGTGGTTGTATGTCACGCCACGTAGGGGCGTCTCCTCGGCGAAGGAGACCTTGAATCCGAGCCCCGACAGGTCGGCGTCCGACTGGACGTGAACCACGGCCAGGGGGTTGTATCGCAGCCGTGCGATCCGCTTCGCCGCCTCGGGGAGCGAGCTCGAGAGAAGGCCTGCGGCGGGTCCGGCGGGGAGGCACAGGACCACGTGTTCCGCCTTGACGACCGACTCCCCGGCCCGCACCTCCCACCGATCGCCAACACGCCGGATCGCGTCCGCCCGACACCCGAGCCGGATCCGGTCCCCCAGCCGCTCGGCGAGGGCGTCGGTGAGCACCTGCATACCCCCCCTGAAGGAGATCGCCGGAGGCCGCGGGATGCTGGCGCGGTTCTGCACCAGCCTGGCGACCAGGCTGCGGCCGATCCCGAAGTGGTCCAGGACCTTCTGCAACGACAGCCGCATGACCATGTCGTCGGGATCGGAGCTGTAGAGCCCTCCGTAGAGGGGGCCGACGATGTGGTCGTAGACCTCGCGGCCAAGCTTGCGTCGGAGAAAGCGTCCCACCGACTCCTCCGGTGAGGGGCCGGGCAGGAAGGGCTCGAGAAGAAGCCTCGCCTTCCCCTTCCAGGAGAGGGCGTCGGTCCGCAGGAACTCCTGCAGATCGAAGGGCACCTTCCGGAGGCGTCCCGAGTGGTAGACGAAGAGATCCATCCCCCCGGTCGCCCTGATCACCTCCTCTCCGAGCTTCAGGTCCCGGATCATCTCGTCCAGCCCGGCGGTCAGGCGGACCCGTTGAGGGCCCCAGTCCAGCACGTGCCCGTCCACGACTCCGCTCCGGATGACGCCCCCCGGCCTGTCCGCGGCCTCGAAGACCTGGAACGGGACTCCGGCCAGGTCCAGCTCCCATCCGAGCGCCAGGCCCGTGATCCCGCCCCCGATGATCGCGATCACGATGCGGCTCCCGTCGAAACCGACGGGCCGAAGGGACTGGCGGGAAGGTCACGGTCTCCGTTCGTGCACCAGGTGCGGGGCTTGGGCCGGCAACGGCAGGGCGCGAGACGTGCTCCGCCCCCCCCCGCGACGTCCAGGGCCTCCTCCACCAGCGTCGCCATCAGCCGAGGCAGCGCTTCGCTGTCGAACGGCACCGGGACCCGGTGCAACACCTTCCCCTTCTCCTCGATGAACGCCCGCAGCTCGTGGTCCAGCTCCGCCAGGGTCTCGGACTGCTCGTGTACGAAGCTCACCGGATCCACCACGAGGTGCCGCTCCGACAGGGCCTCGATCCGGTCCTCGTTGTCCGGCTGGGTCCACGGGATCCGCCGGTTCGTGTGGTTCTGGAACCCCACGGCGTACCTCCGGGCCCCCAGCGCCGTCGCGATGTCCGCACAGTGCTCGTCCACGTACCGATCGTACCGGTTCCCCTCGTCCAGGTACTTGATGGGCGTGCCGTGGGCCGAGAAGTAGAGGATGGTGTCGTCCGCGTCGAGATCGAGCCCCTGCTCCTCCACGAACGCCCGGATCCCGTCGACCCTGAGCTTCAGGTAGTCGACGTGCTTGTGCCAGCCGCCCACGGCCGCGAGGGGCACGTCCCAGCCCAGCGCCTCCAGGGCGGCCTCGACGCCGTCGATCGCCGCGACCGTGGTCGAGTGCCCGCAGATCGGATAGACGGGGAGGGCCACCAGCCGTTCGACACCGTCGCCTCTCGCCTGGGCCACCGCGTCGGCGACGAAGGGCGCGGTGTATTGGAAGCAGGAATAGACGCGCACGTCGTGTCCCCGCCGGGTCAGCTCCTGCTCCAGAGCCTCGGCATGACGGTCCGCCTGGCGGTTGAGGGGCGACCCACCGATCTCCCGGTACTCTTCGATCAGGCCGGGTGCCCGGGCCTCCGCCAGCTCCCGGGCTCGCGCGGCCCGGGCCTCCGCGGGAATCCGCTCGAGGCCGCCGTTCTGGAGGAAGATCCGCTCCAGAAAGGGGACGACCTTCTCGGGAGTGGCCTCATCGGGCTCGCCGAAATTCAGGGTGAGGACTCCGATCGTGGTCATGGGACTCTCTCGACATGCATGAGGGCGAGGCGACATCTCCCGCGCTGCTCGGAAGACGGCAACGGGGCGCGCATCAGGCGGATTCCCGGAGCCCACCCGGGTCGGTCCCATCCCGGGGAAGCCCGAACACCAGACGCGTCAGCTCCAGGAGCTGCCGGCCTTCCTCGGTGCCCGGGTCCGCCTCCCTCAGGACCACCGTGGGATGGTGGAGAAGCGTCCGGGTGAGGGAGCGGGCGAAGCGCTCCAGGCGGGTTCGCTCCGCGTCGCCGAGCCCCCGGGCGAACCGGTCCACCTCGGTCCGGGCGGTAGTCAGCACGTGCTGTCGCAACTGCTTGAGATGGGGCACGGCGGCGCGGCCGTCGTGCCAGCGGATGAAGTGATCGACCTCCGCCTCGACGATGGCCTCGGCCTCCGGAACGTGCTCCGCCCGGGCGGCCCGGGCGGCCCTGACGCTGTCCTCCACCCGCTCGAGGTCGAGGACGGAGACGCCTGGAAGATCGCGCACGTGGGGCTCGACGTTGCGGGGATGCGCGAGATCCAGGAACCAGAGCGGCGGTGCCCCGGGGGGACGGGAGCCGCCGAGGACCTCGGCGGACACCAGCCCGGGCCGCCGGGCGACGGCGCCGACGACGATATCGACCCGGGGGATCATGTCCTCCACGGCATCCAGGGGAATTGCCTCCCCTGCCACGGTCCGGGCGAGGGCGCGGGCCCGGGATACCGTCCGGTTGGCGACGGTCACGCGGGCGCCGGCTTTCGCCAGCAACTGCGCCATGAGGCTCCCGGTCTCCCCGGCGCCCAGCACCAGCGCCGATCGATTCTCCAGGGAGCCGATCCTGGACCTCAGCAGGCCCAGGGCGGCGCCGGCGAGCGAGGCGCCCCCGCGACCGATCCCGGTCTCGGACCGGACGCGCTTGCCGCTGGACACGGCGGCCTGGAACAGCCGGGTGAGCGTCGGACCCAGGGTCTCAGAGTTCTCCGGACAGGCCAGGGCCCCTCGCACCTGCCCGAGGATCTCCGCCTCTCCCTGCACCGCCGAATCCAGACCCGAGGCGACCCGGAACAGGTGTCGAGCCACGTCGCGGCCACGGCCCTCGTAGAGGTGAGAACGCTCGATGGGGATCCGGCCAGGCAGGTTCAGCGTCGCCCTCGCCAGAACCCTGCGCGCCCGCTCGGGAGCGGGGGAGACGACGTACAACTCCACCCGCCCGCACGTGGTCAGGACGGCGGCCTCCTCGACCAGACGTCGGCTCGCGGTCAGACGATGCGTCAGAGACCGGAGCTCGGGGAGCCATTCGACGGCCAGCTCCCGGATCGAGCCCGGCGCGGTCTGGTAGCTGGTACCGAGGAGGAGAAGTTCCGATCGGGGCATGCTGGGGGCCGATGTCCGAACCACCCTGCGGGTCCGACTCGCTGAATCCGGCATCGCCACCTGCGTCTTCGTCACCAGGGATCGTCGTCCGAATGGGCCCGGAGAGGAGCCACGACCTCGGACCCTCGCGATAACAGTTACGGGTGACGTCCGCCCCGGACAATTGGGAGAACCCCTGATTCCGGGTGGGTGGAAGTACGGATGGCTCGAGGACGGGCGTCGCCGAGGTCGGACCCCTCGTCTCCTCCAGGGCTCGACCCTCAGCGGCTGACGCGGTACCCAACCATCACGGTGCGAGGCAGACCGGGCCGCACGCCCGCCGGCCGGCGGGCCGTGATGTAGCGCTGATCCAGGAGGTTCTGAATCCCCAGATACAGGGATCCCCTACCGGAGAGGTGGAGTTCGCCGCTCAGATTCACAACAGCGAACGCATCGGTCCCCTCCCCGTCGGGGATGGGGCCCTGACCGGCCACCGTTCGGGTGGCCGTATTGCCGAAGGCCGAAGCCTCGATTCGCCACCGGGGAGTTTCGAGTCCCGCGGAGGCCGAGAACTGGTGGGTGGGCAGGTATGGAAGCTCATCTCCAGGCTGAACCGAGCCCCAGGGCTCGAAATCGCTCTCGAAGGCGCTGTCGAACCTGCCCGAGGTCCAGGTATAGGTGAAGCGCAGTGGGAGCCGCAGCGAGGTGGCGCGGCCCCAGAGCGGATCCATGTCCACCGCAGCTTCCACCCCACCCATCGACACCGCACCTCCGTTGAACTGAGCACCACTCCCGTCCCCGCCGCTGGCGAGGGAGGCCTGGCCCAGGATGTTGTCGTAGTCGCTATAGAAGGCCGCCGCGGACAGAGCCAGGCCTTGGTCCCGGTACCGGAGTCCAGCCTCCAGGTTGACGCTTTCCTCCGGCCGGGTCGCAGGATCCACGCCGGCCCCGGGAGGGGCGAAGCCTCGATGAACGCCGCCGAAGACGGAGAGAGCTCCCGTGGCCTGGTAGGCGGCCCCGACGCCAGGAATCCATGCCGTCACGCCGTTCTCCCGGACGCGTTCGGGCGAGAGGCGGTCCGGGTCGTCGCCGGCCCAGTCGGTCCGAGTGAAGTCCACGGACTCGAAGCGCACCCCGGGGGTCAGAGTAAGAGGCCCGATGACCACGCGGTCCTGAACGAAGGCAGACAGGGCCCGAGCCTCGGCCAGCCGGTTGGACTGTGATCCTGGAGTTCCCGTCGCGGTGAGGACCAGCCTTCCTGCGTCCATCCTGTACCCGTCTTCCCATTGGAAGCGGTCCTCGTCGTCCCGGTGCAGGCGGACGCCGATCTCCAGCTCGTGGCGGGTTCCGAAGAGTTCCCCCCGTACGCCGAGGATGGTCTCCACGCCCAGGGAGACGTAGGCCCGGTTGTTGGCCCGCAGCCGGACATCGCCGTCCGCCGAGTCGGCACCCCGGAGCACCGCCAGCGCCGTCGGGTTGGACGCCGGGTCGTCCATGATCCCACTGATCCCGCTTCCAAGCACAGACTGGAGCTTGTACCAGTTTCGCCTGAACCCGTTGCGGTACGCGGTCGTGGTGAGGTCCAAGCCCGAAGGAAGCTGCAGGAAGTGGCGGAGTTGGAGCTGATTGTGCTCGGCGTCCATGAGGTCGTTGGCCGAGGCGGCATACCGGGCCAGGGGCTGGGTCGCGAAGTCCTCGTCGGTCAGCCCCAGATACGTCTCGTCGGAGAGCTGGTCGGTGTACCCTGCTTTCAACTCGATCGCCTGGTGGACCCGGGCCCCCTCCGGGCTGCGCCATCGGAGCTTGCCCATGTAATCCTGGAGGCGGAAACCGGTGTCACCGCCGCCCGGAAGTCGTTTGAACCCGTCGGTGCCGATCTGGAAGGTCTCGAGCAGCCAGCCGAACTGGCCCGCGGTGCCCCCGACGCGACCCCGGGCCCGGAACGTGTTGTCGCTGCCCCCGGCGAGATCGGCCGTCCAACCGGTTCCCTCGGGAATGGCGGAGGACACCAGGTTCACCGCCCCGCCGATGGTACGGGGCCCATACTTCACCTGCGACGACCCCTTTCGGACCTCGACCGCCTCCATCCGGGCCGCTGTGGGGAAATAGTAGGCGGCGGGCGCGGCGTACGGAGCCGGAGCGATGAGCACGCCGTCCTCCATGAGGGTGATCCGGCTGCTCCGCTCAACCCCGGATCCCCGAAGCCCGATGTTCGGCCGAAGCCCGTAGCCTTCCTCGTCCTGGACGTAGACGCCCGGAAGCGTCCGAAGGGCCGCATGCACGTCACCGAACGCATTGGGTTGCCGCTCGAGCTCACGTGCGGTCAGCAGGTGGGCGGCACCGGTGACCAGGCCCAACCGCGCGGGGTCCCCGACCAGACGTGTCCGCTCCGCCAGCACGTGCAAGGGTTCCAATTCCACCGCCTCGGGTTCGAGCACGAAGTCGGCTCGCACGACCGATGACGCAGTATCGACGTCCAGGGTCCGCTCCCGGGTCCCGTATCCGAGGCGCGTGACCCGCAGGGTGATGCTGCCCGCGGGCACCCCGACCAGGGAATACTGGCCGAGCCGATCGGTGAGGGCGCCGCCGTCCCGGCCGTCCACCTGGACGGTGGCGCCCTGGACACCGGCGCCGACTGCGTCCACGACGGTCCCTACCAAGGTGACGCGGCCCGATGCCCCCGAGAGCTCGGCGACCGACTCCACACCAGGACCGTTCTGACCGAGGGCGGGTGCCGGACTCGACCCGGCCAGGAGGAAGGCGATCAGGAGAAGTCGGGGGCACACCGGGACCGCGATGGGTGGCCGGACGGGCAGCGGAGACGGTCGATCCATGTCGGGAACTGGTGG
>DATHRY010000239.1:0-30934 GCA_035464715.1 Longimicrobiales bacterium
CCTCGGGGGTCTCGTCGTAGCCGCCCATGGCGTTGGGGAGCCCGGCGTTGGGGTGGCAGCTCACCCAGCACTCCGCGACCCCGGACAGCTCCTCGAGGTGGGGCCGGAGCAGATCCGGGCCCAGGGCGCAGTTCAGCCCGACGGCGAACAGTCCGGAGGTGGGCGCCGGAGCGTCCCGCGTCCCCGGGCGGTCGCGGCCACCCGTGCCGCCCTCCTCCCGTGGCTCGCACCACGGGGGCACCCCCTGATCGAATGCCGCCGCTACCCCGTGCCGCACCGAGTGGTAGAAGGCCTCCGGCGTCTGGCCGGTCAGGGTGCGACCGCTCCGGTCGGGGATCGTCCCCGACACGAGGACCGGCGTGCTCAGCCGCCGCTCCCGGAGCAGTCCCTGGAGTGCGAAGAGGGCCGCCTTGGCGTTCAGGGTGTCGAAGGCGGTCTCCACCATGAGGAGGTCCACGCCGCCCTCCAGCAGTCCGGTGGCCTGTTCCCGGTAGGCCGCCTCGAGCGTCTCGAAGTCCACGGCCCGGAAGCCCGGATCCTCCACGTCCGGCGAGAGGGACGCGGTGCGGTTGGTGGGGCCCAGCACGCCGGCCACGAAGCGGGGTCGATCCGGGGTCCGGCGGCTCCAGTCGTCGGCGGCCGCCCGGGCCGCCCGGGCCGCCGCCACGTTGATCTCGTGGACATGGGCTTCGAGACCGTAGTCCGCCAGGGAGATGCGTTGGGCGTTGAAGGTGTTCGTCTCGACGATGTCCGCCCCGGCGGCCAGATAGGCCCCGTGGATGTCCCGCAGGAGCCCGGGCCGCGTGAGGGACAGGACGTCGAAGGCCCCCTCGAGGGACAGGGGGTGTCCGGCGAAACGATCCCCCCTGAGGTCGGCCTCGGACAGCCGATGCTCCTGGATCACCGTCCCCATGGCCCCGTCCAGCACGAGGACGCGCTCCCGGAGGGCGGAGACGAGTGCAGAGATTTCGGACATGGGAATCCCCCAATGCACAACGACCCGGATCCGGGGACGCCACGGATCCAAGGTCGGAGCTTTTTAGCAGGTTTGCCCGGTCCCGGGAGGACCGGACGGGCCGCAATACGCGCAAATCGCCCCGTCGGAATGTGATCCGAAGCTAACGTGGCGACCGGAGGTGGGTAAGGGCGGGGCCCGCCGACTCGCTGGACGGGCCGTGATGGACACCCTACCCTCTGCGGGTTCCCGACTGGTGGCCTCCGGGCCGTGTGCAATTCCCGACCCCCCTTCGCCTTGCCGCGTATGCCACGTTCGGCCTGTTCGCGTCGAGAACGGCATCGACGGCGACACGGAGATCGTCGGGGCCACCGAGTTCATCGACCGATCCACAGGGACGTTCGTCCAGGTTGCTTTCTACTTCGGCCGCTTCGCCAGCGAGAACACGGTGCGGCATGCCCGAATGCCCTTCGGCCTCGATTTCGCCGACGCCCCCGACTACTTCTACCAGGCCGACATCAGCTACTGGGAGTACGCGGGGAGCATCCGGTACACGGCGTTCCACCTGGGGCCGGTGGAGCCCTTCTGCAAGCTGGGCTACGGGTGGAGCTGGTACCGGCTCGAGGACGTCGAGGCGTCCACCGGACCCTTCGACCCCATCCAGACCGACTGGGTATCCCCCGGATTCTGGCCCAACGTCTGGCACTTCGGCGTCGGGTTCGAGGTCGTCCCGTTGAAACGCGTCGGCCAGCTGCCGGGTGGACTCGATCTCGCGCTCCGCGTCGAGTACAACCGGTATGCGGAAACGCTGCAGCTGAACCTGGAAGAGATCCCCCTGGACCAGCTGGGCACCATCTTCCCGACGTTGGCGGATCTCCCCGAGACCGGTGTCCACCGCCAGGAGCTGCTCCTGGGCATCACCCTGAGCTTCTGACCTCGCAGCACCGGTTTCGGACCGTGGCTCCTCCCGCTCGCTTCGGCCGCCCGTGACGGGTGGGTCCCGATTCGTAGATTAGGAGCGGGGGCCGGCGGGGCCGAAGCGGGCCGGTGCTCGGCACCTCGACGACAGTATGTTCAGCACTACGCGAGGAGGATCATGAGGCTCAGGGAGCTGGTGGGGATCGGGATGTTCGCGGCGGTGATTCCGATGGGTGGGATCGCCGGACAGGTGGACTACAGCAGCCTCGAGCTCTCCATCGGGTACGCCGGCTGGACCGGGGATGCCGGCGACGGTTTCGACCCGGGGATCCGGGGCCAGTTCAACCTGTTCGGCGGGGTCAGCTCGACGTTCGCCGTGGCCCTCACCGGGACGTGGGCGGACGTTCCCTTCGCCGAGGTCGACACCGACGCGACGGAGTGGGGCGTGGGCGTCACCCTGCGGAAGGCCCTGGGTCGGGCCGGGCAGACCCGGGCCTTCGTGGACGGCTCCGTGGGATGGACCCGCCTCACCACCGCGGTCGAGGACGTCGACGTCGACACCGACGGCTTCGCCATAGGACCCGGCCTCGGGGTGGAGATTCCCCTCGGGTCCCGGCTCAAGGCCATCGGCCGGGGGAGCTTCCACTATCACGACTACGGCGACGTCCTGGTCAACTCGGGCATCCCCGCGAGCGACGGGTTCAACGGGTGGCGCTGGGCGGCGTACGCGGGCCTGTCCTTCGGTCCTTTGCGCTGACGCGCGTCCCCGCACTCCCGGTGGAGGGGGGCGGCCGGGGGGACTCCTTGGCCGCCTCCCGCGGCCTCGGTGCCCACGGGTTCCTGCGACGAGGTGACGGCTCAGAACGGCTGGCCGATGGCCAGGTGGATGCGGAAGCGCCGCCAGGGGTTCTCGGGGATGTCCTGGAGCTCGGTCCCACCCTGCAGGGCGGCGTTCAGGACCGCGTTCGGGTCCCGGAGATCGATCTCGCTCGGGTTCAGCTTGAAGCCGACCATGAGCCGGATGGCCCCGATGGGGGTCCCGAGGGCGAGGCCGGCCCCGGTGGTGAAGAAGGTGCCGTCGGTGATGTCCAGGGGAAGCCCGCCGTTCTCGGCGAGATAGTACCCGTCGCCCGTCCAGACCCGGGCCCCGTCCACGAACGCCAGGGCGTAGTGGGGTGACCCGAACAGGGGCACCTGGATCTCGGTGCTCGCCCCCCAACGGGACAAGCCCCCCAGGGGGACCCATCGCCCGTTCGGCACGATGGTCTCGGTCTCGATGTCCACGCGGAAGTCGGGAAGCTTGGGGCCCAGCTGGTCGGACTTGAATCCACGGACCGACTCCGTGCCGCCCTCGGTGAACACGGAGGTCCCCAGTCGGACCCACTGCGAAAGAGGCCCCTCGTCACCGCCCTCGCGGCTGCGGCCGAAGGGGATCATATGGCCCACCCGCCCCCGGGCCAGGATCCGCGGTCCGTCGGTCCGAAGCTCCTTCAGCCAGGCGGCCGCCAGGGTACCTCGGAGGTACTGGACGTCGGACCAGGGGTCGGGGCCCGCCACCGACAGGGAGGAGCTGACGGACCATCCGTTCGTGGCGGCGGCCAGGTCGTCCCGCTCGCCCCACGCCGCGGACAACGTGAGGTTGGTCTGCAGCTGGGAGCCGACCAGGCCCTCCAGGGTCTCCAGCGCCTCGAAGACCCCACGGGCCCCCAGATCCAGGCCGCGGTAGGCCAGGACATCCTTGATCTCGGCCCGATAGGCCAGGGAGACGAACCGGTTGGGGCCCCGGGCCAGGATCAGGGACAGCTCGCCGCCGTAGCGGCGGGATTCCTCTTTCGGCCCGTCCTCGTAGTACCAGAACACCGAAGGGACCAGGTCCAGGCGAGGGCTCCAGACGTACGGCTGGGTCAGGGACACCGTCGTACCGTAGAGCTCCTCCGGGTAGTCCTCGAAGGACCACAGGCCCGTCTCGGCCTGGGTCGAAGCCTGCAGGAACCGGCCCCCGCCGAACAGGTTCCTGTGCTCGAAGCGCGCCTCCGCGACCACCCCCCTGTCGTCGGCGTACCCGGTCCGTCCCGAGACCGAGCGGAGGGATCGCTCGAGAACCCGCACCCGGACCTGGGGCGTCGGGTTCGGCGCTTGCCCGGGCGCGAGCTGGACGAAGGCGGCGTCCACCAGCTCCAGCCGCTCCAGCTGCGCCGCTCCCGCGTCGAGGCGGCGGGCCCGGATTGTGTCCCCCGGCTCCACCAGCAGGTGGCGCAGGATTGTGAGGGAGTCCAGGTCGTGGCCGGGCTCGATCTGCAGCCCCCCGATCGTGGTCATGGGACCCGGCTCCAGGGTGACCTCCACCGTGGCCCGGGTCTCCTCGGGGGTGTCCAGCGCCACGTTCCCCGTGGCGAAGGCATACCCCCGCTCCCTCCCCCAGGCCACGGCGCGCTCCTGGATCGCCTGCAACTCGTCCGCACCGACCCTCCGACCCAGCCACTCCTCCCGGAGCCCGGCCTCGAGCTCGGCCGCCCCCAGCTGATCCTCCGGCTCAGCCGGGACCTGAAGGCGGATCGCGTCGAGGATCCTGGGCGGGCCCGTCGTCACCGTCATGGTGATGGACACACCGTTCTCCACCGGGTCGAATCGAATGCGGTAGTCCACCTCGGGCGCCGGGAATCCGCTCGCGATGAGGAATTGCCGGAGCCGGGCCACGTCCATCTGCAGGGAGACGGGATCGAAGAGCGGGGGCTCGGCCGGATCCAGCAGGGGCAGCCACGCGAACGCGTTCCGGAGCCCGTCCAGTCCGCCGGGCCCCCGGACCTCCATCTGTCGGCCCAGGCGGTTGTCGGAGAACGGAGACGGCCCGGTGATCTCGAAGTCCACGCTCTCCACGATGGTGGAGTCGTTGACCAGGAAGAGGGACTCCTGGGCCGCTCCGGAAGCGGGGACCGCGAGCGCTCCCAGGAGGAGCGCCCCCCGGAGGGTCCATCGGCCCGGGGCCTCACCAGCCATACGAGCCCTCCAGGAAGACGCGGATGGAGGACGTGCCGCCCCGAACGCTGGCCACGAGCCAGTCCAGGGCCTGGTACTCGGCTTCGGCGTCGGCGGAGAGCCCTTTGGAGAAGCTGTGGCCGTCCTCGGGCTGGAAGACCATGCCCTGGCGGAACCCGACGAAGAGCCGGGGCGTGACGTATTTGCCCGCCAGCAGCGTGGTCCCCTGGAGGCCGTCCTGCTGGATCTCGATGACGTCCAGCCCCACCTGCTGCTGGGCGAAGCGCTCCAGGGACCCGGTGATCTGGGAGGTCACGATCTCGATCCCGAGGTCCCGCGCCGAGGTGCTCTCCCCGGAGAAGGCGGTGTTGGCGGGGCGGCCCGTGGCCAGGTAGGACACGATGTCCGCGTTGTCCATGGAGGGCTCGGAGTCGAGGCTCAGCGCCAGATCGTCCATCACGCCCTCCACCGAAAGCCTGATGTTCACCTGGTCCTCGTCGTCACCCCGGGTGGGCACCCGGTACCGGGCGGTGGCCGCGAGACGCGTGGCCCGGACCGGGCCGTCCAGGCGGACCGACCCCTCGGTGATGTCGAAGCGTCGGCCGAACTCCTCCACGTAGCTCCGCTGGGTGATCGCCTGGATCTCACCGTCGAGCTGAAGCTCCGCCTCGTCCGATTCCTTGGCGGCGCTGAACTCCCCGGTGAACTGGATCGCCATCTCGGGCGCGTCGTCCTTCCGGAGCCAGATGTCCCGCCCGAGCGTGACCGACAGGTCCAGCACCGCGTCGCGGGGGATCCAACGGGACGCCTCCCGGGGGTCGGGCCGGGCGATGCCGAACCGGGTCTGCAGGATCGCCCAGTCCTCGTCCGTGAGGGTGACGGCGGCCACGTTCCCGCCCAGGCGGGACTCGGGAAGACGGAAGCTTCCCTCCACCACCGTGACGTTTCCGGTGACGGTGGGCAGGTTCACCGTGCCGGACACCGCCAGCTCGGGGCTCACCACCGCGGTGAGGGACCGGGTGTCCACGGCCAGGAATTCTTCTCCGCGCACCGTCAGGTCGAGCTCGACCGGACCCTGGTCCTCGGGGAAGGTGACGAGGCCACTGAGGTCGGCGGTCCCCCGGGACACCACGTGCAGGGAGTCGATCTCCAGGGTGCGTCCCCGGGCGGAGATACGGGCCTCGATCCCCGTGTAGGCCACGTCCGTGGGCACGACCGTCACCCGCCCGCCGGTCAGGGTCACAGGTCCCTCCACCTGGAGCCCGCCTTCGCCGCCCCGGATCTCGAGCCGGCTGTCCAGCGTGCCGCCGGCCTCGCTGACCGTCGTCGGGGGCGCGTAGAGGGCGGCCCAGCCGAGGGGCAGCGAATCCACCGCAAGCTCGGCGCGCCAGTCGTCCCGGCTGAGTCGAGCGATGGTGGTGCCGACGTCCAGGGTCGCCCGGGTGCGACCCTGCGGGTCGGTCACGGTCGCCTGCACCGTGAGGGTGTCCGCCGTGCCGAGGGCCTCCACATGGATCTGGTGGACGGGTACGTCGTCCCGTCGGACGGAGGCCTCCATGGTCCCTACCAGGCTCGGGACGTCGCCGCTCCTCTGGATCTCCAGGGCGCCAGAGACGCGTCCCCCCAGCTCCGGCCGGTCCAGCAGGTCCGAGATGGCGGCGATCCGCAGGGAGTCGACCTGGAGCACCAGATCCCGTCCGGTCTCCAGGGTCCTCACGTGAGCCAGCACCCGCTGCTCCCCGGCGGTGACCTCGAGGGAATCCAGGTCCAACCCGTCGGGGGTGAGGGCCACGGTCGCTGGGCGGGTCAGGGTCCAGGCGTCCTGGTCCAGCTGAAGCGCGATGCGGTCGAACGTGACGCTCCGCAGCTCCGCCGCGGGCTCGGCCCGGAGCTCGATCTGGGCCGAGCGTCGGTCGTCGAGGGTGGCGTCCACCTGCAGGGCGGCCTCCTGACCGTCCCAGTCGAGGTCCAGGGTGGCGTGGCGCACGTCGAGGGCCGGGGTCCGGAGGCCCGAGGCCACCAGGTCCGCCCGGCCGGCGGCCACCCGTCCCCCCGGCCGGAGCTCGCCGGAGAAGCTGCCGTCGAACGCCAGCAGGGAGGTGGACCCCACCAGGACCGTGCCCAGGCTCGCGACGCCCGTCACCTGGCACCCGGGGCCGTCGCACGTGGCGTACACCTGGAGCTGACCGGGCCCCGGCCGGATGGCCGTGTTCCCCAGGGTGACGGTCCCGGCGGAGTCCGGCACCACCACCTGGAGGGACATGCGGTGCGAAGCGCCCGGGGAGGGCGGCGGCGACTCGCCGGACACCACCATCGCGAGGGGGAGGGACCCGCCTCCGTCGATGCGCACGACGTCGGATCGGACCAGCAGGGTATCCACCGCCAGCGTCCCCCCGTTCACCGCACCCCGGGCGACCAGGGTGTCCATCCGGGCGCCCCACCCGGTGAGCTCCCGCACGACCAGGGACGCCTGGACGGCGCCCGCCCCGTCGGCCCGGGCGGAGAGGTGGGCCGAGGCGGACACCGCCGAGTCCGGTTGGTCCACGAAGGCGCCGAGGCGGGGCAGGACGGCGTCGGCCTCCAGCGTCCAGCGGTCCGGCAGGGCGCCCGGCGGCGCCCGGAGGTCCGCCTGGACCGTTCCCCCGGCGAGCTCGGCCACCAGGCTCCCCCGGAGGCTGTCGGCGTCCAGCTCCAGGTCGAGGTCCACGAGGCGCACCGAGTCCCCCCGGACCGTGGAGGGCCCGAGGCGGAGGGCCACCCTGCCGCGAGGGAGGCTGTCGCCCGGGGCCCGGGTCACACGCCCCTCGATCGCGCCGTTCAGGGAGGTCTCGGGCGCCGCCGCCAGAAGCGCCGAGAGGTCGATCCCCCTCAGCTGACCCTCCTCCAGCACGAGGTCGAGGCCCTCCAGAAGTGTGCCGCTCAGCCGGATCCGCGCGTCGCCGCCGGCGAGCACGGCATCGACGCGGGCCTCCACCCGGCCGGCGTCCCACGTGGCGTCTCCGGCCACCGAGTCCAGGGCCGACGACCAGGTGGCGTAGGCCGGGACCGTGGCGGGCCCGGAGTCCTCCGCCGCCTCATCCCGAACGTTCCCCGGTGCCTCCGGCGGCGCGACTTCGGGTACCGACCTCTCGTCCCCCGGTGCGCCTTCCCGTGCCGGACCTCCCGGCACGGAATCGGCAGGCGTTCCGTCGCGGCCGACCGCCGTCCCCCGCAGGCGGACCGTGGCGGCTCCGCTCAGGCGTGCCGGATCCGAGAGGGCGGCGATCGGCCCCTGCCACGCGAGGTGGCCGGCGACCTCACCGTCGAGCCGGGGCAGGGGTCCGAGGGTGTCTCCGACGGGGGGGAGGAGGGAGTCCAGGCGGAGGGATCGGATCTCCACCCGGCCGCCGGCGGGATCCGTGTGCCCCTCCAGGTCCCAGGTCAGGCGGCCTCCGGGTCCGGTCGCCGTCCCGGTGACCTCGCCGTCCTCGCCCACCCAGGAGAGGTCGAGCTCCAGGGTGTCCACGGGCAGCCCGGCCACCCGCGACGACCCGAGGGCCACCGTGGAGCGCAGGCGGGGGCGGTTCAGCCCCTCCCCCTCGATGCGGATGTCGCCGGAGAGGCGGGTGTCGCTACGTGGCTCGGCCAGCGTGTCCAGGCGAAGGTCCCCGGCGTAGCGGAGGGGCCCGTCGCCCTCCGGGTCCTCGAGCGTGCCGGTTCCCCGGAGCCGGCCGGAGGGGAGCGGGGAGACGTCCAGGCGCCAGTCCACCCGGCTCCCGCTCCGGGCGGCCCAGATCCGCCCCGCACGGAGGCCGAGCTCCTCCCAGAGCAGCGTGTCCACGACCAGGGCCAGCGAATCCCGCGGCGCGACGGCACCCGGCCGCCGGGTCGCCGCTCCGGTGGCCACGAAGGCCACGCCCGGCGCCGCGGCCTCGACCTGGAGCTCCGCCGACAGCTCCCGGAGCCCACCGGCCCAGCGCCCGTCCCCGGCGAGGGAGACGGTGGCCCGCAGAGGGCCGGGCGGGAGGGGGCTGGCCACGTAGCGGTCCAGGTCGAGTCCCGAGATCTCCCCGTCGAGGTGCCCTCCCCACCCTTCGCCGGCGCGTCCCCAGGTCAGGCCGACGTCCACGACGGCGCCCGCGGAGGTCCGGGCCTCCAGCCCGACGACCGCGCTGTCCCCGACGGTCGCGCTCTGGAGGTGCAGGACGAGGGAATCCCCGGCCAGGACGCCGGGCACCCGGGTCAGTCCCTGGAGGTCCGCGAGAGCCAGGGGGTCGGCGTGCAGCGACCCCCGGACTCCGCCGGCCTGCACGAGGGTGCTGTCGAAGGGCACCCATCCGCGGCCCACCACCCGGCTCCGGGGTGAGGTCACCGAAAGCGTGTCCAGCCTGAGGCCGTCCGGGGCGAGGCTGCCCCGGGCGGCCAGCGATCCCCATCCCGCCGCGTATCCCGCAGGAGCGAACCCGGCGTCCAGGCGCCACGTCTCGGCGCGGACGCCGCCCGCGATCTCCACGCCGGAGACCTCCCCCTCCACCCCCTCCACCCGGAACGCGCCGTCGGAGGCGGGCTCCTCCATCGGGCGGTCCAGGGGGCCCGGTCGCAGGGCGACACGTTCCAGCTCCAGGGCCCAACCCCCGGAGGACGCCGTGTCCGGCGCGTCCTCCGGGTCGGGGGAGGCCCCTCCGTCCGGAACGGTGTCGGCCGCGGCCCCGTCCGGCGCCCCCTGCGCGGTGATTGCCATCCTCAGCCCCACCACCTCGGCGTCGCCGAGGTGGATCCTTCCAGGCCGCCAGCGCCACGGGGCGTAGCCCAACCGGACGGTGTCGGCGGTCACGGACAGCCCCGAGGTGTCCGCGTAGGCGATCCTTTCGAGGGTCAGCCCGCGGACCCACGATCCGGACACGCGCCCGACCGTCAGGTCGGGAGCGACGCGTCCGGCGACTGCCCGGAAGGCGGCCGTGCCCACGGCGTCCACCTGGAGCGCCAGCAGGGCCAGGCCCCCGAGCGACACCGCCACCGCTACGGTCCAGCCGGCGAAGCGGAGGGCAGGGTGACGGGACGATCGGGACACGGGCTCGGATCGGAAGGTGGCGTGGGACCCGGTCGGGTCCCCCGACCGGGTCATGTGGCGCTTCCAATGACCTACACGCAAGAAGCTTGCGAGGTCTTCGCCGGGTGTCCGGACCGGCTTCTCCACGGTCCCGGCCGCCGGTCCGGACGGGAGGGAACCCGTCGACGGGGATCCGGTACCAGGCGGGCCGCATCGCGGAGGCCTGCCCACAGGAGGTGACCCGTGAGCTCCCGCCGCTGCCTGCGTTTCGCGCTGCCGGTCCTCGTGGGGTTGGCGGCTTGCGACGACGACGATCCCACGGTTCCGTTCGTGCCCCTCTCCGAAGCGGAGGCCGAGCTGGTCGGCGTCGGGCTCTGGCGTCAGTCCCACGGGGTGAGCCTGGAGATCCCCCTGGGGTTCGACTTCGCCGTGGGTTCGCCGGTCGCCCGGGCCCCCGTCTCCATCGATCGCAAGGACGAGGGCAGCCCGGCGTGTCCCCTGGCGGGCTCGGTTCGGTACGAGGTGACCGTGACCGGCACGGTGGACGACGAGACCGGCGCGGGATCGCTGACCATCGTCACGGAGCAGGTCCACGAGAGCTGCACCCTTCAGGAGGAGCAGCTCGTCTTCACCCTCGACGGGAACCCGGGGGTCACCACCGAAGTCGACTTCAGCACCGACGGCGTGGGCAACTTCGAGACGTCGGGCACCATGACCGGGGAGGTGGACGCCATGGTCGGGGAAACGGTGGGACGCTGCCCCGTCGACCTGGCCTTCGAGGGTGGGGAGACGTCCACCGGAGCCGCATCGTACCAGATCGCCGGAACGATGTGCGGCGTCGAGGTCTCCGCCTCCTTCACCCGGGGCGGCTGAAGCCCGTCACGGGTTGATCCAGTAGCTCACCTTGATCATGAAGACGTCCTCGGGTGGCATCCTGAAGAGGTCGCCGAGGTCCTGGCCGGCGTGGAAGGAGCCGTCGTTCAGCGAGCCCTGGCGGCCCTGGGCCCACACCAGGTAGAGGGTCGAGCCCGGGCGGTACTCCCACCGGAGCACGGTGTTCGACCGGAACTGCCGCACGTTGAAGTCCGGCATGCCCACCACGTCGTCCACACCGTCGCCGTCCACGTCCCCCGCCCAGCCGTCGCCGCCGGGCCTCAGGTCGACCGGGGCCACGCGGTCCCGGTACGCGGCGGCCTGGGGGTTCGCCACCCGCTTGAAGTCGTCGTAGGCGCCGGCGCTTACGAAGGGTTGGGCGTACAGCTGCAGGGAGAGGGTCGGGGTGAACGCGAAGTCGAGGCGACCGGTGAGCCCCAGGGTGGTCTGGTCGATCCGGCCGAAGAGAGGCTCCGCGCCGGTGCCGTAGCGCCCCACCCACTGGAGGTCGTTCTGACGGCGGTTGTAGAAGGTGCCCACGCTCAGGGTGGACCGGGCCGAAGGGCGCCAACGGAGGGTGGGGGAGACCCCCCAGCCCCATGAATCGCTCTCGGGGGCCCGGTTCCAGTTCACGTTCAGGTTGAGCTGCAGGGCCCGGCGGTCGTCGCTGTAGACGCCGCCCCATCCGTTCCATCGGGTCTCGTTCCGGACCGAGGGTCCGCCCCGGAGCAATCCGGTGGAGGAGCCGCCGGTGTTCACGTTGACGCCTCCGTAGCCGCCCCAGAAGCTGGTGAGTTGCCCATTCCCGTTCAGGTTGCCGCCGTAGCCGGTGACCTCGTTGCCCCAGGTCCGGGACGTCCACCACGAGGTGTTGATCCGCCACCGCCGGAAGGCCCCCATGGGCTCGGTGACCGCGTAGCCTCCGTACACCACCCCGGTGTGGTAGTCCGCTTCCCGCTGGTAGCCGGCGTCGTTGACCTCGAAGCCCGGGGACCGGGACTGGTACATGGTCCCGAAGCGCCAGCGCCCGCCGGCGAACTTGTTCAGGCCCACGTAGGCCGACACCCCCGAGAGACTGGTCCGTGCGGGATCGTACTCCACGTGGTCGGCGTCCGGCCGCTGGTAATAACGGGCGGGGGACAGCTGGGTCGATGCGATGGCCTCCGGGGAGCCCCTGACGTGGGAGGCCAGCAGGTTGGCGACGACCTGCCAGTTGTCGCCGCCGAAGCGGTGCCGCAGGTCCAGGCCGCCGGTGTAGGCCCCGCTCCGGAGCCCGAGCCCGTCCGCCGCGTCCCGTTCCCGGTTCACCCCGGTGGCGATGACGCCCAGGGCGCTCCGGCCCTCGCGGAAGTCCCGGGACACCCGGACCACCGAGTAGTTCGAGAAGGGCTCGATGATCTGCTCCGTCTCGGGGCCCGCGGCCGGAGAGATCCTGGCGGTCTCCTCGGCCGTCACGGCGTTGAGGAGGCCGATGGACCAGCCGCCGGCCGTCTTCCCGGAGAGCTTCCAGGCGCCCAGGATCGTGGTCTGGTCGTCCCCGTCGGCATAGCCGCCCAACGGATCCGCCCAGCCCTGGGGAGCGCGCCCGATGCGCCGGGAGTAGAAGAGCGATTCCACCGCGTCGTCGCCGTCCCCCAGGGCCAGGGAGAAGTTGAAGAGCGACGCACCCTCCACGAAGAAGGGCCGGCGCTCCGGCAGGAAGGTCTCGAAGGCGGTGAGGTTCACCTGGGCCGGGTCCGCCTCGACCTGTCCGAAGTCGGGGTTCAGGGTGAGGTTGAGGGTCAGGTCACCGGTGACGGCGTACTTCACGTCGGCGCCGACGGCGCCGGAGGGATCCGTCGGCCGGTAGAACGGGTCACGGGAGTCCCCCTGCATCCGGGACACCCGCGCCAGGGTGTACGGGGTGATCTCCATTCGAGTGGGGGAGCGGACGTTCTGCAGTCCCCGAAGCTCTCCGAACCGGGACACGATGGCCGACTCGTCCCGGCTGGTCGGGGCCCACACCACCGTCTCCTGGGCCCGGGCGATGCGCCGCGTGAAGTTGATCCCCCAGGTCTGCTCCTCTCCCTCCCGGAAGCGGAGCTGGGAGTAGGGGATGCGGAACTCGGCGGTCCACCCCTCGCCGTCGGAGGTGGTGGCCACGTCCCACACCGCGTCCCATCCCCGGTCCTCGCCGGTGTCGTCGAACCGGTAGATGTCGGTCTTCACGCCCAGGGGATTCACTTCGAAGTGGAAGGCGGTGCGGCGGTCGAAGTAGGAGTCGATGATGACGCCGACGGCGTCGGAGTAGGACGATTGATCCCGCCGGGTGAGCTGGCCCGCGATGGAGTCCGGCGCGGTGTCGTAGGCCCGGATGCCCACGAAGAGGGCGTCGTCGCCGTAGAGGACCCGCGCGGTGGTGCGCTGCGACGGCGGAGCGCCGGACTCGGGCTCGAACTGGGTGAAGCCCCGTGCGGTCTCGGCCCGCTGCCACGCCGTCTCGTCCAGGCGCCCGTCGAGCCGGATGGCGTCCTCCCCGGGGAGGGGCTCCGCCGCCAGCGTCGGGGTCTCCCGGAGGCCCGGGCGCCCGGCTGCCCCGTCCCCTTCCTGAGCCGTCGCGGCCCCGGGAGCCGCGATCAGCACCCCCGCCACCACCCGCCACCACCCGCTCCTCGTCATCCTCGTCCCCGTCACGGAAGACACGCTCGCCCCATCGATATTGGACCGCACCGCGGCCGGACCCGTTGCAACCGGGGCGGTCAGGCGCCGTCCGATGCGGCCCGGCTCCACCCGGTGGGGGCGCCCACCCGACGGGCCGAGGTCTTTCCCGCAGCCCTACGGGGGAGGTGACGGGGAGTTTCCGGGGACCCATCATCCGGGGAAGGTGTCCGGACACCCTCCGCCCCGTCCCCTCCGCTCTCCAGCCACCGCCGCCCATGACCGCACCCACCCCTGCTCGCTTCGCAGGGGCCGTTCCCCCCCGGGCCGGCCTCGACGTCTACAAGGCCCACGGCCTCGGGAACGACTACCTGGTGGTGGAACGGGGCGACGCCTGGGACCTCGACGGCGACGCCGTGCGCCGGGTGTGCCACCGCACCCTGGGCGCGGGCTCGGACGGCATCATCTGGGTCGACCCCGACACCACGCCCTTCGCCCTGCGCATGTTCAACCCCGACGGCTCCGAGTTCGAGCGGAGCGGGAACGGCCTTCGCATCCTGGCGAGTCATCTGCACCGGACGGGACGGGTCGGGGGAGAGCCGTTCCGGGTCACCGTGGGGGGAGCCGAGGTGGAGATGCAGGTCCTGGACGTCCGGGACGACGGCTACGACATCGTCGCGGACATGGGGGCGGCCCGGGTCGGCCCGGACGCGGTGGCGCTGGACCCGTCCGCCGTCGAGGTGGGAGCCCGCGCCGCCGAGGCTCGATTCGGGCTGGACGGTGCGGTGGTCACGCTGGTGCCCGTGTCGGTGGGGAACCCCCATGCCGTCGTGTGGGGCGACCCGGATGCGTGGTCGTGGGCAGCCATCGATGCGGCTGCCGCGGTGGCCGACCTGGAGCGGCTGGGCCCGGCGCTGACGGCCCACCCGGCCTTCGCCGAGGGCACCAACGTCCAGCTGGCCCGCGTGGCCTCGCCCTCCCGGCTCGAGGCCCTGGTCTGGGAACGGGGCGCCGGCCGCACCAGCGCCTCCGGCACCAGCGCCTGCGCCGTGGCGGTGGCGGCCGTGACCACCGGCCGGATCCCCGCCGGCGAGATCGAGGTGGTCATGGAGGGCGGGCGGCTCCGGGTGCGGGTGACGCCCGAGCTGGGGGTTCGTCTCCGGGGGCCCGTGGAGGCCGTCATGTCGGGGCGGCTGACCTCGGGGCTGGTCGCCGGCTGATCCACCTCCGGCGTCCGATCGCCGGCGCCGGTCTCCCGCCTCCCGGTCTCCCCACCGCCGGTCCGTACTCGACGGACCGACCCGTCGGTCAGGTCCGGACCCGGGACAGCAGGGACAGGCCCGCGACGGCGAATACGGCGTTCGGGGTCCAGGCGGCCCACGCCACCGGGATCGTACCGCTCTCCCCGAGCCCGCCGAAGACCTTCATGAGCAGCAGGTAGAGGATGGTGGAGCCCAGGGAGATGCCGATACCGAACGCGGCGCCCCCCCGCTTCGAGGTGGTGGCCAGCGGCGCGCCGAAGAGGATGATCACCACCGTGGCCACGGGAATGGCGAAGCGCCGCTGGAGCTCCAGCAGGAGCTGGTGGGTGTCGCCGCCCGCCCGCTCGGCGATCCGGGCCTGCCGCAGGATCTCCCCCCGGGTCATCTCCTCCGGCTCGCCCACTTCCTGGACGAGCTCCTCGGGCGTCTCGGCGAAGCCCGGGATCACCAGCCGGTCGAAGCGGACGGCGAACTCCCCGCCGGGCTCGGGAATGGCCCGGAAGGTGCCGTCCATCAGGCTCCACTGATCGTCCATCCAGACGGCTTCGGCGGCCTGGATGTGGAGCTGGCCCCCCGCGTCGTCCCGCACCAGCGTCAGTCCGGTCATGCGGCGATCGTCCAGCGTGAGGCGCTGAACGGACAGGGTGTAGCCGGCCTCGGTGACGAGGGCGAAATCCTGGTTCCACGTCCGCCCGCTCACCCGGTCCCGAAGGATCTCGGCCGCGTCCCGGTTGGCCCGGGGCACGACCTCGGCGAGACCGAGCCCCACCGCGCTGATGGCCGTCCCCAGGAGGAAGACCGGCAGGAAGAGCCGGTGGAACGAGACACCCCCCGCCTTGGCCGCCACGACCTCCCGGTGCACGGTCATGTTGTGAACCGTGAAGACCCCCGCGATGAGCCCGGCGATGGGGAAGGACCAGGTGAAGAACTGGGGGAACTTGTACAGGAACCCGTGGCCCACCTCGGCCAGGCTCAGGCCACGGTCCAGGTAGTCGTCCAGGTTGTCGGTCAGGTCCCCGAGGATGAAGAGGGGCGGGGTGGCCAGGATCGAGAGGGTGAAGAGCCGCATGAAGGTCCCGGCCACGAACCGGTCCAGAAGGCTCATCCGGCCTCACCCGTGCGGGGGATCACGTCCCCAGCGCCCCCGCGCTTCCGCGTGAACCAGCCCCGGACCTGCCAGAAGATCTCGTCCAGCCCGCCGCCCCGGCCGGTGGCCGTCTCCCGGCCCATGCCCCGGAAGAGGGCGATCCCCGCGGCCAGGAAGATCAGGTTCGGGATCCACATGGTGAGCCAGGGCGGCGCGATCCCCCTGTCGGCCAGATCCTCCCCGCCGATGAGGCCGACCCAGTAGACCGCGAAGATCACCGACGAGGCGGCGATCACGAGGCCCAGGCCGCCCCGTGGGAAGCGCGTGGCCAGGGGAGCCCCCAGGAGGACGAAGACGATGCAAGCGAAGGCCAGGGCGTACTTCTTGTGGATCTCGACCTGCAGGCCGGCGATGCTCCGGGCGTTGCTGGCCGCCAGGGCCGAGGCCGACGAAGCCGCCCGGACCTCCTCCTGAACGAAATGGTCCCGGGCCAGCCAGGTCCCCACCGAAGCGTTGGGACTCCTGGCCGCCTGGATGGTCCGCTCCCAGGCCGACGTGTTCGCCGTGTCCCGGACCTCCATTCCCAGGGCCAGCCTCACGTTGGCCACCTGCCGGGCCGCGGCCCGGTCGATGCCGTTCTGCCGAGACTCCTCCCGGTCCCAGACACGCTCCATGAGCATGAGGATCGTCATCTCCCGCTCTCCCCGCTCCTGGGCGGCCTGCCGGGTGAACTCGTCCCCCACGCCCCGCATGGGCACGATCTGCTGATCGAACCAGACCTGCCGGAATCCCCCGGGCCGACCCCGGTCCACCTCCAGGACCACCCCGTCGTAGAGCGTGAGGAAGAGGTCGGTCCGGTTCTCGTTGTAGGCCAGCGTCCCCCACTCGGCCCGGGTCGTCCGGCTCCCGCCGGGCGAGTTGGTGTCCATGATCTCCACGTCGCGGAGCTCGTTCGTCGTATTGTCGATCTGCGCCGCCCGTATGAAGAACACGTCGCCCTCGGTCCCGAACTCCACCCGGTTCACCACCTGCTCCTGGAGGATGAACGTCGGGCTCTTGCGGCTGATGTCCAGCATCAGGTTTCTTAGGCGATGATTGGCCGCGGGCAGGACCTGGTCGTTGAAGAGGAGCATGACCGAGGCCACCAGCGCCCCCATGAGGAGGAGGGGACGGAGGATACGGAACGGGGAGATCCCCCCGGCACGCATGGCGGTGACCTCGTTGTTGGCGGCCATCTCGCTGAAGGCGTAGAGGACCGCCACCAGGACCGCCATGGGCAGCGTCAGTGCCAGGGTGTGGGGAAGCGAGAGGAACAGGAACTCCAGGAGCGCGTCCCACGGGAGCCCCTTCCCGGCGAGGCGCTCCATCTCCCTGGCCACGGCATTCAGGAACAGGAGACCCGTCAACGCCGAGAGGGCGAAGAGAAACGGGCCGACGTGGGCCCGGATGAGATGGCGGTTGAGAATGTTCACAGCACTTAAGAATACATCGGCTCCGGGAAGGGCCTCAACCCGGATTCCCGGGGCCCTCCATGCCCAGGCTCGTACACGTCCGCGCCGACCCCGGTCCCGGCGCTGACCTTGCTGCCTGCCTTCGTTCTGGCCGTCACGCTGGGGGGACCCGTCGCCCCGGCGCTTCCCGGGGACACGATCCTGGTCGCGGACCTGTCCCGTCCCCGGCTGGTCGACCTGAGGCCGGGGCAGGCTGCGCCCCCTCCCGACGGGCCCCGGGTGACCCTCGGGCTCCAGCGGCGAAGGGTCACCCTGGACGCGCCGCTCCTCCCCGACGGCGTCCCCAGCCTGACCGCCCGGGCTCCCTGGCTGGCCCCCCGGGTGGAGGCCCCGCCGATCACCGATCCCCGCGTGGGGCCGTGGACCTTCTCCCGCCTCGCCGCCGCCGACTTCATCCGGGCCCGGGCGGCCAACGGCGCCGCGCCGCCGGAGCCCGTCGCCTTCCTGCCGCCGGCGGAGCCCACGCGCCGGGAGCGGATCGCCGAAGGCGCCGACCTGGTGGCCCAGTACACGGATCTGGGGGTGCGGGTGCAGACCCGCACGGAGCTGGGCGGGGACTGGACCCGCTTCCGGCCCTGCACGGACCAGTTCCAGGAGTCGTGTCAGCCGTCCCTGGTGCCCCAGCTCAGTCCCGACGTCAGCTTCGCGGTGGAGGTTCAGGGGACGGTCATGGACCGGATCGCGGTGGACGTGGACTACGACCGCCTGAGGGAGTTCGGAGGGGTCAACACCCTCTCCCTCCGCTACCAGGGGGCCGACGACGACATCATCCAGGGGATCAACGTCGGCGACGTGACGTTCCGTCTGCCCCGCTCCCGGTTCCTCACCGAGGGGGTGCCCGCCGGGAACTTCGGCTTCCAGATGCGAGGCCAGCTGGGGCCCGTGGACTTCCGCTCCGTGTGGGCGGAGCAGCGGGGGGACCTCTCCTCCCGGGAGTTCCGCCTGACCGGTGTCGGCCAGGACCGCCGTTTCGTCCAGTCGGACACCCTCGTCATCGACGATGCGGACTACGCACGGGGGCAGTTCTTCTTCATGGTGAACCCGGAGCTCATCACCGACCATCCCCACCTGGACATCCTGTCCCTGGACGCCGGGTCCGCCCCCATCACGGTGGTCCCGGGGATCGACCCGGTGCAGGTCTACCGCTTCGACGCCAACCCGGCCTCCCGTCAGCAGGTCGAGGGCTACATCCAGGCCGACGCCGTGGCCCTGAAGGACGGGGAGCAGGTGGTGGAGTCGGGCTGGTTCCGGGCGCTGATCCCGGGCCAGGAGTACTTCATCCACCCCAGCGGGCTCTGGCTGGCCCTCCGGACGCCCCTTTCCCGGGACGAGATGCTGGCGGTCACGTACGTCACCGCCGTCGGGGACACGGTGGGCGACTACGACCCCGAGAGGATCTACACCTCCGGCGAGCGTCCCCGCCTCCGCCTCCTCAAGGCCTCCGACGCCAACCACCAGCCGGACCGCCCCACCTGGGACCAGGAGATGCGGCAGGTCTACCGGGTCTCCACCTCCCCCGACGTGGAGACGGCGTCGGTGGACGTGACCATCTCCCTGGGCGAGCTGAGCGCCGGCCGCACGTTCAAGCGGAGCCCCGCCGGCCGCGACGTGACCTTCCTCCAGCTCTTCGGCCTGGACCAGGAATCCCCCCTGGACGAGGTCGACCCGGCCTGGGTCTACACGCCGGGGGCGGAGCTCTTCCAGGACCCCCCTGCGGTGCCGGGCACCTTCCTGGTCTTCCCGACGCTCCGCCCCTTCCTGGAGCCGCCCGCGGTCCCCTCGCTGGGGCTCACCGAAGAGGACACCCGCGCTCTGCTGGGGGAGGACGCCAACGAGCGCATCTACACCGCCGAGGACCCCTTCGACCGGATCAACGGCGGGCTGTTCCGACTCACCATCCCCTTCACCGTCCGGAGCGAGGGGGTGATCAGCACCTTCTCCCTGGGGGCCCTCGGCGTGCTGGAGGGGAGCGAGCGGATCACCCTGGGCGATCGGGTCCTGGTCCGTGGGGTGGACTACGAGATCGACTACGACGGGGGGTTCGTGACGCTGGAGGATCCGGAGGCGCTCTTCGCGGCCTCGCCCGACGCCGCGGTCCGGGCGACCTGGGAGCAGAAGCAGGTGTTCCGCACCGCACCCACCTCGGTGGTGGCCTTCAACGCCCACACGGGCTCCCGGGCCCGGGGCGAGCTCGATCTCCTGGCCCTCTACCAGTCGGAGCAGACCCTGGTCACCCGCCCGATCCTGGGTCTCGAGCCGGGCGCCGTGGCCCTGGCGGGGCTGTCCGGGGGGGTCGAGCGCCCGGTGGCGTGGCTCGACGGGCTCCTGGGGCGGGTCCCGGGGCTGCGTGTGGGGCAGGCCTCCTCGTTCTCGGTGGACGGGGAGATGGCCCTCTCCTTCCCGACGCCGAACACGCAGAGCGCCGTGTTCCTGGACGACTTCGACGCCAGCGACGCCCGGCCCCTCTCGCTCCTGGCCGACGACTGGACGCTGGGGAGCGCCCCCGAGAGCCGCACCGGGGCCGAGAACGTGTTGCCGTCGGAGCTGGGCCCGGGGGACCTGGCCGACGTGACCTGGCAGCACAACTGGATCATCGAAGACGCCCAGGGCGACAGCGTGGGCATCCACGAAGGCTTCCTGGCCCGGGAGGAGATCGACCGCCAGATCCGGGTGGCCGGGACCCAGGTCCGGGAGGCGGGGCTGAGGGTACGCCTCACGGGCATCACCTTCCTGGACGACGACCACTGGGCGTCGGTCACCACCACGCTGAGCCCCACCGGCACGGACCTGACCCGGAGCGAGTTCCTGGAGTTCTACGTGGCCGGGGGCGACGAGGCCCGGCTCGTGGTGGACCTGGGGACCGTGAGCGAGGACGCCCTCTTCGTGGACGAGAACGGCAACACCTCGGGTGTGAAGGAGAACGCCCTGCCCTGGGGCCTGGGCACCCTGGACCAGGAGGCGGACCCGGCCCGTGGCCAGGTGTGGGGGAACGTGCTGGACGAGGTGGGCCTCTGGGGCGAGGACTGCATGGGGGAGCCCGGCCGGATCTGGCGCCTGGGGGATCCCCGGGCGAACTGTACCCGGTCCAACGGCCGGAACGACACCGAGGACCTGGACGGCGACGGCAACCTGGACACCGCCGAGCGCTCCCTCCGCTACGTGGTGACCCTGAACGGCACGTCCCCCTTCCTGGCCCGGACCCGCAACGAGACCGGGACCGAGTTCCGCCTGTACCGCATCCCCATCCGGGGCGCCGGCACCGAGGTCAACGGGCCGGTCACGGAAGCCGACCTCCGGGCGGTGCGGCACCTCAGGATCACCGTGGTGGCCGACGCCACGGCGGACCTGACCCTGGCCCGGATGCGCATCGTCGGGTCCCGCTGGATCCGCCGGACCGCCGACGGCGTCCTCACCGGGATCGTCGGAGATACCGCGGCCTTCGCGGGTCGCACCGAGGTCGGGCCCGTGTCCCGCCTCACCGAGGGTGACGCCTACCAGTCCCCGCCGGGCGTCCTGGAGGAGCTGTCGGATCCCACCGGCGCCGTGGGGGGACAGGGCCTGGAGTTCAACGAGCGCTCCCTGAGCATCCGGGTCGAGGATCTCCAGCCGGGGGACCGAGGCGAGGTCTTCACCCGCTTTCCCCAGCGGCCCAGGGACTTCCTGACCTACCGCCAGGCCCGTCTCTGGGTGGTGCCACGATCGGGGGACTGGGGCCCCGAGGTCCCGGTGAGCTTCTTCTTCAAGATCGGTACCGACCCCGAGAACTTCTACATCTACCGCACCCCCCTCCGGATCCCCGCCACCGGCGGCGTCCAGACCGCCGACTGGCTCCCCGAGGTCCTGGTGGACTTCAACCAGTTCCTGGATCTGAGGGCCCGGGCGGAGGAAGCGCTGATCCTCGATCCCCCCGGCCCGGGAGACCCCCCGGTGGTGCAGTGGTCCGCGGACTCCACCTACGCCGTGGTGCTCCGGGACCGGGGTCGGGCGCCGGACCTGGCCAACGTACGGGAGATGGCGTTCGGGATCTGGAACCGGGGGGACCTCCCCTTCGATGGCGAGGTGTGGGTCAACGAGCTGCGGCTCGACGCCGGGGACACCGACCCGGGCATCGCCGGGCGGGTCCAGGCCCGGGTGGCCGCCGGTGACGTGCTGGTGGGCGACGTGACCTTCTCGGACCGGTCCGGGACCTTCCGCCAGCTGCGGGAGACGGCCTCGTACCAGTCGGACCAGAGGATCGGGGTGAACGCCCTGGCCCGTCTCGATCGCCTGACCCCGGCAGGATGGGGGATCGCCCTCCCGCTCCAGGTGAGCTACGACCGGAGCACCCTCGACCCGACCTTCCTGACCAACTCCGACGTCCAGGCCGACCGCATCCAGAACCTCAGGGACATCGGCAGCCGTCGCTCCCGGGTCTCCCTGGGCTTCCGCAAGGTGACCCCCACGGCGAACCCGGTGGTGGGCGCCGTCCTGGACGGGCTCGAAGCGAACGTGGCCGCCTACCAGGTCCGGAACGCCGCCATCACGAGCCGGGTGGAGAGCCATGGGGTCGACGCGCGTCTGAACTACGCCCGTCGACTGGAGCCCCGGGAGTTCGATCCCATTCCGGACTTCGCGGAGCCCTTCTTCCGTGCCATCCTCCCCTCGGGACTGGAGGAGGCCGTGCTCGGCAGTCGCGTCCGCTGGTCCCCGGAGCGGTTCGGCGTGGGCACCGCCTATCTGCGCCGGGACGACGACATCTTCCGCTTCGAGCGCATCATCTCGACGCCCGCAGACTCCCTGGTCCTGCCGACCCGTGCCCCCCGGGAGGCCGTCGAGCTGGCGGCGGACCTGACGCTGCAGCCCGTGGGCTCCCTGACGGCCGGGGCGAGCTTCCGATCGTACCGGGATCTGCTCCGGCCGGTCGAGTCCGTGACGGATCCCCGGGTCCAGGCCCTCCTGGCGGCCGAGCGGAACCGGCTCCTGGGGCTGGACCTGGGGTGGGAGACGGATCGGACCCTCACCACCCGGATCCGCTACGGCCCCCGCTTCTGGACGTGGCTCCAGCACGAGCTCATCTGGCTCACCCGCTACTCGAGTCAGCGGAACCCGTCGTTCCTGGGCGTCGAGGATCCGGACGGGGATTCGACGCTCGTGCTGCAGTCGAACGTCCGGGGAGAGCGCACGGTGCAGGGCCGCTTCCTCCTGGAGACCCAGCGCATGCGGGAGGTGGCCGGACCGGGCCTGCCCGACCTCCTGGGGGCGATCATGGGTGTGCTGCAGCCACTGGGCTACACCTTCCAGGACGGGGTGACGTCCCGCTTCAACCGGGCCGCGGTGGATCCCGGGCTGGCCTTCCAGTTCGGCTGGGAGACCCTCGAGGGCTTCCGCTTCCTGCAGCAGGACACGGCGGCGACCCTCACCGACGGCCTCACCCACCGTGTGTCCTGGGGGCTCACCGGGCCCCAGGCGGCACTGGACGTGGCCTGGTCCGGTTCCGACGTGACCGTCCTGGACGCCCGGGCGGATCGACAGATCTACTCCCGGACCTGGCCCGAGGTGCGGGCCCGCATCCCGGACCTGGCCGCCCTGAGCGTCCTGAGCGCGGCCCTGGAACGGGTGTCCCTCTCGGCCTCCTTCGTCCGGAACGTCCGGGAGACCCGACTGGGGGCGGGGGTCCAGACCCGGCGCAACGTGGAGATGCAGGTGCCCTGGGATCTGACCCTCACCTGGGCCGGCGCCGTGGTGACCGCCTACCGCGGCTCCCTCCTCCTCGGGGAAGGGAAGGATCCCACGGGCGACACGGAGCGGGACCGGAACTCGCACCGGCTGAGCCTCAGCTCGTCCTTCCTGCCGCCCTTCGGGTGGGGGAGCGGAGGCCAGCCCGTGCGGGTCTCGCTGATCGGGTCCTACGGAGCGGAGCGGGAATGCCGGGTCCCGCGCTCCCGGATCGACTGCGTCGCCTTCGTCGACCAGATCAACCGGGCCCTGTCCGTGGCCATGGACACCCGGGTCTCGGACGTCCTCGTCGGGGTCCAGGCCAGCTTCACGGACCGGCGGTCCTTCGTGGGCCGGCGGACGGGCTCCACCCAGTTCCAGCTCAGCGTGTTCGGCCAGTTCCTGTTCGAGGCCGGGAACTTCCTGGGCCAGGGAGGAGGATTCCCGGGCGCGTAGGGGCTCGCCCCTCCGACCATGTCCCCGCCCCGCCCCCGGGCCACCTTCCCTCCATGACCCCCGGACGCGACGCCTTCCTGCAGCTGGTGGGGGTGCTCCTGGCCACGGGACTGCTCCGGGCCGGGTGCGCCCCCCGGACCCCGCCCGAGGACGCCCTCCCCGGCCGGGGGGTGGACCCGTCCGCCCTCGTGGACTCCGCCGGGGTGCTGGCGACGGAGGAGGCCCGACGTTCCCGGCCTCTCGACCCCGGGGAGACCCTGGACCCCAACCGGGCCCCGGAGGCGGAGCTGGACCGGCTGCCCGGGGTGGGGCCGAGCCTCGCCCGGGCCATCGTGGCGGCCCGGGACACCGCACCCTTCCGTTCGGTGGACGACCTGGGCCGGGTCCGGGGGATCGGCGGGTCGACCCTCGACAAGCTGCGGCCCCTGGTGGAGGTCCGGGCGCCGCCGGTGGCCGCCTCCCGGCCCGGGCTCGGGCGCGGGGTGGGGCGGGGGCGCCCCTCGTCCCGTCCCCTGCTCCCGGGCGGCCCGACCGCGGCCGGGAATGGCGGGAGCCGCCCGACGGCAGGGGGCTCGACGCCGCCTCACGCCCCGCCGGTCGATCTGAACCGGGCCTCGGCGGCCGAGTTGGAGACCCTCCCCGGGGTCGGACCGGTCCTGGCGGCCCGGATCGTCGAGGCCCGCACCCGCCGCGGTGGGTTCGGCTCGGTGGACGATCTGCTGGCGGTCAAAGGGGTGGGCCCGGCCGTCCTGGAGCGGCTCCGCGGGCACGTCCGCGCGGGCTCCGGACGGTGACGGGAGATTTTCTTGACCCCCGGGACGAACGTCGTCTAGCTTGGAAACACGCGGCTACTACATCTGTTTCCCCCTTTGTTCCCTGCGACGGGTGGAATGCCGCGAAGCGTGCTTGGCGGCTGGTAAGTTGTTGCCCTTCCAGCCGTTCCACCGAGCAAAAAGGAACGTGGATGGCGACCAACGCCGTACAGGATCGCCTCGGAGACATCTTCGTCCGCGAAGGTCTGATCACCGAGCAACAGCTTCAGGAAGGGATCCGCGAGGCCCGTACCCACGGGACGCGCCTCGGGTACGCCCTGGTGAAGCTGGGCTTCGTGGCGGAGGTCGAGCTCACGCGGGTCCTGGCCAAGCAGTACCGGGTGCCTGCGGTGGACCTGCAGAAGGTGGTGGTGGATCCCAAGATCCTCCAGCTGATCCCCAACGAGGTGGCGACGAAGCACCTGGTGCTTCCTCTCCGCCGGGTGGGGCGGAAGCTCACGGTGGCCATGGTCAATCCCACCGACCTGAGCGCCATCGACGACCTGAAGTTCATCACCAAGATGAACATCGAGCCGGTGATCGCCGGCGAGTACACCCTGCGTACACAGCTCGAGCGCTATTACGCCCAGGCCTCTCAACAGATGGCCTCCATCCTCGAGGACCTCATCGAGGAAGAGGACCTGGAGTTCGTCGAGAACAGCGAAGAGGACGTCTCCGTCGCGGCCCTCCAGGCCGAGGTCAACAACGCGCCGGTGGTGAAGTTCATCAACGGGCTCCTGACCGACGCGGTGATGAAGGGCGTGTCCGACATCCACATCGAGCCGTACGAGCGGGAGGTCCGGGTGCGCTACCGGATCGACGGTGCGCTGCAGGAGGTCATGAAGCCGCCGATCAAGATGAAGGCGGCGCTCACCTCGCGGATCAAGATCCTGGCGGACCTGAACATCGCCGAGCGCCGGGTCCCCCAGGACGGCCGCATCAAGCTCCGGCTCAAGAACAAGGTGGTCGACTTCCGGGTGTCGACCCTGCCGGTCATCTTCGGCGAGAAGATCGTCCTCCGGATCCTGGACAAGGGCAACCTCACCTTCGACCTGGCCAAGTTCGGCTTCGAGCCCAAGGCGGAAAAGGACTTCTTCCACGCCATCGCCCAGCCGTACGGGATGGTCCTGGTCACGGGACCCACCGGGTCCGGGAAGACGACGACGCTGTACTCCGCGCTGTCCAAGATCAACACGATCGACACCAACATCATGACGGCGGAGGATCCGGTGGAGTACAACATCCACGGGATCAATCAGGTCCTGGTGCGGACCGAGATCGGGATGAGCTTCGCAGCCGCTCTCCGGGCGTTCCTGCGGCAGGACCCGAACATCATCATGGTCGGTGAGATCCGGGACATCGAGACCGGCGGGATCGCCATCAAGGCGGCGCTCACCGGTCACCTGGTGCTCTCCACCCTCCATACCAACGACTGCCCGTCCACGATCACCCGGCTGATCGACATGGGGCTGGAGCCCTTCAACGTCGCCTCGGCGCTGAACCTCCTCACCGCCCAGCGTCTGGTCCGGCGCATCTGCGGCAACTGCAAGGTGGAGACCCACTACGAGTCGGAGTACCTGCAGGCTGCCCGGGTGCCCCTGGACTGGGCCGCCCGCACCACCTTCTACAAGGGCGAGGGCTGCGACCACTGTGGCGGCACGGGCCTGAGAGGGCGGCAGGGCCTCTACGAGGTCATGGCCATGTCCCAGAGTCTGCGGAAGGCGGTCATGGCCGAGGCGTCAACGGACGAGCTGCGGGACATCGCGCTCGGGGAAGGCATGCTCACCCTGCGCATGGACGGCCTGAAGAAGGTCGAGCGGGGCATCACCACCCTCGAAGAAGTGGTCAAGGAAACCGCCGTCACGACCGACTAGTCGCGACGGACCCCACACGACACCCAAGAAGAGACCCGATGTCGGATCAGGCGACGCAGCAGCAGACGCAACAGCGCAAGCCCCCGGAGCTCGGCCTCCGCCACCTCCTCCAGGAGATGATCCAGCGCGGGGCCTCGGACCTGCACCTCACGGTGGGGGAGCGGCCCAAGCTCCGGGTGGACGGGGACCTGATCCACAGCCAGTACCCCAAGCCCCTGGCGCCCAAGGACACGCTGGGGCTGGCGTACTCGATCCTCACCGAGAACCAGAAGAAGCGCTTCGAGGTGGAGGACGAGCTGGACTTCTCGTTCGGTGTCCAGAACCTGTCCCGCTTCCGGGGGAACGTGTACAAGCAGCGGGGCTGCGTGGCGATGGCCATCCGCCAGATCCCCTACGAGATCCACTCCATCGAGAAGCTCGGCCTGCCCTCCATCCTGAACCGGCTGGCGGAGCGGCCCCGGGGTCTGGTGCTCGTGACCGGTCCCACCGGGTCCGGGAAGTCCACGACCCTGGCCGCGATGGTCGACAAGATCAACAAGGAGCGGAAGGGTCACATCATCACCGTCGAGGACCCCATCGAGTTCATCCACCGGCACCAGCTGTCCGTGGTGAACCAGCGGGAGGTGGGGGCCGACACCAAGTCCTTCACGGCGGCGCTGAAGTACGCCCTCCGGCAGGACCCGGACGTGATCCTCATCGGTGAGATGCGGGACCTGGAGACCATCGCCGCTGCGCTCACCATCGCGGAGACGGGGCACCTGGTCCTGGCCACGCTCCACACCAACTCCGCCGCGGAGTCGGTGAACCGGATCATCGACGCCTTCCCGTCGCACCAGCAGGCCCAGGTCCGGGCCCAGCTCGCCTTCGTGTTGGAAGGGGTGGTGACGCAGACGCTGCTGCCCAAGTCCAAGGGGAAGGGCCGCGTGGTGGCCGCCGAGGTCATGATCTGCACGCCGGCGATCCGGGCCGTGATCCGGGACGAGAAGATCCACCAGATCTACTCGCTCATGCAGGCCGGGAAGAAGCACGGCATGCAGACGCTGAACGATTCGCTCCAGTCTCTCTACCTGAAGGGCGACGTCTCGCTTGAAGAGGCGCTCAAGCGCTCGCCGGATCCGCAGGAGCTCCTGCGGGCCGTCGGCGAGCCCGTGCCCGCCAACTGAGGTCCGTAGACCATGCCCGCATTCCTCTACAGCGCACGTCCCGCCACGGGAGGGGACATCCTCTCGGGCGAGATCGAGCTCAAGACGAAGGACGACGTCCTCGCCTACCTGCACAAGCAGAAGCTCATCCCGGTGTCGGTGCGGGAGAAGCCGAAGCAGCTGTCCCTGAAGTTCGGCACCGGGATCAGCACCAAGGACATCGTCATCTTCACCCGGCAGTTCGCCACGATGATCAACGCGGGGCTGCCCCTGGTGCAGTCGCTGGACATCCTGGCCGAGCAGACCGAGAACGAGAACCTCCGGAAGACCATCCAGGACGTCCTCTACGACGTGGAGTCCGGGCACACCCTCGCCGACGCCATGGGGAAGCATCCCAAGGTGTTCACGGACCTCTACGTGAACATGGTCGCCGCGGGTGAGGCCGGCGGTATCCTGGACATCATCCTGCTGCGCCTGGCCACCTTCCTGGAGAAGAACGACGCGCTGGTCCGGAAGATCAAAGGCGCCATGATCTACCCCGGGGTGATCTTCACCGTGGCGATCTCGGCGGTGGCGATCCTGCTGATCTTCGTGATCCCGACCTTCCAGAACATGTTCGACTCGGCGGGGATCGCCCTGCCGCTGCCGACCCGGGTCGTCATCGGGATGTCCGCCTTCCTGCAGGCGTACTGGTGGGCGGTCCTGGCGGCCATCATCGGGGGCGTGTTCGCCCTCCGCTCGTGGTACCAGACGGACACCGGGGAACTCGCCATCGACCGTTTCCTCCTTCGCTTCCCGATCCTGGGGAATCTGCTCCGTAAGGCCTCCGTGGCCCGCTTCACCCGGACGCTGGGGACGCTGGTGTCGTCCGGTGTGGCGATCCTCGAAGGCCTGGAGATCACCGCCAAGACCTCGGGCAACCGGGTGATCCACGACGCCGTCATGGGCTCCCGGGCCTCCATCGCCGGCGGTGAGACGATCTCGGGGCCGCTGAAGGAGTCGGGCGTGTTCCCGCCCATGGTGGTCCAGATGATCAACGTGGGTGAGCAGACGGGTGGGCTGGACGAGATGCTCACCAAGATCGCCGACTTCTACGACGACGAGGTCGATGCCGCGGTCGAAGCGCTGCTGTCCGCCCTGGAGCCGGTCATGATCGTGTTCCTGGGGGTGATCGTTGGTGGGATGATCGTGGCGATGTACCTGCCGATCTTCGACATGATCAACGCGGTGCAGTAGGCCTGCGGGACGCCGGGTCGACACCCGGGGAGCCCCCCGGCGGGCCGCTCGCCCGCTGGGGGGCTTCTTGCGTCCGGGGCTCGCTATGCGATGGGGCGCGTTTCGTTCGTCGTGGGGCTGCGTTCGTCGGCTGCGCCCCATCGGATGCCCGGCGGGGGGCTCCCCGGTCGTCGACCCGGCTCCGAGATGGGTTTGGGGGCAAGGCCCGCAGGGGGAGCGACGCGTCGGGTGGCGTCGCTCCGCATGCTTTCTCCGCTCGAGCCCTCTACCCCTCGGGTCCGGTGCCGGAGCGCCCGGTAAGCTCGCCGGCCAGTTCGCCCGCCGGGATCCGTCGGCCGACCCAGAAGGAACCGAACGCACCGTAGACCGCCGTCACCTCGTCGTAGCGCATGTCCGTGATGAGGTTCTTGAAGTGGATCGGGTCCCCGGAGAACAACGTCACGGCCCACTCCCAGTCGGCGAACCCGACCGACCCGGTGATGATCTGAGCGACCTTTCCGGCGTAGCGCCGGCCGGTCTTGCCGTGCTCCTGCATGAGACGGGCCCTCTCGGCGAGGCCCAGGTTGTACCAGTTCTGCTGGACCTTCCGACGCTTATCCATCGGGTAGAAGCAGACCCAGGGCATGTCGTCCGGCTGCCGGGGATACAGTCTGCGTTGCGTGTAGTCCTTCTCGAGCTGCTCCTCGAGGAGGGACGTCACAAGGGCCTCCCATTCCGCCGAACCGGGCTCGATCCCGTCCTGCTCCGCCCGGTTGGCGAGGCCCAGGGTGTGACCGTAGAGGCCCAGCTCCACCACGGACAGATAGTCGTCCTTCACGACGAGATCCTGGGCCGAGGGGTGGATGCGAAGCGTCCGTTCGGCCTCGCTCAGAGCCTCCATCGTGGGGCGGAGGTGGAGGAGGAGGTAGTCGTTCCCGCCCCCCACCAGCCGGTAGACCGCCGTCCATCCTCCGTCGTCCGGCTCGCTCCACGCTTCGAGCAGGCGGGCGAGCTCCTCCAACCGCTCGGCTCGGGTTCCTTCACGGGTCGGCGACAGGTCCGCGAACTGGGTGAGCATGTACCAGCCGTGCAGCGTCAGCGGGGGAAGCAGTGCGTCGCTCATGGTCCGCGATCCTCGACCGCGACCGTGCGGAGCGCATCGGGCGCCTGGATCAGGAGGGCACCGAGACCCCAGGCCAATGCCGCGGCCACCGACAGGTCGATGAGCCCCCGCCAGGGGTCCGGGAGAACGCGCACCAGCAGGATGGCGACGATCACGGCGAGGGTCCCGAGCCAGGCTCGCACCAGCCGCCGCGGCGAAGCACCCACCAGCGACATGCCGTAGAGCGGGGCCAGGAGGCGGTGGCTGGGCGCGGCGGATCCGCGCAGGTCACGGGCCCGTCGGACCAGCATCGGCACCCACCGGGCCTGTAGCGCGGCCCGACCCTCGAAGACGACGAACAGGAGCAGCAGAAGCCCGAAGACGGCCCACTGGCTCGGCCCGAGCCCGGACGCCACGACCGATATCCCGCGCGCCCCGAGACGAACGATCGCGAACAGGAACAGGGCCCCGACACCGGTGATCGCCCACCCCGCGGCCAGCCTGCCGCCTGCGTTCATTCTCGAGGACCCGTCGCCAGAGGAAAACGGTCGGTCCGGACTCCGCGCGTCCGCGCCGGAGCTCCGGTCGAGCCGTGGGAAGAGACAGACCTTAATGGTCCACCGATGCTCGAGCCATCCGTGACTCCACCCACACGGAATCAGGGATTTCCCCGATGATGGTGTACCGGACGCACGTCATGTCGAGACGTGGTGCGGAGCGCCGCAGGTCCCAGTTCATGCAACGCGGGTGTCCAGCGCGGGCCGGCGACGACGGCCCGGCGCGACCGTCCAAAGCCCGGGAGCCGCGGCTCATCGGGCCCGGGTCGGCGTGAAGGCGCAGCAGGGCTCCTCAGCGAACTGGTCCCCCGTCACCAGCGAAGTCCCGGGCCCGGCTCCCCCCACAGACCTTCGTGAAGGGACAGACCCCGCACTTCCCCTTCAGCTGGTCCTTGTCCCGGAGTCGCACGAAGAGATCGCTGTTCCGACAGACCTCCACCAGCTCTTCGTCTCGGATGCTGCCCGCAGCGACCGGCGGGAAGTCCGGCGGGAAGATCTCCCCCGTGTGGCTCACGAAGAGGAACCCGTCACCGTCGTTGACGGGCTCCCCGGCCTCCACACGTGTCCGTAGGCAGATGTACGGACCTGCCCATGGGGATCCTCCCCATTTTCGCCGTGGGCGTTCCGGCGTACGTTCGTTAGTAGTGAGAATCAATCTCAGATCCTGCCATCTGGTACCGCGTAGCCAATCCTCCACCAGTTCCCGACATGGATCGACCGTCTCCGCTGCCCGTCCGGCCACCCATCGCGGTCCCGGTGTGCCCCCGACTTCTCCTGATCGCCTTCCTCCTGGCCGGGTCGAGTCCGGCACCCGCCCTCGGTCAGAACGGTCCT